>NZ_JAUBUN010000003.1:60950-192444 GCF_036702665.1 Microcoleus sp. Aus8_D2
GGACTTTAGTCCTCTAATTTTGAGCCGGACTAAAGTCAGAAAAAACAAGGTTTGTAGTAAGGACTTTAGTCCTCTAATTTTGAGCCGGACTAAAGTCAGAAAAAATAAGGTTTGTAGTAAGGACTTTAGTCCTCTAACTTTGATGCGGACTAAAGTCTTCACTACAAACCTTTATATCATTTTTTGACCAGTTAAAAATTCACGAATAAGCTAGAAGAAAGCAGGTTTGTAGTAAGGACTTTAGTCCTCTAATTTTGATGCGGACTAAAGTCCTCACTACGAACCTAATTATCGTTTTTTAACCGATTTTGGTGGCTTTGGGTTTAGCGGCAAGTGCGATATTTGACGTGATAAACTAAACCGCGATGAGCTAAATCGAAGGAGTCAACGGTGGCTGTGCCGGCACCGCTGGCTGTCATCGCAGCATTTACTCGCATATTTACACTGTCGCCGCAGCGAGACCAAACATCTGCTACAGTGGCTAAGCTATCTCGAACGTTGTAGTTAGTTTCGCCGCTGAAATTTCGAGAAAAAACTGGGCCGCGGGTTCCGGCAAAAAAGTATTCGGCTCGGAGGTTTCCGCTGGTTCTAGGAGCAACGTAACCGCGATAGTCAGCATCGTAGATAGAAATTTGGAAGCCTTGGGGTACTTTGATGGGAATGCTCAAATTGCAGCTTTTCCGGGTTTCTGCTGAGACATTTCCTTGGGCTACAAACTTATCAAATAGGATGCTGAGTTCTTGACCGTCGGGGCTGACGCTGACGCTGGCTGAGCGGTCTGGGCAACCGCTACCGCCGTAGCTTGCACCTAATATTTGAACTGATGGAGTAGCCGCAAAGGCGGGGGTGATAGAAGCAGTCATTAATGCTGTGGCTAGCAAGAGTTTTACAAATTTCATGGATGTTCTCCTTAATGTTTTTTTGTTAGGACAAACCTGAATAATTCAAGGAAGATTGAGGCGATGCCCTTCCAATTAGGAGATGGCAAGCCTTTACTGAAAAGGCAGTCAGAGTCTGACTGGGAGCTAGATACCTGTACCTGGCTCCGGACTTTTTCGAGTAGCATTAGTTGATGGACTAATGCCTGTTTTGTCCTGATACTTTCTAAGATTCATGGCATTTAAAGATTGTTCCGGAGGATTCGATGACAAAATAGCGATATTTTTTCCAGCCTTTTTCGGGAACAAAGCTCTGTTTTTAAAGTCGGGGGCTGCGCGGAAAATTGTTTGTTGAGCCGGGATTTTTCTGCGGTCGATATTTGTTTGAAAAAGATGGTTTAATTCTGGAACATGAGGCTCCGTAGCTGTAGTAAAAGGATCTGTCTGGTAGCGGGGAACGGGGAAAACAAGACGAGTTCTGTATTCTCAGGCAGATCCAGGAAAGGAGGGATTATAATAAGGTAAATTAACTCTTAACAAAAAATGAGTGCTAAAGTTACTGTCATCGACCATCCTTTGATACAGCACAAGTTAACTCTCATGCGGCAAACTCAAACGAGCACGGCGAAATTTCGCCAACTGCTGAAAGAAATTGGGATGCTGCTAGCCTATGAGGTGACGCGAGATTTGCCGCTGAAATATGAAGAAATACAAACGCCGATCGCCAAAATGAATGCACCGATGCTGGCTGCGTCTAAGAAAATTGTGATTGTTTCGATTATGCGCGCGGGTCAGGGGCTTTTAGACAGTATTTTAGAACTGATTCCGTCAGCGAGGGTAGGACATATTGGTTTGTACCGCGATCCGACAACTCACATGGCGATCGAATATTATTTCAAAGTTCCCGAGGATATCGAACAGCGAGATGTTTTAATTGTCGATCCGATGCTGGCTACTGGTAACTCAGCAGTGGCGGCAGTCGATCGGCTTAAAGAAGTTAATCCGAAGTCTATTAAGTTTTTGTGCTTGCTGGCGGCGCCGGAGGGAATTGAGCACTTTCACGAACAGCACCCTGACGTGCAGATTTATGTGGCTGCGGTGGACGAGCGTTTGGACGAACACGGTTATATTGTACCCGGACTTGGAGATGCGGGCGATCGGCTTTACGGCACTATGTAAATTCAATAAAATATTTTATTGCTGTATATACCAATACATTCATTTAAAATTAAGTTTACTAACATAACTATTGGTTTTATATTGCCATACCATGTAAATTGTCACATTTTCATGTCTGGAAAAACCTATATATAGTATGGGTTACAGGATTTATGACAGAGTATTCACAAATTGCATTATCTAGATGTATTTACTGCATATTATGGTTAATTTCTATGTATTTAGTATAACTAATGGCAGCAATTAGTACATAAAATAGAGGTATGATGCTCACTGCTTACGATCGACTAATAACATTTTTTGGATGAGGAAAAAAAATGGAGACTACAGCACAGAAGGAAGCCCCACATCAGCCTGTTGAGGAAGTGAAAATTAACAACATCAACAGTTTGGAGTTTGAGCTTTGGGCTAAAGCAGTGAAACGACAGATGATTGCAGCACTCTCTAAAAAGGGCGCGATGTAACATCTCTGGGTTTTGGTGTGGAAGTGGTGTAAATTAACTTAACAAAATTGTTGTCTGAGATTGATAGGGGGGATTGGGAAAGGGGGGAAAGGAAAACTTTTTCCTGCTTCCTAGTTTTGGACGCACGGGTGGCCGGAAACCGGGTTGTTTTACGGAAATACTTCTGCTGCGACGGGCAGAAATGGTAAAAAACCCGGTTTCTTCGTGTCAAGAGTGCGTCCGGGACTTTTCCCTGTGCTGAATGCTTTTTGCCAGATCAGGAGCGCCTGTCCACGGCCGCCAGCAAGCGCAGATTTCCGTCTTGAATCTGCACCGCTTTGACGGTTCCCACAGCGACTCTTTGTTGACCGTTAGCCATTGCTACCTCAATCTTAATCTTGGGGTCAGCCTGCAAGCCCAGCCGCCCCCACAACCACTTGATTTGAGTAGCAGGAAAAGAGCGCACTTCTACATCTGCAAAGGGGGGATTAACCCAGCGGGTGCCGTCATAAAAACTCGCTACTTGTACCTGATACCAAACTTGTTCTCCGGTTAGTTTTAACTCGTTTTTCGCTTCGGGTTCCAGCCACTCAGCGGGATTGATACTGCTAATTAAAGTAGCAGAACCCATAATTTGACTCTTGTGGTCTTCTAAACTTTGTGCTTGAGAAACTGCTTCCTCAAGTTTATTGACTAAATTGCGAATTCTACTTCGAGTTTCGCTGTCAGTATCTGATTGCTGGTCGAGCCAATTCATCGCCTCGCGAGTTCCGTCTTGAGAGGCTACAATCAGGGTGCCCCAAGCCTTGACATCGGCGTCGGCGGAATTGACTCTCAAGGCGGCGTCTACGCGGTTCATGATCCGCCCGCCGTCATTTTTGAGGGTGGTGGCAATTTCGTGACTGTTGCTGGGATCGGCTTCAAATACTTGTAAAGCTTGGCTCCAGCGGCCGTCGATCAATTCTGCGAGAACTTGTTGGCTGGGACTGGCCCAAGATGCGATCGCCTGTGCCCGAGTAATTTTAGCGTGAAATTCGATCGTCTCTAGCTGAGCTTGTGCGACAGCGGGCCAATTTTGACCGGCTTTCCCCTTAGCAATACGCATGACATTTAATGCTGGAGACCACAGCCCGCTTTTCGCCAGCCGCAGCCCATTTTTATAAGTCTCGTCATTGAAGGCAAATTCTTCTAAAGAAATCGCCGTTAACTGAACTGGGTTCGGCACAAATTTGCGCGGGCCAATTTGATAAATGGTAAATTGTGGCTCTAAACCAACTGTTTGGTCGATCGCCAACTGGGGGTTTTGGCTCTTAACAATTTGCTGCCAATTCGGCGCTTGTCCGGCGACACTCGCCCAATCCAACAGCGAGATTAAATGATTTTGGCTGGGGTTGTAGCGAACGACTTGTCCGTAGGGAATTTTCTTGTCGCCCCGCACCAGTTTACCGCTGACATTAAACCAAATGCCCAATGAGGGGGGCTTGCCGTCAAAGCGGCGCAGTTCGGTCAGCGGTAGCGACTGATTTGAGGCTTGATTGTTGGACACAGAGTCATCCAAAGAAGCGATGACAAAAGATTCCGCCGGGCCTTCGACATTCACAGAACTTGCTAGCTGAAAATACTGCACGGTATCGGAATCGCGATCGGGAAGTTGCACTCGCTTGTACACGCGAAGTTCGACAATTTGACGGCAAGGATTTTTGCAAACAGTAGAAGCATTAACAGTCCTTTCCACCATCACCGGCAACAGCAAATCGGAAATAGAATTATCAGCGGATTCCTCGACGGGAAGCGGCAGGGGTTCTCCGGTGATGAATCCCAATTTGCGGATGCTGGCTTTGATTTGATCGAGAGTTTGGATGGTATCTCTGCTACCTGTAGGTAAGCGCGACCATCCAGGTACAAACTGAGAGATCAATCTGTTGCTGTTGGGATCGACAATTAGCTGGTAACTCAGCCAAGCGCCGCCTCCCATCAAAGCTGCACAGCCGCACAAGACGCTGAGGGCTGTCAAATTAGCTACCAATCTTTTCCAGGGATATCTGGCGGGAGTTGGCGCAGCAGGTATGGGAAGTTGGGGCTCTTGAAGATTTTTGGGGCGTCGGGTTTGGCGGCGGCGTCTTGTGGGAGGAGGAGCAACTTTTGGCTTTTCTGGGGGTTTGGCTCGATTTTTTGAGGAGTTTATTTTGTGTTCCATCGTCGAATTTTAGAATTTAGAATTTAGAATTTAGAGTTTAAATTTGGAATAGTCGATCGTACTGCCGACCTATGATATCCCAGGTGTATTGGCTTTCCACGAGCGATCGCGCGTTCAGAGACAGAGACAGTCTTAGCTGATGATTTTCAAACAAACTGGTAATCGCCTCAACATACTCCTGAACTTCGTTCGCCCGCAAGGCCCTGATGGGTTCTGGGCCGCCACCGACGGCTAAACCCTCCAAACCTCGATCGCTCGCAACCACGGGGGTTCCCGCAGCCATCGCCTCCAAAGTTTTATTTTTAATTCCAAAACCAATCCGCATGGGCACCACACAAACAGCAGCCTGATGCAAATATTCTGCCACCCTTTGCACCCGGCCTACTACTTGAATTCCCGGAAGTTTCCCCAAGGCGAGGACTTCGGGGACTGGCGAGGCCCCGACTAGGGTGAGGGTAGCATCCCGATAGCGCTGCTGCAACTTTGGCAATATTTGCAAACTGAGAAACCTGGCCGCGTCAATATTGGGCAAATTGTTCATGGCGCCTGCAAAGATTAAGGTGTGTCCTCCAGGATCGATCGAGCGGTACGGAAATTCTGCCAAATCCACGCCGTTAGGAATCACATCAATGGGAGGGACAAAAAAATCTGCTTTCCCTGTGAGGCCCCGAGGGGACAGCAATTCTAGGAGTTGCTCTCTGTCTGTGGAGGTTGTGGCGACTATGCGGGAGAATTTGGCACAGTAGCGTGTTTCGTAGCGGGCGAGTAGGGGTAAATTTAGTCGATCGCGCAGGGGGTTTTGGGAAGTGCCGGTGGCTAACATTTCCCTGCAAGTTCCCCAAACGGAACTGTGAATATTTGCAACTGTCAGCAATTTTTGCCGCCATTCTGGACGCACGTAAATCTCGTTAACGCTGTGTTCGCAGGTGACAGCATCGCATTTGCCGGCTGCTACCAATTCGTCTGCCCAATTCTGCATTGCTTGAGAGTAACTCGATAGTACGTTCGGAGGCGTCCCGGACCACAAAAATTGACTAAATCTGTGCAGTTTTCCGAGTATTTCGTTCATTTTCCGATCGATCCCCTGATTGAGGGGAGGAAAGAACCCCCCCTCAGTCCCCCCCTTGTTAAGGGGGGGAGGAAAGAATTCTTCCTCAGTCTCCTGGTTAGGCGGGGGAAATAACACCCCCTCAGTCTCCTGATGGAGTCTTAGCCCCCCCTTAGCAAGGGGGGGTTGGGGGGGTGTCTGCGGGTGGGGAAAAACTGCCAATTCTTTAACTTGCTGCCGCAATGCGTCGATTTGTGAGTCAGTGACATCTGGCGATCGCACTGTACCGAGAATTACATCATGCCGCCGGCTCAAGTATTGCAATAAATTAAAAGTCCTTACCTGAGTTCCGCCGCGGCTTGGCGGATAGGGAAAAGTCGAAGAAAGCATCAAAATCTGCATGGGATGTTGGATAAATAAAGTTGCCGCTGTCGCGATAAAATTGACTGATAAAACCTTTTTAACAATCCTCCCACTTATGGACGAATTATCTGTCAAGGCGCTGCTCGAAGACTTGAAAAAGTCTGACGAAAGCGTGCGCGATCGGGCTACTACAGAACTCTGGCGCACTTGGTTTAACCAGAAGGGTGAATACGGGATGCAAGTTCTCAGGCGATCGCAAGTTTCCCTAGATGCAGGGGATGTTCGCCACGCTTTGGATTTGTTGACGAAACTGATTGCGGAAGCGCCAGATTTTGCTGAAGCTTGGAACCGGCGCGCCGTACTTCACTATACCCAAGGAAATTATAAAAAGTCGATCCACGACTGCGAAACTGTCCTCCAACTGAATCCGGTGCATTTTGGGGCGCTGCACGGTCTGGGTTTGTGCTACGCTGCTCTGGGAGAATACAGAAGTGCTATTCGAGCTTTTCGCCGCGCTTTGGAAATTCAACCTTTTGCTTTGGTGAATCAAAAGTTAATTCTTGAATGTACGGCTCGTTTGACTTAAAATACATAGGCCAAACAGGCCAAACAGGGCAAACAGGGCATAGGCAAAACAGGGCATAGGCCTGCGCAGGGCATTGGTGGTTTCTTTCCCTGGACTGAGGTGCGAATTTTTTCCACAATCTCAAATTGAAAATAGTCGTAGTGCCGAAAATTAGTGTTTGCATTCCTACTTACAATCGAGTGCATTTGCTGGCTAGTGCGATCGCCAGCGTGCTAGATCAAACTTATACAGATTTTGAATTAATTGTCTGCGATGACGGTTCGACTGACAGCACTGCGCTGTTGATGTCGGAATTTGTCGATCGCCCGATTCGCTACATTCGACACCCGCAGAATATCGGCAAAAGCAATAATATGCGATCGGGCTTTGCGGCGGCTAGGGGCGAATATTTTATCAAGTTTGACGATGACGATCGCCTGACCGCGCAATTTCTAGAGCGGACATCTGCTATTTTAGATAAAGACCCCAGCATAGATTTTGTCAGTACCGACCATTGGGCGATCGACATTCACAATAATATTGACGAAAACGAGACAAAACTGAATTCGCAGCGGTGGGGGCGCACCGAGTTGTCGGCGGGAATTATTGAAGATTTGCTATCCACAGTTTTTCTGAGACAGAGTTTGCAAATAGGCGCGACTTTGTTTCGGCGCCGCGCGCTGGAAGCAGTCGGATTTCTGCGGCCAAATTGGCAAAACTGCGAAGATAACGATTTGTTCGTAAGACTTGCAATTGCGGGCAAAAAGTGCTATTACTTGCCGGAGCTGTTGATGGAGTATCGATTTCATGCAGGACAGCAAGGATGCGATCGGGCAATTCCGTATTTGAGCGATAAATTGCGCTATTTGACCAGCTACGAATTTGACTCGGAGAAGTTGGAAACAGTCAGGATCGAGAGGCTTGCAGAAACTCAATTAGCGCTAGGTTTGCGGCTGATTGAGGTGGGAGAAACTGAAAAAGGGCGACGGATGGTGCGAGCTGGGAAGTCGGTTTCTGAGGCGAAAATGTGGGCTGCTTTGGGATTGTCGCTGCTGCCGGTGGAGTGGCGGGGGAGAGCTTTTGCGATCGTGCGAGAGTTGTTGAAACGGTAGTTGTGAAAGATGATTTCGAGACAATACCGGGCGGTTGAGACGGCGGTTGAAACCGCGTCTATACAGACACTCACGTGACGGGAGCAGGTTGAAGAGTGTACGGTTAAAATCACATTTATGGAGACAAAATCTAGCGAAACGGCGGTTTTAATTCTTGATTTTCTTTAGTCGGCGAAGGCGCGGACATTGTTTGTATAAACCTGGTTTCAACCGCCGAGTCTTCTTGACGAGCATAAATTATCCCAATGATATAGCGGGTAGCCAGGGAATGTCTGTAACACCTGGATCGTAGCCAAGTTGTGTTAACAGTGTGGTAAGTTGCCCTCGATGGTGAGTTTGGTGATTGAACATATGTGTCACCAAAACCCAAGTCGGTAGCACGCGACATTTACCGTCTACATTGCTTGTGTATTCAAACGGTTGACTCAGCCAGTCAGAACTAAGGTGGCTAGACCATTGTATAATTTGGCGATCGGTTGTCTCCCGTTCTGCTCTCAAAACATCAAAATCAGCATACAGTTCTTGACCGATTGCAGTCACCGAAAATGGCTGAAGAGTGAAACGACCCATCCATGCTTTGTCACCATACAATAAGTGATTCAAAGTGCCATGAATCGACTTAAAAAATGCACCAACATCCTGTTTGCGTTGTTCATCAGGAATTCCTGAGCAGACAGAATATAGATTTTGGTTCATCCAGCAATTATACTCAGCCATTAGCTGGTAGTAGCTACCGTCATACATATTTAAAACTTAACAACCTAGTTTGAACAACTGACATTATACAAATATAGCAATCCTAAATCATTTGCATAATTATTGTAGGGGCGATCGGGCCCCTTGAAGAGCCCTGGTAGATAGGGGGTAGCCACGCACCATCCACTACCCCTACAAATTTATCTGAATCATTTAGGATTGCTATATGTCTTTTACAATACGCCTGACTCTAATTGGTCTAAATAGATAAATTCAGGAGCTTTGACTCCCGCTTCTTCTCTAATTTTAACCAGTGCAGGCGACTCAAAAAATGCCCTGGCATCTGTTGTGGATGTCCACGCCGAGAAATGAACAATTTTGTTGGGTTCATTCTCATACTTCAAAACCTGATAGGAGCGCTCGCCAGCTTTTTTTCTGATGCTTGCAGCATGGTCAAATACTTTTTTCCAAGCTGGATAATTTTCTACTTCATGAATAATTAAGACATATTGTATACTAATCACACCTATTGTCCTCTAATTTCAAACATTCACAGAGCAACCTAAAAACTGCTCGTATCCCTCTTTAAACTTTTGCTTTCCCTGAGTCTCGATGATGCTGCCATGAGCGACAATTACTCGCTCAAAGTCCCAACCTAAAACCTTCTTAACTGACTCTCTAACTTTTTCTTTATCCTTTGTCGCAATTCGCTCCAAGATCGATGGACTCAAAGTTTTATATCCGCCGATCGCTCGACTCGCAAATTGTGTGATGATTGGGAAACTCTCATCAAAGTGAAAGGCAGTGTCAGTTAAGATCAGAGTGCGACTTGCAGCATGAAAAAAAACACATTCATTCAGTAAATCAAAACCTCTTAAACTAACGGTTTTGAATCCGTAGAAAAAAATATATTCTAGCCCGTTCCATAAACTATTTGCTTCACCCTGGATGGTTCGATCGATCGACAAATCTGGTTTTTTAGCTGCCAAACCCGGTGCAGCCCAGAATTTCGCGTTTGGGTAGAGCTTTTTGAAATTGGCTGCAAACAAATAGTGATACAGATTGGGCGCTATGATGTGGCTGACCGTTCCCAGTTCGCCAAGCTGACTCACTATTGTATCATTGACTTGAATCGGAGAAATAACGACTAACTCGCGATTAGCCAGCCGAATTACCGTCATTCTCGTGCCAACGCTGAGTCCAAAGTACCGCAACGGGTGTTCGGCAACCCAAATATCTCGATCGATTTCTCTGAGCATCTCCAAATTTAAGCAGCTTCCGAAACAGGGTCAATTGTAGCGCTTTTTAACATCGCACCCTCAACGATCGCGATCGCCTTTCCACTAAAGTAGTAAACAGTGCCCGATCGCAGTTTTTCCTAAATATCGTGTTTATATTGTCTGAAATTCCGACTGTGTGGTTACAAATTTCCCTCGTGGGAGCCTGGTTGGGCGTGATTTTGCTGGTGGCTGAAGGGTTAAACCGCTTTACTGCTGTCGATGCGGAGGTATCGCGGAAGGTGGTTCACATCGGTACTGGAAACGTGATTTTGCTGGCTTGGTGGCTGGAAATTCCCGGTTGGGTGGGGATTTCGGCTGGTTTTTTGGCTGGTGCGATCGCCCTAATTTCCTACCAAGTTCCGATTTTGCCGAGTCTTAACAGTATCCACCGCAAGAGTTTCGGGACTTTTTTCTATGCTGTGAGTATTAGCGTTCTCGTCGCTTGGTTTTGGCCGATGCAACATCAGGAATACGCTGCTTTGGGCATTTTAGTGATGGCTTGGGGCGACGGATTGGCTGCTGTCATCGGCCAGAAATACGGCAAACATCTTTATCGAGTTTGGGGAATGCAGAAGAGTTGGGAAGGTTCTGCAACTATGTATTTGGTGAGTTTTGCTGTTAGCAGTTTGATTTTGCTAGCGGTTGGCGGCGCAGTTTGGCAAACTTTGGCTGTGTCAGCAATTGTGGCTTTGGTTGCTGCTACTTTGGAGTCGGTGTCTAAGTTGGGAATTGACAATTTGACTGTGCCGATCGGTAGTGGGGCGATCGCCTTTTTGCTCAATCAATTTTGGGTAATTGGTTCGTAGTGAGGACTTCAGTCCTCATAAAACTCTGAACATTAACGTCATCACTACCAATTTATAAAGGCAAAACCCCAGCCAAACAAAGTTTAGCTGGGGCAAATTTAAGATACTTAAAAGTAGTTGAAAAATTTACCGTTATTGTGTGAGACGAATGTCTTTGCCTACCTCGCTATAAAAGCCCGATCGGCTTTTCATCTGTCCCATTTAGAGCCTTTGGGTGGCGTACCTTCAAAAGGTTGAACGCCAGTAGCCGGATAATCGTCATCGCTCCGTCTAAAAATCCTCGATGCAGCTTCCGAAACGTAACGCATTGCGCCTACCACAGATTTAGAAAGATTCATAAGAACCGCCTCTCTTTTCTGGCTGTTGATACTTTATAGATTAGTCTGAGTTTCTGTCTTGCGATCGCTTTAGTAATATTTGTTTTAATTACTTATTAGTCTGCAACATCGAAGCAAACTGAAGCTTTGAGAAATGGCGCGTTTTTGGGCGATCGCCCCGGTTTCCTGATATATTTTTCTTGGCTCAACCCAAACAGGCGCTGCACGCCCTTCAAAACCCGGTTTTTTAACTTCGATCGAGGGCTGCAACGAAATATTTTCCTAAAAAAACCGCAACGCTTGAGTTCTTTGGGTTAATTGCTGAGATTGTTCAATCGATATTTTAATTGATTATACCATAATATTAATCCATAAATTCACCTGACACCCGCTATCAAAGGGCGTAAATCAGGAAAATTTCAGATATTATCAGCAATCTTAATCAAATTTTTACAAAAAGATATGGTAGTTGTCACTATAATTAAAAAAACGAAGTTTGTCCGGGGTTTTTCGCTATGAAAACTGCGACAGAAAGCCTGTACCTCACAGGTTTTGAGGAAATTTTAGAAGACCGGGAACTGACGGTTTCCCCAGCAGATTACAGCCTTTTGACCGATCTCTACCAGCTAACGATGGCGGCTTGTTACGTCGGGGAAGGGATCGACGATCGCCCTGCGAGTTTTGAATTGTTCGCGCGCAGGCTACCAGAGGGTTTTGGTTATGCGATCGCCATGGGTTTAGCTCAAGCGATCGACTATCTAGAGAAATTTCGGTTCTCTGGGCCACAAATTCAAGCCTTGCAGTCCACCGGAATTTTTGCCGGAGCCCCGGAGCGATTTTGGGATCTACTCGCTACAGCCCGCTTTACTGGGGATGTGTGGGCGGTGCCGGAGGGGACGGCGGTATTTGCCAACGAACCTCTATTGCGGATCGAGGCTCCTCTGTGGCAGGCTCAGTTAGTCGAAACTTATTTGTTGAATGCGATCAATTATCAAACTTTAATTGCGACGCGGGCTGCGCGACTGCGCGATGTGGCGGGCCCGGAGGCTAAGTTGCTGGAATTCGGGACGCGCAGGGCTTTTGGGCCTCAAGCTGCTGTGTGGGCGGCGAGGGCGGCTCTGGCTGCTGGGTTCGATGGAACTTCTAATGTTTTGGCTGCTTTGAAGTTGGGCCGCCAGCCTGTGGGTACGATCGCTCATGCTCTGGTAATGGCTGTGGCTGCTCTCGAAGGCAGCGAAGACGAGGCGTTTGCAGCTTTTCACCGCTATTTTCCCGGGGCACCGCTGCTGATCGATACCTATGATACTGTGGCGGCGGCGCGGATGTTGGCGTCGCGAGTAAACAGCGGTGAAATTCCCTTGCAAGGCGTGCGGCTGGATTCGGGGGATTTGGTAAAATTGTCTCGGGAAGTGCGATCGATCCTTCCGGGCGTGCCAATTATTGCTAGCGGCGATTTGGACGAGCTAGAAATTGCTAAATTAAAAAGTGCAGGCGCTTGCATTGACGGTTACGGTTTGGGAACCAAGTTAGTCAGCGGTTCGCCTGTCAACGGTGTTTATAAGTTGGTGGAAATTGACGGGATGCCGGTGATGAAGGAGGCCAGCGGCAAGGTAACATATCCAGGAAGAAAGCAAATTTTTAGACATATTCAAAATGGGGCAATGCTCGGAGATTGTTTGGGATTGTCCGGGGAAACTATTCACAATTCGGATACTCACTTACCATTAATGCAATTGGTTGTCAAGGAGGGCAAACGAGTGCAGGGCCCGGAAAGTTTGGAGGCGATCGCTAAACGAACTGCTGCTTCTGTCGCCAGTCTGCCCGCACAAACTCGCCAACTAGATAACCCGATTTCGCCGCCGGTGGAAATTTCTAGGGATTTGCAGATTCTTACTCAAGAAACTAAAAAAAGTCATTAGTCATTAGTCATTAGTCATTAGTCAGTAGTCAGCAGTCAGTAGTCAGTAGTCAGCAGTCATTAGTCATCAGTCATTGTTGTTCGCCTGGTAACGAGTAAAACGAGTAAACGGTTCGTAGTGCGGACTTCAGTCCGCTCGGCTGCGCGGACTGAAGTCCGCACTACGAAACGTTTTAACTGGTTCCCAGGCTAAGCCTGGGAACCCCGATCCAGAGGCTCTGCCTCGCTCTTGAAAAGGTCGGCAGAGCCGACTGATCTGCATTACCAGGCTGGAGCCTGGTAACGAGTAATTACCGATTACCAATTCCCAATGCCCCATTCCCAATGCCCCATTCCCAATGCCCAATTACCCATTCCCTATGCAGAAAATTGCCTTGTTTGGAACCAGCGCCGATCCTCCTACTGCGGGACACAAAACAATCCTGAATTGGCTTTCTCAGTATTTTGATTGGGTAGCAGTTTGGGCGTCGGACAATCCTTTCAAGTCGCACCAAACATCCCTCGAACATCGATCGGCAATGCTGCTGTTAATCATTCAAGAAATTAATTCGCCCAGACACAATCTTTGCTTGCATCCAGAACTCAGCAGTCCGAGGACGCTAGAAACTGTGGAACAAGCAAGATTGCAGTGGCCGGATGCAGAATTGACGATGGTCATCGGTTCGGACTTGGTGGGACAACTGCCTCGCTGGTACAAATTTGAACAGTTGTTAAAAGAAGTGGAGTTGTTGATAGTACCGCGGCCTGGTTATCCCTCAGAACAATTAGATTTGTGGCAGTTGAGGCGCATGGGTGCAGAAGTGGCGATCGCATCTTTGAATGCTCCCGATGTTTCTTCTACCTCCTATCGCGAAACAGGAGACACGGACGCCCTAACTCCGACCATCGAAGATTACATTAATCGGGAGCATTTGTACGCATGGCACGAGGCACAAAAAAGAGCGAAGGTTGCTCATTAGCTGACTTTAAAGTAGGAGTAGATAATGTGATTTTCTCCGTCGATACCGTGCAGAACCGCTTGTTGGTACTGTTGGTAATGCGGCAAGACGAACCGTTTATCGATTCTTGGAGCCTTCCGGGTACTTTGGTGCGCCACGGAGAGTCTCTGGAAAATGCAGCTTACCGGATTTTGTCTGAGAAAATTCGGGTCAAAAATTTGTATCTGGAGCAACTCTATACTTTTGGAGAACCGGGGCGCGATCCGAGAGAATTCACCAGGGGCGATCGCTATCTTTCGGTGAGTTATTTTGCTTTAGTTCGGTTTGAGGAAGCTGAGTTAATTGCTGGGAGTGTCGTTGCGGGTGTCGGCCACCGCGTCGGCGGCATTGCTTGGTATCCCGTGCAACAAGTTCCTAAGCTAGCCTTCGATCACAATCAAATTCTCGAATACGGATACCGACGACTGCGCAACAAACTTGAATACAGCCCGGTAGCTTTTGAAGTTTTGCCAGAGCTTTTTACTTTGAGCGATTTGTATCAACTTTATACGACTATTTTGGGGGAGAATTTTGCGGATTATTCTAATTTTAGAACTCGATTGTTGAAATTGGGTTTTTTGTGCGATACGGGTGTTAAGGTTTCGCGGGGGGCCGGCCGCCCTGCGAGTTTGTACCGCTTTGATGCGGCAGCTTTTGCTCCTTTCAAAAATAAGCCGCTGGTGTTTATTTAGCTGTTCCCTACATGACCCCGCTCAAAAAACAGGTACAAGCCCCCGAGCGCTTAGGGTCGATCCTAAAATTTTAGACTCTTATTCAAGCTCCCAGATTCTCTGCGCTGCAAGTAAATCGAAAAATGGAAAATCGAAAAATGGAAAATCGACTGACATTCAGGGCTCAATTTAGTAACATTAAAAAATAAGCTATTAAGGAGTGCAGCAGATGAAAGACCCTGATGAATGTGCTAATATTCACGAGGTTCGGGAGGAAATTGATATCATCGATCGAGAAGTGATCGATGCTTTGAGCAAGAGATTTCAATACGTCATCGCAGCAGCAAGGTTCAAAACGAGTGAAGCTAGCGTGAGATCGCCCGATCGCTTTCATGAGATGTTACAGCAGCGGCGCGAGTGGGCGATAGAATCAGGTTTGAATCCTGATGTGGTTGAAAATATTTACCGGGATTTGGTAAATTATTATATTGAGGAAGAGTTCAAACATTACAAATCTGAGTAATGTTTCCCTAGATTCAAATGTAGGAATATAGGAAATTAAGTCCGCCCGGGCGGACTGTTAGCAAGATTTATGAGGTGAATTGGTGATATGAAAATTGCGATCGCACAACTCAACCCGACGATTGGTGATATCTTTGGCAACTCCAACCTCATTCTGGAGGCTGCGAAAAAAGCGCAGGTTGAGGGTGCAAACCTATTGCTAACACCGGAACTTTCCCTGAGCGGTTATCCGCCGCGAGATTTGTTGATGAATCCGAGTTTCATTGCAGCCGCAGGCGCACAGTTGCAGCAACTGGCGCAAGATTTGCCGCCGGAGTTGGCAGTCATCGCCGGCACTGTCGTACCTAATCCTCATGCTGTGAAACTCGGCGGAAAATCATTGTTTAACAGCGCTGTTTTGTTGCTAAATGGCGCGGTTAAACAAGTTTTTCATAAACGCTTGTTGCCGACTTATGATGTATTTGATGAAGACCGATATTTTGAACCGGGAGATGACAGCAATTACTTGACTGTTGGCGAAGTCAAAATCGGCGTGACAATTTGTGAAGACTTGTGGAACAATGAGGAGTTTTGGGGTAAACGCAGTTACGCGGGCGATCCTATTTCCGATTTGGCAAAAGTGGGCGTGGATTTAGTGGTGAATTTGTCGGCATCGCCTTATTCTGTCGGGAAGCGGGAAGTGCGATCGGCGATGTTGCAGCACAGTGTCAGCCGCTCAGGGATACCGATTATTTACGCTAATCAGGTAGGGGGAAATGATGATATTATTTTTGATGGTAGCAGTTTTGCTGTGAATCGAAAGGGTGATTTGATTCAGGTATTGGCTTCTTTTGAAACTGATTGGGCGGTGGTGGAATATGACGAAAATAAACAAGATTTAATTGGTAGTGGCAACGGGCAAGATGCCCGTTCGACAAGTGATTTGGGATTATGTGAAGAACAAAAATTAGGTTTAATTAGCAGTGGCGGGAACGGGCAAGATGCCCGTTCCACAACAAAAACCGATTTAAGTTTTGAACCGCCATTTGGGGATGCAGAAATTTGGGCGGCTTTGGTTTTGGGAGTCCGAGATTATGTTCGCAAGTGCGGTTTTTATAAGGTTGTACTTGGCTTGAGTGGGGGGATAGATTCGGCTTTGGTGGCGGCGATCGCTAGTTGTGCGATCGGGCCGGAAAATGTGCTGGGGGTGCTGATGCCTTCTCCTTACAGTTCGGATCATTCTGTCAATGATGCTTTGGAAGTAGCCCGAAATCTGGGAATTGCGATCGAACTATTGCCGATCGGCGATTTGATGAAAACTTACGATCGCACTCTCGCCGATTTGTTTGTCAATACCACTTTCGGGATTGCTGAAGAAAATATCCAATCGCGGATTCGCGGCAATCTGTTGATGGCAATTTCTAACAAGTTCGGACATTTGCTGCTTTCCACCGGCAATAAGTCGGAAATGTCGGTGGGTTACTGCACTCTCTACGGCGATATGAATGGCGGATTGGCCGTCATTTCTGATGTGCCGAAAACTCGGGTTTATTCGCTTTGTCGGTGGCTGAATGCGGGCGGAGATGTAGGTGCGGTGCCCCCGTCCCCTGACAGCGAAATAATTCCGGTTAATATTATCAATAAAGCGCCGAGTGCTGAACTGAAACCGGGACAGGTTGACCAAGATTCTTTGCCTGCTTACGATGTTTTGGATGACATCTTGCAGCGGTTAATCGAACATCACGAATCAGTCCAAGAAATTGTCGCGGCGGGACACGATGAAGCCGTAGTTCAGCGTGTAGTAAAATTAGTCAGGCAATCGGAGTTTAAACGGCGACAAGCAGCGCCTGGTTTGAAAATTAGCGATCGAGCTTTTGGTACCGGTTGGCGGATGCCGATCGCCAAATCTTCCTCTTATTAAACGTATCATTAAACGCAAAATGGTTAACATTGGCGGTACTTTCGGCTTCGATTTTCTGCTGGGAAGTCCCAACAGCGATACGATTAGAGGATTTGCGGGTAATGATACGATTCAAGGTTTGGCGGGAAATGACCTGATTTTTGGCGATCGCGACAATGACTCGATCGCCGGAAACGAAGGCGCCGATACGCTGTTTGGCGGCCAGGGAAGCGATACAATCTATGGAGGACAAGGTGAAGATGCGATTAAGGGCGATCGGGGTAACGATTTGCTAATCGGTGGCGAAGGCAAAGATATCTTGACAGGAGGCGCGGGCGATGATTTATTTGTGATTGAAAGAACCTCCGCCGCATCTACTGTCGCCCAAGCGGATGTAATTACAGATTTTGGCAACGGCAATGATAAAATTGTCTTGACCGATGGCATTAAGTTTAGCGATTTGAACATTTCTGTTTCTAATAACCAAACTGTTATGCAAGATCAAAATTCTGGCAACTATTTAGGAGTCGTTTCGGGAAGATTTAATCTGACTGAATCCAACTTTATATCGCTGTTTGGCGGGATGGATATGGGTCAGATTTTGCCAGTTTCTGTGAATGCTGTTTTGGGCGATCGGGCGTTAGCGGAGCCCTCGCAGAGGATCGGACTAGAAGTGGCGAAAACTCCGCAACAACAAGCAATTGGCTTAATGTTTCGGACAGAATTACCGGATGACAGGGGAATGCTTTTCCCGATCGCCCCCCCGCGAAATGTGGGTTTCTGGATGAGAAACGTGCAAATCGAGCTCGATATGATTTTTTTGCGCGAAGGCATCGTGCAGGCGATAATTCCCAACGTACCGCCGTGTTTGAGCGACACCTGCCCCAGCTACGGCCCGGATTTTCCAGTTGACGGAGCGATCGAGATCAAAGGCGGTAGGGCGGCCCAGTTGGGATTGAAAATTGGCGATCGAATTCCCAATTTGCCCTAAACAAGGTATATGATTTTAAGTAAATCCACCTAATTAAACGTCAAATACAGATGCCTCCAAAATGAGCTACTATAAGCATTCTTCCTTCTTCCTTACCAGAAAGAATTGGTTGAAAGCCCAAAGCCCGATCGGGAGAAATTAAAATCAGACTATTCATTACTCCAATCCTCGGACTTCCACGTAAAGGTCGCCCTCCTTGCGTCAACTGTCAACTGTCAACTGTCAACTGAAAACAGCATTCAACATTTCTGCATCCTAATGAACCCTATTGAATTAACAATAATCCCCAATCAAACTCAAGACGGTTTAGCCTACCAACATTTGCGCTTGCGAATTACAACTCAAGACGGTATTATCACACCCGAAGATTTACAAGGTTTGAAAATTCCTCAAGACGTTCAATTTAGCCAAGGAATTGTCATTGAAGGTAGAGGAGCAATTTGGCTGTACGGGTATTTAGTGCACGAATCTCATCCTGCGGCTTGGGTTGGATGTTACGATCCGCGATTAGAAGGTGCAGTGGTAGTAGCGACGCACAAGCACGAGGTATCAGTTGGACAGGTAATAAAATTAAGTTTACCAACTTAGTAAATTAGAAAAGGTTTGTAGTGAGGACTTTAGTCCGCATCCATCCGACGACTTTAGTCCTCACTACAAACTGTAAGATGGGTTCGTAGTGAGGACATCAGTCCGCATCCATCCGACGACTTTAGTCCTCACTACAAACTGTAAGATGGGTTCGTAGTGAGGACTTCAGTCCGCATCCATCCGACGGCTGATGTCCAATGGCACTGAAATTTACTCAAGTAGCGGAGGCCCTTTCCTTGCAGGAAACTCATTGTTTTTAGCCAATAATTCTGACTTTTTCAGTGCTCTTGGAATTTAGCGATCTGATTTGAGAAAGGACTAAAGTCCTCACTACCAACCTTTTGTACAGTCTTATTCGATAAAACTTTTCAAAATACCGATGATTTTGCCAGGATTCCCCACAAAATACTCATTTATATCGAGCGAGATAGTTTGGTCTTCTAGCTGCATAAATTTCCAGAGACTGCCCGTTGTCACAACTCCGTAAACCTTCTTAATTTCATTACCTTTTTGTTGGTTAAACAACTGAGCTGCGATCGTTTCAGCCATACATTGAGCCAAACCAGATTCTATATTATCATTTTTGGCTTCGACTAAAGCAATAACGGGCGCTTCGATAATTAATTGTTCCGGCGATTTGCTAATCAGGAAATCGCAAAATCCGTTTAAACCTCTTTGGGTATCTACCGTAAAATCTTTACCAGAAAATAAGCCTATTCCATTGTCAAATTGTTTTCTGAGTTCAATCAAAATTGGCGCTACAATCATTTCAGAGCGAGATTTTTCAGAGTTAATTGCTAGAGCTAGCGGAATATTGTACTCTAGGGTTTCGGACAAAAACTGGCTGTAACTAGCATCAGGAATCTCTGCAAAAAGTCCGAATTGCTCGCAGAGAGTTATTCCAAATTCTGACTTGATTTGTTCGAGCCTAAATTGGCTGTAGGGCATTTAAAAAACCCTCCAAGAGAATTGACAGTTGACAGTTGACACTTGACAGTTGACAGTTGACAGGTAAAATAAAATGTTATCACGCGATCGCCCCAAAAACATTTAAGTTTAATTAAAATTTATCCTTTCACAGGCAAAACGATCGCAAACTCAGTCCCAACTCCAGGCTCTGCATTCACTTCGATAGTGCCGCCATGTTTTTCTACCGCAATCTGATGGACAATTGCCAACCCCAATCCAGTTCCTTTACCGACACCTTTTGTCGTGAACAAATGGTCGAATATGTGCTCTTTCACTTCTGCTTCCATCCCGGTTCCGTTATCAGCAATTTTAATTTTAATGTACCCAGATTCCAGTACATCAGTGCAAATCATGATGCGGTTGGGATTGGCAGCAATTTCGTCAAAAGTGCGTCCGAGATTTGACTCTTCTAAAGCATCGATCGCATTCGCAAGCAGGTTCATGAAAACTTGATTCAATTGACCGGGAAAACATTCGATTTTTGGGAGGCTGCCGTATTTAGCCATCACTTCGATCTGCGGGCGGTGTTCGTTGGCTTTGAGGCGGTGTTTCAAAATTAAAAGGGCGCTATCAATGCCG
The DNA here is from genome assembly GCF_036702665.1 of Microcoleus sp. Aus8_D2. Classification (NCBI taxonomy): domain Bacteria; kingdom Bacillati; phylum Cyanobacteriota; class Cyanophyceae; order Oscillatoriales; family Microcoleaceae; genus Microcoleus; species Microcoleus sp. Aus8_D2. The sequence goes on from NZ_JAUBUN010000003.1 coordinate 80,929, forward strand.
TCGTGAATATTAAAAGCAACTTTGTAGTCTTTGTCGCCTCGGGAGAAGGTACGCAAACTCGTGCTGATGCTGGAAATGCGATCGCACCCGACTTGCATTGAATCAATCATCTTCGGTAAATCTGCCAAGATATAATCGAGGTCTATCTCTTGGGCGTGGTCGGCAATTTCCGATTTTGGCGCACCGGAGCGATACAATTCCAAGTGTTCCATAGCATCCCCGAAACTCCTTTTAGCTTCGTTTAAATTGCCAGCAACAAACCCAATGGGATTGTTGATTTCGTGGGCGACTCCGGCGACTAAATTACCCAAAGCCGACATTTTCTCGTTTTGTACGAGCTGTAACTGTGCTTGCTGTAAATCTTTTAAAGCTTGTTCTAGGCGCTGATTTTGCTGTTGCAAAAGTTCCTCTGAGCGCTTGCGAGCGGTGGCATCAACGCCCAAACCAATAATCCCGATAGTCTCGCCTTCGGAATTTTTTAACTGCACTTTCGTGACTTCTAGATAGTGTTGTTTGCCGTCTACCAATGTGATAGTTTCGCTGGAGTAATGCGGCAAATCTTGGGCAAGGCAGGCGGCATCGGAAACCATACACCCGGCTGCATTTTCCCCCAGTATCTCTTGGTAATGATCGACAGCTAGGAAAGCGCTCAGAGGCAGGCCGATATCTTGACAAAATGTCTTGTTAAAAAACTGTACTTTTCCCTGAGGATTAACCATCCAAATCCAAATCGGAGCGACATCAAGAATCGCTTGCAGCATTTGTTTCTGCTCGGCAAGCTGAGCTTCGGTGCGGCTGAATTTTGTTAGCAATCGCTCTAATTTTTGGCTGTAATCCTGAGATTTATGATAGAGCAGAGCATTTGGCAAACTGATGGCTGCCTGGGAACACAGGAGATTGAGAAATTGCAGGCGCTCGCGGGTAAAAACTCCTGCGTTTAACCGATTTTCTAGATACAAAATGCCGACTAATTTACCTCGATGGAGCATCGGCAAACACAACACGCTCTGTGGTTTGTATTTGAGGATGTAAGAGTCGGAATCCCAATCACATTTTTCAGCTATGTCCCGCACAATCACAGGTTTCAATAAGTTTTTAACGCAGTCAACAATTTTCAGGGGCAGGATATCGCTGTTTTCATCGAGTGTTGCGGATGGTAAGCCGATCGCCCGCTGGACACCCAAATTGTCGTCGATCGCGATCGCACTAGCGATTTCCCATTGATTACCCTTGGGCAAAATCAGCACTGCTTTGTCAACTCCTGTATTTGTCACCGCCAGTTGCATCAGTTTAGCAATCAGGCGATCGAGTTCTATTTCACTAGACAGCGCTTGACAAGCTGTTAGCAGAGTTGAAAAACTTCCGAAATCTGAGACGCTCCCCGACACAGACGGATGAATAGATGGATGCAGCGATTGATTTTGGTTAGCAGGTGTTGCGAAAGTTGCTAATGAATTTGCAGCCTGTTTTGCTGGCTGCAAAATCGGTGACAACAATTGAGGATAGCATTTTTCTAAGTCATCAATTTTGGCTGGATCTCCCCAGCGGACATAGCAATCATAGGCGTCTATCATGTATAGTCTGGCAATCTTTTCTCTTCCCAATGACAGGTAAAACTTAGCAGCAAGTTCGCAGGCGAGAGCTTCTTCATTCAAATATTCGTTAGCTTTAGCTCCAGCAATAGCTCGATCGTAAAGTTCCATTGCTTCTGCTTTCTTCCCTAAAACGCGGAGCCATTCTGCCTCAACCAGCTCGAGCTTGTGCTGGTAATCGATGGGGGTATGGTGCGCGCATTCTTTGAGTTTTTTCAGACTTATCCAAACGCGCTTAATGATTTGTTTGCGCTGCGTCGGTGCGGCACCTGCATAGATTGCTAAATGTGCCAGCGCATCGTAAAAGTCGTGCATCATCGTTACTAGCATTGCAACACAATTTTCCCAATAATTTTTGCCTGCATCTCCCCTGTCGATTGGCTTCTGATTACGGCTCGAATATATGGCGAATCCGTCGCCTTGTTTTGCTAAAGTTTATCCCGCTTAATCTGGCCAGTTACTATCAATAAAAATTCCAAATTATGAGGTTTCATCTATTTTTAAATAACTGGGCTGCGTTCGAGTTCGTCGAGAATGTCTGTTCGCTTGAGGACTATTTCGAGCGATGCAATTAACTGCCGGTGATGCAACTCGATCGCATTCTGGCACTACCGGATCGCGGAAATCCTCCACAAGGACGTAACTGGGGGCGTAGAGTTTTAGACTGCGGGCCGGAATTGTGCTCGGAATATCGAGATTTTTGACCGTTGCGAGCCGGTTGCGAAACTCCAAGAGTTTGCTCCTGGCGGGTTGCTCTCGCTCGATCGCGCACGGCCCGACAGCCGATCGATCGTCAATGTAAAATTGCGCGATCGGGCGAGAGCCAGGGATCACCGCAGTCAAATCTACTACATCTACTGTTGCGTCCATATCGGCTGACCTCAAGCCAGACATTGAGTTGACAAAACTGAGTGTATCTATCTTAGGGCATAAACGGCACAATTTTCTAGCTGTCGATCGCAAATTCTACTTATTTGCTACAGAACAACATTTTATACTTGGGCGAGCGCGATTGGAGCTTATTACTTACGTATAAATTTCTGCCCTTCATATTAAAAGCGCTTAAATGAACGCAAAAGACAGTAGCAACACGGCAGTATAGTGTTATGAGAAATACAATATGTAATTAAGTGAATTTAATAGAGGTCGATCGCTCCCGAGTGAGGTATGTCTGGTAATGGGTAATGGGTAATGGGTAATGAGTAATGGGTAATGAATAATGGGCGATCAAGCTTTTGAACCGCAAGCTTTTCGGTGATTACCGATTACCTTTTTCCCGATTACCTTTTTCCCGATTACCGAAAACCCAAGCGTACCTCACCTTTCTGAGAAAGGGTATAGGTCGAGCGGCAAAATTTACGCTACCAGATGTCAAAATTGTTACCTCAAAAACTTCAAAGAGAATCTATAGAAATTATAAATAATCCGCTGTAAAATCAGCAGCACGACCGTCCCCACGTAGAAAAGTGCCGGCTGTTTCATTCTGCTGAAACGATCCCTGCACTCTAGTTCCGGGCTAATCAGCCCTCTTAGGGGTTTGAAACCGACTCAAATATTAATATGCAGTCGTCTTGAGACGAATGCGAGCTACATTCCGACAGGGGTTTTAACCCCTGTCGGAATGTAGCTTTGAGAGCAGGAAACAGCGTTATTTGAGATTAGTCGATCGCTCTTTCTGCTGCTCGTTGAGTTCTGTCAATATCTCGATTCACTTTCTAGCGAACCTTATCCGAGGCATCTTCAGCGTTGTATTTAACATTTCGCGCTGCATCTTTGACATTTTCTTGGCCTTGGGCGGTATTGTATTTCAGCGACTCAGTACCCTCTGCGACTCTTTCTTTTGCTCCCTCAGTAGCTTCTTTAACAATCTCTTTGGCTCCTTTCAAGCCTTCGCGAGTGTTTTCCTTAAGATTAGCAAAGCCTTGTTTTGTTTTGTCGCCAAACTCATCAGCTTTCCGCTGAGCGGTGCGAACATTGTCATTAAGTTTTTCGCCAATTTGGTCGAGTTTGTCCGGCGCATCGTCTGCTACTCGCCGCACGTTTTCGCCTACATTGTTGCTAGATTTGGTCTCTATCCGGTGCTGCGCTTGCTCTTTGAGAAGCTGAGCTTTTGCTTCTGCTGCTGTAGCGGTTGGGTTTCTGGGATCGTCATCGCTGTATTGATTCTGGCCGCCTTTGTATACGGAAGTTACAGCCTCTGAAGGCACTTCTTCTCTAATTTGGTCGGCCGTTTTTCCGACTATGACATCAGATCCCTTGCAGGCAGTGCTCACAAATACTAAAATGCCAGCGAGAAACACTGTTAAAATTTGTACAGCTCGAATTTTTTTCAGAAATGCAGTTAGTCTGTTCATAAAAATGCTCCTTTCTATTGTTATCTGCTTAAATGCCTGGTGGTTCAGTAGATGGCTAGCATTACAAAAATAGGCACTTAAACACTTTTTTTAATATACGAAGATAAACAGGAGCTTTTCATCTATCTCAAGTTACATTCCTCAAGTTATAGTATTTTTAAATCGGATTAAATACAGTAGGGACACGGCACTGCCGTGTCCCTACCCAGTATCTGTACTTCACTCATGCGACAATCCTCAATCTTCTACCAATTATTAAAAGTCGCAGCACCCCGGTAAGGACACGGCCATGCCCAAAGCCGTGTCAACTTAAGCTTGAAAACCTTTGTCTCTCTCGTTTGTATCCAAGTCTAGATCCCCCTCGCATCCCCCTTCTTAAGGGGAGTAGGGGTTGACTTTGAGAGCAATCCTGTCCCCCCCGAATCGTTGCGGGGCGCCGGGGGGATCTGGTCCTAATTGTCAAACAGTAGACCAGTAATACATTTGACCTGGTTGTTGACACCAATGTGCTGGGCCGTTTCCCTACTTGGCTGGGCGTTTGGTTCTCCGTGCGCGCACTGCGTTGAAATGTTTTGCGTTTTGGGAACAAAAAAAACCTTCCGGTCAGGAACCAGAAGGAAAAAGGTGTATGATCTCAAGTACAACAAGGTCTTTAATCGCAATTGTCGCCGCACATCCCGATCGCCCACATCTGTCTAATGGCTGAAAGTATCTGCACAGTTGCTAATCATTTTGAATCGCTGTTTTTAGACTCTTGCAGAATTCGCCGATCGCCTCTAAACCCTGTTCAGGAGTGCCTTGGGCCAAGCGTTTGACAAAAGCACTGCCAACAATCGCAGCGTCTGCACCCCATTCTTTCACTTGGCGAGCGTGTTCTGGTTTCGAGATACCAAAGCCGACGCCGATGGGTTTGTCGGTGATGCTGCGCATTTCTTGCAGCAACTCTTTTACTCGCGTTTCTAAGCCTTCGCGCACTCCCGTCACACCCGTCACGCTGACTAAGTAAATAAATCCTTGAGACTGGCGGGCGATCGCTTCTATGCGGCTTTTGGGACTTGTGGGAGCAACTAATAATGTTAGTTCAATCCCTAATTTGTTGGCAGGTTGGATCAGGCTGTCGGCTTCTTCTAAAGGCAAGTCTGGTACCACCAATCCCTGAACTCCGGCACTTTTGATTTGCTGCAAGAAGGTTTCGATACCTCGGTACAAAATCGGGTTGTAGTATGTGAAGAGAATGATGGGCGATCGCAAATTCGGACTAACTCTCGCTACCATTTCCAGCACCGGATCTAACCGCGTTCCCCGCTGTAGAGCCCTCGTAGCCGCAGCTTGAATCACCGGCCCGTCAGCTAGCGGGTCAGAATAGGGAACGCCAAGCTCGATCGCATCTGCACCGTTATCATCCAAAACTTGTAGCGCTTTAGCGGTTGTCTCCAAATCTGGGTCGCCAGCAGTAATAAAAGGAATCAATGCACATTGGTTGCTTTTGCGCAAGGTTTCAAAACAATTAGAAATAGTCATTAGTTATTAGTCATCAGTCATTGGGCATGGGGAATTGGGCATGGGGCATTGGGCATTGGGCATTGGGCATTGGGCATTGCTCATTGGGCATTGGGCATTGGGCATTAGTTATTAGTCATCTGTCATTAGTCATTAGTCATTGGTCATCAGTCGTCTGTCATTATATAATCTCCGAGCGATCGCAATCCAAATCGTTTCAGGTACTCTTCCGGCGAGCGAGGCGATCGCACTTCTAAAAACAAGCACCACACAATCCAGATGCTCCCGTCATTAGAAAGAGATTTTATAACTATTGACTAATGACCAATGACTATTGACTGTTGACCAATGACCAATGACTATTGACCAATGACTATTGACCCATGCCCCATGCCCTATGCCCTATGCCCCATCCCCCATCCCCCATGCCCCATGCCCATTGACTAACTATCTTTTTCCTGCTCAATTTCGGCTTGAAGTTTGGCTAATTCTTCAGGAGTGAGTTCATCGAGCTGCTTTTGCAAGACAGCATCTTTGTACTCTTTGAGTTGCTGACTGTAGGTCATACTTTGAGTAAGCGCTCGAAATAAATAAGTCACCAGCCAGCCAATCAAGCCGGCGACCAAAAATAACTGACTCCAAATCCCTGCATTCATGCTGTCGAGTCCGGCGATTTGTAGCACCAAGTAGGCCAACCCACCCGCTACAAAAAAGCCGAGACTGATTCCAATTACGTCAATACGTCGCATTTAGGCTTCTATCTGCCGCCGTTTGGGGCGAAAATTCAAAAAAGGAGCGAGGAGAAACATACCTGGGAAAAAGAAGAACATCAAGAAGTACATGAAGCCACGCTCAAAAGAGGTGGCCACGTACCAGCGACTGTTCAGGTAAGCGTAGGTGGCCGCGGGTACTACCAGGAGGTAAGTTCCGGCCAACACGGCGTAAAGCAGTAAGGTAATATACATAGATTGATTTAGGGGAAAAATAACAGGGGTAAGTGGGCTGAGACGCTCCGCTAGCTGGTTAACTATTGTACCGCTTGGGGAGATCCCGCGCGACTTTTGGGAATTTTTCGATTAGGGGTTGCGTAAATTGGGGTTTTGGTTGTAGAATAAAAGGCTGTTGCGGTTAGTGGCTCAAACCCACAGCAGCAGCTTCACGAAAGGGGGGTGTGGCGGAATGGTAGACGCTACGGACTTAAAATCCGTTGACCCGAAACGGTCGTGTGGGTTCAAGTCCCTCCACCCCCATTAAATTCCATGCTTTGTGAGCTAATAAGCTGTTGCGGCATTTAACTTTATTTTTCTGGGCGGGCTAGAAGCCCACCCCACAAGAGTTTTAAGAAAGAAGATTCTTCAAATTAGATGCGCGCCAGCTTATAGTAATTCTTGCAAGATTTGTGGGATGGGGTTTGAGCCATTAGTGTCAACTTAACATCAAACGTAGTTACAGACTGCTGTTTACCGCTGAGGCCCGAGCCCCCCTAGCCCCCCTTCTTAAGGGGGGGACAAGAATCTTCTCAAAGTCCCCCTTGCTTTCGGGGGATTTAGGGGGATCGGGTCTCGGATAAAAGCGAGATTTATCAACGGTTTTAGGCGATTGTTGACACCAATGGGTTTGAGCAGTGTCCCCGCCCCGCGTGATATTACGCAGCAACTGGCAAAGTAATCGCAAATTCAGTCCCCTGTCCTATTTGAGAATTCATCTCAATTTTGCCTTGATGCTTGGCAACGATTTGATAGGAAATAGCCAATCCCAATCCAGTACCTTTGCCGATCGACTTTGTGGTGAAAAATGGGTCAAATATCTGTTGGGCACTTGCGTCCGCAATTCCCGGCCCGTTATCCCGAATCTTGACAGTGACAGTATTGTCTGCCGTAACTTCCGTGATCATCCAAATCGTTGGCGAAAACCCTTTGTCGGACTTTTTCACCTCCTCCAGCGCATCTATTGCATTGCCGAGCACGTTCATAAATACTTGATTCAGTTGCGCTCCATAGCAATCAACCAGAGGCAAATTGCCGTATTCTTTAATAACTTGAATGCCTTGTTTAAGCCGATGATTGAGAATTACCAGGGTGCTGTCTATTCCTTCGTGAATGTCTGCCGGTTTCATTTGGCCGTCATCTAAGCGGGAAAAGTTGCGCATGGATACGACAATCTCACGAATGCGATCGGCTCCCATTTTCATCGAACAGAGGGTTTTTGGCAAATCTTCTCTGAGAAATTCCAATTCAATGTCTTCAATGCAGTCTTGAATTTCATCCGGTGGGTTTGGATAGTATTTTTGATAGAGAGTTACCAAATCTGCCAAATCTTCGATGTATCTGTTGGCATAGTCAATGTTGCCGCCGATGAAGTTGACGGGATTGTTGATTTCGTGGGCTATCCCCGCCACCATTTGACCGAGAGACGACATTTTTTCGGTTTGAATTAATTGGGATTGAGTTTGTTTGAGTTCTTGTGTATACTCGCTAACTCGCTGAATCAATTGATTGAAAGAAGCTGCTAAAACTCCGATTTCGTCTTCGGTTGTGACTGGTACTTGCAGGTTAAAATTAGATTCGCGAGCGACTTGCTGGGCGACGTTGGTGACGCTTTCGAGGGGTTGGGCGATCGCGCGGCTGGTTTTGTCCGCCAGTAAGACGGCGATCAGTGCTGAAATCACCATACTCCCCAGAATAATTCGGTTGCGCAAACCTTCAGCTTCTTCTAATGCTTCTGCCCCTTGCAGTTTTTGAACTTCTATTTCTGCAATTTGAGCGGTCAAATTGTCGGCAAGTTGATCTAATACGATCGCCTCTTCCCCACTCCTAGTCCTCAACATTTGTAACTGTGCGGAGTCGATGCGGTTTGCCGGCAAATCCCAAGCTTGGGCTTCTTTTAACTGCAATTTAATTAGCTGACCGTAGTAATCAATGACGATGGCATACCTTTGCAATGTAGATTGCAAATTTTTCTCTTCTATTGCTAGCCGGTCGGGATTTTTTATGGCAAAAAGTTGTATTTCGGAAATCAGGCTTTTCGCTTGATTGATTTTCTGGACAAACCGATCGCGTTCGTATTGCAGCCACACCGTGTTTCCCAAAACAGCAGGCAATCTCGCCGCCTGCGATCGGGCTTCAAACACGGTATTTTGCAAATTTTGCAACTGTTGCTGCTGCTGTTGGGCAACATTTACCTGAATTAAAGCTTGCTTGCGAAAGTAGTCTCCCACTTTCAGTCCCGTACCCGTGCCCAAAATCGCTATGCCGATAGCTAAAGCATAGCCGTAGCTAATTTTTTGGCCGATCCGCAAATGGTTGAATCGTTCCCTTAGCCAATTGAAATTAATAGATGAATGCTGTAACAATGTTTTTTTAGCAGAGTTCTCTTGGTCTACTTTGCTATCTTCTGGCTGAGGGTCGGTAAATAATAACATCGAAAGTTCCTCCCAAAAAAATCAGGAGTAGTTGACATCCTGCACAATTTTTTGCAATATCGATAAACAGCCTAAACCTCCATTTTTCACTTAATCATTTAACTTAGTTAAAACACATAATACTTCGTATTATACTTCTGAAAATACCCGAGCGGGAGATACGAGAGTTTTTCGGGTTTTTAACTTTTGCGGTTTTTTTCGGACACTCGGTTGCCTACAAAATGTCGAAACCGATCTTTCTATGAAGTCTGCCAGAGCGATCGCTGTTTGAGCTGCCAGCCGAGGCGATTTAGCCCACCCCCTGTTAATTATCTCTGTTCTTAGAGCAAAGTGTTTGTGATCTGTATCAACAACTTATGTGATTATACGCAAGTTTACAAAACTTATGATAACTGCAATCAGTATTTTTACTTGGTTGGGGTACAAGACCCAACTACGGATTCTCCCCGTTTTTCTTTTTTTGCGAGATCTAGGTTCAATTCGAGGAGTTTTGCTAAGATATCGTCGCTGTCAGTAAATCCGTCAGCTTGCATGACTTGGCGATCGAGCTGAGCGTGGAGTTTATAAAGTTGGCTGGTTAGTTCTTCAAAAAACTTATTGTAAAGTTGAGTAATTCCCCACTGTTTTGCTAACATTTGTTGAGTGGGGTATTGGTGCAGTTCGACAGCAGTTGCGCGAATTTCCTCTACTCATTGATTCGCTGCTCTTTTAATCCCAAATTATTTATTGGCACATTTTTTTTAGCTATGAGACAGGGATTGAAACCCCTGTCGCACAGTCGGACTGCATCAGTGACCGATCATCCAAGGTCGTCCCCCTCGGTGTTCCCGATTCCGCTGCGGTTTCGGTTCCTCAGAACGCTTAACGACTTGCGGTTCCTTATTTTCTTGACCTTTCAACCGCAGATTTCCTGTTAAAATCATCGGCGGCGAAAAGATGCGTTTAGCAGCAGTTTCGCAGGTTGGACAAAGCACAGGAGTATCTGATTCTGCAAGAGGGCGCCACTTCTCAAACAAGCCGCAAGTTTCACACCGAAAATCGTAAAGAGGCATAGCAATTTTGGATGGTAGATTTGGAATGGAAGGAGCGAAGGCGGGTAGTTCCCGCCCTACTAATTAAGACGGCAGAATATCCATCTCGAAAATTTCTGTCGGTAAAGCAAGCGTGCAGCAAGCATTGGGAATATCAACTATGCCGCTGATTCGACCCTCAACCGGAGCACAGCTTAATAGCAAATACGCTTGTTCTCCAGTAAAGCCAAACTTTTTCAAGTATTCGATCGCATTCAAGCAAGCTCGCCGATAAGCAACGTGGGCATCCAGATAATATTGCTGACCCGTAAACTCATCAACAGAAATCCCTTCAAAAACTAGGTATTCAGAATAACGCGGTTCCACAGGCCCGGGTTTGAAAATTGGGTTTACCATCGCGTATTTATCCATTCCGCCTTTGATAATATCAACGTGGAGGTCGATGTACCCCGACATTTCAATTGCCCCGCAGAAGGAAATCTCCCCATCACCTTGAGAAAAATGAATGTCTCCCATCGAAAGTTTCGCGCCTTCGACATAAACCGGGAAGTAAACTCTCGAACCCCGCGACAGGTTTTTAATATCGCAATTGCCGCCGTGTTCGCGGGGAGGAACAGTGCGCGCCGCTTCCGCAGCAACTCGATCGAATTCGGCCCCTGTCAGCGAACCCAAAACTGCATTTTTGGGATTCGGCAGTTCTGCTAAAGGTGGTACTCGGTCGGGATTTGTTGCTACTAATTCCGCTTCCCGTTTGTTCCATTTATTCAACAATTCCACAGAAGGAGCGCAGCCAATTAAACCCGGATGGGTAATCCCAGCAAACCTGACTTTTGGAATGTGTCGGGAAGCGGTATAAATTCCCTGAAAATCCCAAATTGCTTTAGCAGCAGTCGGAAAATGTTCGGTCAAGAAGCCGCCGCCGTTCTCTTTAGCAAAAATTCCCGTAAAACCCCATTCGTCCCCTTGCAAAGCCCCGATGTCGAGGAGATCGACTACTAAAATATCTCCGGGTTGCGCGCCGTTAACGTAAATTGGCCCGCTCAAAACGTGAACTACTGTTAAATCTACATCGCGAATGTCGTCGGGGCTGTCGTCATTTTTAATTTGTCCGTCTGTCCAGTCTTTGCACTCGATGCGAAATACCTCGCCGGGATTGACGGACACTACTGCTGGAATATCTGGATGCCAGCGGTTGTGACCGACTAATTCCTGTTCGGACATCGGTTTGGTCAAGTCAACTTTGAAGAGAACTTGAGGCATAGTCTGCACTCCTTTAGTAAATGATTGAGTCTGGGACGCAAACAGTGGTTTGACAGGCTACTAAGAGCGGAGTAAGCTGTTGAGGTTTAAGTGAATCCCGTCATTTTTATGTGCTACACGCATCTTGCCCGATTTGATATTTGATAAATGTAAAATATTATACGAATAAGTGCCGATCGCCAAAATATTTAAGATCGCGATTATCATTTTGTAAAAATTTGATGGAGGGCGCAGCAGCCGTGGTATGTTTTTGATAGTGGCTGTCTTTAGCAAAAATCTGTGACTGAATCTTCAACTGAACAAGCTGCAAATAAGATAAATGGTTGGCACGGCAGCCTCAATTTAGCCTACGCGAACCGCGACGGCGCAACTCAAATCATTCACAATCAAATGCAAGCACCCCTCAAGGTGCAGCGTCCGTTTTATCCTGAAGGGAAAGAGGTTTGTCACAGCGTAGTTTTGCACACGGCTGGGGGAGTTGTCGGGGGCGATCGCCTTTCGCTCAATTTCCACCTCCAACCAAACGCCAAAGCCTTAATCACCACCGCCGCCGCTGGTAAAATATATCGCAGCAGCGGACAGTTAGCACAACAAAATATTGACATTCAAGTAGATTCCGGCGGTAATTTGGAATGGCTACCGCAGGAAACAATCGTTTTTGACGGCGCAATTTATCGACAAGATTTGCGGGTAGAATTGGCACCGCAAACCAGTATTTTGCTGTGGGAAATTACGCGGTTTGGACGCAGTGCTAGGGGCGAAAAGTTCTTGTCGGGAGAATGGCGATCGCACACCGAAATCTGGCAGCAAAACAGCCCTCTGTGGATTGACAGACAATGGCTCAAAGGCGGGGGAAAAATGCTCGAAAGTCCTCACGGCTTAGCCGGAAAACCCGTAGTCGCTACCCTCGCTTGGATCGGCGAAGCCGTCACAGCCGAGATGGTGGAAAAAGTGCGAGCTTTGCGCTGCGAAGAAACAATTTATCCAGCATCTGTAGCAGTTAATTCTGCTACCGGCGTTACTCGCATTCCCAACGGTTTGCTGTGCCGATATCGCGGTTCGTCCACCGCTGCCGCCAGAGACTGGTTTGTCGCCATTTGGCAATTGCTGCGTTGGTCTTTTTCAGAGCGCCCTTGCTGTTTGCCGAGAGTTTGGATAAAATAGCATTCTCTGTGAGTTTTTTAGTTTCAGATAGTTTCTGTTTCCGCTGCAACAAATCAAATGCATTACCCGCCCCCAGCACAAGACATACAACTTCCGATTGACATTCCCTGCGACAAGATAGCCGAGTTTTACCAGAAGAAATATGCGATCGACAAACACTCTTTTTCCGGTACTCTGCTAAAGTCCAAAAATAAAAGCATAAACCACCTTGACAGAAACCGGATGTTAACACTATCGTTGGGTTATGGGATGTAATTAGCGATAAATTACGGCCGCTGATAGTTGAGAGATCACAAATAATGCGATCGCACTTACAACAATAAAAATGCAACTCACCCCCCAAGAAAAAGACAAACTGCTGATTTTCACCGCCGCCCTGCTAGCAGAGCGCCGGAAACAAAGAGGTTTAAAATTAAACTATCCAGAAGCACTAGCCTACATTTCAGCCGCCATTTTAGAAGGAGCAAGAGATGGCCTCACCGTCGCAGATTTAATGAGCTACGGGACAACTCTGCTGACGCGGGAAGATGTGATGGAAGGGATACCGGAAATGGTGCATGAAGTGCAAGTTGAGGCGACTTTTCCCGACGGAACTAAGTTGGTGACAGTGCACGATCCGATTCGTTAAAAATTTAACCGCAGAGACTCGCAGGAGACAGATATGATTCCGGGAGAAATGATTGTTTCAGACGGTGAAATTGTGCTGAATGCCGATCGCCCAACGGTGCGGTTGCTGGTCGGAAATACGGGCGATCGACCCATTCAAGTCGGTTCCCACTATCACTTTTATGAGGCGAACGAAGCCTTAGAATTTAATCGAGAACAAGCAAAAGGAATGCGGTTGGATATCCCCGCAGGTACAGCAGTTAGATTTGAACCGGGAGATGAAAGGGAAGTTCAATTAGTGCCGTTTGTTGGTAGTCGTCAAGTCTACGGCTTTAATGGAAAAGTGAACGGTCATCTGGATGCTGAAGCATGAAATCAGAAAACAGTTCGCAAGTGTTGAGTTTTGAATTTGGAACTTTTTAACTTAAAACTCATACCAGTTAAAAAAATGCAACTGTCAGCCCGCGATCCAAACCAGGATCGTGATAAGTCATCCCCAGAGAAAATCGAAAATCGAAAATCGAAAATAGTATCACTTCCAGTGCTACCCCTGGAGAGTGACAAAGCACTCTCAAAAAAAATTCTATGCATCAGTGCATAAGTGCCTTTCTTTTGTTAGTTAAATCTCAGACTTGTGAGCGAGTTAAAGTCTGCAGTTTGCGATCGATATTGGTTATTAAAACCGCAAACATACACAGCAAAAGCGCATGATGAACCCAAAATTAGTTGACCAGATCAAACAGATGTTGAAGCAGAGCTTGCTGGAAACGTCGAGACGTGTTTGGAGAACCCCGTTAGATCGGCGCACCAGCATCAAATTGTTAGATAACAGCATCGTTTACAAACAACAGCACGAACCAGTCAACATACCCGCATTAACCTCAGTAAACGGAGTGCCTTCTCGGTTTTTTACCACAGAAACAACCGTGTCTTTTGATCCAGATTATGTTTGGAAAATTTCCGTGAATAAAAAAATAGATTCTCTAACTATTTGTACGTCGGGAAACACGCTACTAAATAACAAGTTGCTTTTAGACTTGGATTTTAGGATTAGCGGTGCGGGGATTCTGGAATGGCCTTATAAACCCCACCAAATTACCTATCCGCTGGTAGTTGCTCCTTGGTCGCATTTGTGGTGCAGTTATTACGATTATGTCATTTTTGTGCTGGCTAAACTTTGTCGGATTGAGGAGGCTTTAGGTAAGGAAATTTGGCAAGAAGCTAAAATTTGTTATCCTTTGCGACATACAGATTTTGAGTTGGGATTTCTGACAAAACTCGGTATTCCTGAAAGTTCGCTAATCGACACTCGCGCTAGAGATACGGGATATCATGCAGAAAGTGTCGTGGTGGGAAACAATCAAGATTGGTATTTTCCCAGTCCTTACGATATAGAGCTTTTGCGGAACAAATTCTGTCTTAAGGAAAATGTCAAGCCTTACAGAAAACTTTATCTTTCTAGAAGCGGGCGGCGCCAGGTTAAAAATGAGGCACAAGTACGAGAGGTGTTGAAAGAGTTTGATTTTGAAATTTTGGAAGATATCTCGCGCACTGTGGATGAACAAATTCGCCTGTTTGCAGAAGCGCAGGTGGTTGTGGGCCCTCACGGCGCTGGTTTTACAAATTTGCTGTGGTGTCAGCCGGGAACGAAAGTATTGGAATGCTTTTATGGAGGGTACACGCCGCCGTTTTTCTATTACATTTCGCAGCTATTGGGATTAGAATACTCCCGTATGGTTGATGACAGTGATGATTCGGAAGATTGGAGTTTAATTGGCATGGATATGACGGTGGATGTGCAGGTTTTGAGAAGGGAAATCAAGAAAATGCTGGAATGAATTTACAAATCGCTAAAATGGGCGATCGCACAAATATTGTAAATATTTGCTAACTCAGATGGAGCGGCTCGGCACATAGTATAATTTAAGCTATCCTCAACTGCTAACTAAAAAAATTATTAATATTAGGAGAAAGCATGAGTTACAGAATGGATCGCCGCGCCTACGCCGAAACCTTCGGGCCGACAACGGGCGATCGCGTGCGGTTAGCCGATACTGAATTATTCATAGAAGTTGAGCAAGATTTCACAACCTACGGGGATGAAGTGAAATTTGGCGGTGGAAAGGTCATTCGCGATGGCATGGGACAGTCGCCTATTTCTAATGCTGACGGTGCTGTTGATACGGTAATTACTAATGCTTTGATATTGGATTGGTGGGGAATTGTTAAGGCAGATGTCGGCATTAAAGATGGGAAAATTTTCAAAATTGGGAAAGCTGGAAATCCTTACATTCAAGATAGGGTAGATATTATTATCGGGCCCGGTACGGAAGTGATTGCTGGTGAAGGAATGATTCTGACGGCGGGGGGAGTTGATACTCACATTCATTTTATTTGCCCGCAACAAATCGAAGTGGCGATCGCCTCTGGAGTCACTACGATGATCGGCGGCGGCACTGGCCCAGCAACAGGTACAAACGCCACCACTTGCACTCCGGGGCCTTGGCATATCTACAGAATGCTGCAAGCAGCCGATGCTTTCCCGGTAAATTTGGGATTTTTAGGTAAGGGAAATAGCAGTCAACCTCAAGGATTAGTCGAACAAGTATTGGCTGGTGCAATGGGTTTGAAACTCCACGAAGATTGGGGAACTACGCCAGCAACGATCGACAATTGTTTGAGTGTAGCTGACGAGTACGACGTGCAAGTGGCAATTCACACCGACACTCTCAACGAAGCGGGATTTGTGGAAGCTACAATTGCGGCATTTAAAAATCGGGCAATTCATACTTATCACACAGAAGGTGCTGGCGGCGGCCACGCACCGGATATTATTAAAGTCTGCGGTCAAGCTAATGTTTTGCCTTCGTCAACTAACCCGACTCGCCCTTACACTGTCAATACTTTGGAAGAACATTTAGATATGTTGATGGTTTGCCACCATTTGGATCGGGGGATTCCTGAAGATGTGGCTTTTGCTGAGTCGAGAATTAGAAGGGAAACTATTGCTGCTGAGGATATTTTGCACGATTTGGGTGCGTTTAGTATGATTTCTTCTGACTCGCAGGCGATGGGAAGGGTTGGAGAGGTGATTATTCGGACGTGGCAAACTGCACATAAAATGAAGGTGCAAAGGGGGAATTTACCCCCCCTAACCCCCCCTTACCAAGGGGGGGAAACAAATTTACCCCCCCTAACCCCCCCTTATCAAGGGGGGGGAACAAGAGGGATAACCTCCCCTTACCAAGGGGGGGAAACAAGAGGGATAACCACCCCTTACCAAGGGGGGGAAATAGAGGGTCGGAATGATAATTTTCGGGCGAAGCGGTATATTGCGAAATATACGATTAATCCGGCGATTACTCACGGAATTAGTCAGTATGTGGGTTCGGTGGAAGAGGGTAAGTTGGCGGATTTGTGTTTGTGGCGGCCGGCGTTTTTTGGGGTGAAACCGGAGTTGGTAATTAAAGGAGGTGCGATCGCCTACGGGCAGATGGGAGATGCTAATGCGAGCATTCCGACGCCGCAGCCGGTGCATATGCGGCCGATGTTTGGGAGTTTTGGCGGGGCGATTGGGGCGACTTGTTTGACGTTTGTTTCGCAGGTGGCGCGCGATCGAGATATTGCAGCACAGCTAGGTTTACAAAAGCCCACTGTAGCAGTTTCGGGCACGCGGCAGATTAGTAAAAGAGATATGAAACTGAACGATTATTTGCCACATATGGAAGTCGATCCAGAAACCTATGAAGTGAGGGCGGATGGGCAATTGTTAACTTGCGAACCGGCAACTGTTTTGCCAATGGCGCAGCGATATTTTCTGTTTTGATTGGTGATGTAATCTCATCAAAAACATCCCAAAATTCTGTAGGGGCCCGTGAGCCAACCATCTATGAAATTCACAAACAATCTCATAAACCCGCCCCCCCCCCGCGATAATTTACATGAACATTTTGCCCTAAATTATGGTACATTTTGATTGTTTGTGGGGTGGGGCGGGTTTATGAGATCATTCATTTTTACCGTAGATTGTTGGTGAACCCGCCCCTACAAATTTTGTCGTTTCGTCACGACTGACGCACTCCGCCAAAGAAACCGGGTTTTTACCGAATCTTTGGATAACAACGAAGTATCTTCGTAAAAAACCCGGTTTCTGACCTCCCGTGTATCAGTCCTATGGCTATTTTACCTCTTCGGATACGCCTTCAATGAAGGCAACAAGTCCTTTACCCCAGGGGTTTGATTCGGTGAAGTGTTCGCCAACTTTTACCGCTGCTTTTTTGCCACCGTTGCAAAGCCGTTTGACGCTGATTAGGTTTTGCCACTCGATGGGTTTTTGCTCTTTTATTTCCTTAAATTCTGCATCAATAATATTGAGGGCCTGTTGTTCGTCTTGCACGTAGGTATACTTTTTTTCTAATGCCTGAATGATTTGCACCACTGCATTCAGTGCAGCTTCAGGGGAGGATTGCTGGGCAGGGATGTGGAGGTTTTGGGCTTGATTGCCATTGTTGGTACCGAAGTTGACGAGGGATTGGAAGGTTGCATTGGTGAAGTCTTGGGTGGGTTTGTCAGCCATTTGTTTTGTTCTGTTGTGGATTTGCTGGGTGGTTTGGTCAATTTTAGCAAGGAGCTCGTTTAGTTGGGGTGGTTTGGCTGGCTGCGGTGTTAGGGATAACTGACGAATCGAGTAGTTGTAATATTCGCAGGCGGCTTGGATGGCGAGAATGAGGCGGTGAACTTCTTTGCCGGATTCGGAGGGGATTAAGGTAAGGAGATGGGGGAGATGGGAGACAACTTTTTCTGTGTACTGCTTAGTGATTTTACCTAACGCATCTACCACCATGTTACGCACATCAGAGTCTGCATCTTCAAGGAGTTTAAGTAATCCCGGAATCGCCGCCTCAGAACCGATTTTACCTAACGCATCTGCCACTTTCTTACGCACATACCATTCTGAATTTTCAACACGTTTAAATAGTCCCGGAATCGCTGCCTCAAAACCGATTTTAGCCAAGGCATCTGCTACCTTCTTACGCACATATAAGTCTGAATATTCAACGAGTTTAAGTAATCCCTCAACCGCTGCCTCAGAACCGATTTTACCTAAGGCATATGGCACTTTCCTACGCACATCAGAGTTTGAATGTTCAACGAGTTTAAGCAATCCCGGAATCGCCGCATCCGATCGCACTTCCCCCAAAAGCGCAACCTTCAACCACCCCGGCACATCCAACCCATCCACCAACCCAACCGCGCGCTGCTGAAACTCCCGCTGCACCTCCCCCGCCAACCGCGCCCCCAACATCAAATCCACATCCAAAGCCAGCCGCACCACCCGCACCGCCTGCACCTCATCCGCCAACAACGACAGCATGAACGCCAGAGGCTCCGTCCATTTAAAATAATTCAAATAGAAATGCTGCAACCGTCGATCGCCCGTAGCATCCGAATGCTTCTCATCAAACAGTTTCCGCAACGCCCGCCCCGCATAATACTCCTGAAACAGTTGGTGATGAAACTCAATTTCCTCCCGCTTTGCCGCCACCTGCAACAGATGATGTTCCAGCAAATCCTCCAGCCATTCCTTCGCCTTGGTTGGTGCATCCAGCACCCCCTTATCGCGCAACCAGCACTCCAAAATCCCCTCAGCCCGATCGCGAGAAATCGCCACCCAGCCATCCGTAGGGCGCTGCGAATCGCCCTGTAACATCACAAAAGCCAACTGCTGCAACAGATCCGACTTGAAGCGCCGAAAATCCTCCGAAACCGACTGAGCGCCCTTAAACTCGTCATACTGGCGATCGAACTCCTGAAACAACTCGCCCTTACTCTGGGGAATTTTCCCGCTATTTTCAAACACCTGACACATCATCACCAACAGCAACGGCGTTTCTGCAACTTCCCGCAGGCGATTTCCCAACTGTCGCAGCAGCAAATCCCCATGTTGCGGCAAATACTTGCTCACAAACTCCCGCATCTGCGCTTCCGTCAGCGCGCACATCTCCAGCTTCTTCTCAATTCCCAAAGATCCCCCCAGCGCCAAATCCCGCGTCGTGAAAATCATCCGCGTATGGGAATTTTTATCGTGGAATCGCTGCAACTCCTGCCGCCGTTTTTGCGATGGTATCTCATTCACCCCATCCAGCAACAGCAGCAACTTGCCACGCACCCGCAAATCGTTTACCTCTTCCGGGCTAACATTGAGCTGTGCATTCTCAAATTCTGCACAGATTGCCTCTAGGATCGACTCATCGTACTTCAACTGTACCAATACCGGAATCAGTCGATCGGCCTTCTCCAACGCTTCTCGTGCCAATTCCCACCGAAAACGCTGCAAAACCGTCGATTTTCCCGAACCGGGCTTTCCCAGCAGCAACACATTTCCCTGCTGCACGTATTTGCGGAGTCCCGCTAGCACTTCCAGGCGATCGATTTTCGTTTCTGGTTTATTTTCTGCGGGAAATGGCAATTTTTCCTGGGGTGGCATTTCCTCGCGCACCTCCACCTGTAAATCCGTCAGCGTGTAGAGATGCTGTTTTTCTTGATAAGACTCAACCAGGAATTGCAGGTATTTAGGAAAATCAACTGGTTTTGCCATTTGATTGTAGATTTTAAAATATGGATTGATTATAAAATTTCAAGGTATGCAGTTGCGCTTGCTTCAGCGCTCTTTGATATATGGAAAGAGCGCTGAAGCGCAACTACGTACCTAATTGGGCGATCGAACTATAGCGATAAGCTATCCACCTTACAATTACCAATTCCCCATGCCCCATGCCCCATGCCCCATGCCCCATGCCCCAATTCCCAATTCCCCAATTCCCAATTCCCAATTCCCCATGCCCCATGCCCCATGCCCCATGCCCCATGCCCCATGCCCCATGCCCCATGCCCCATGCCCAATTCCCAATGCCCCATGCCCCATGCCCCATGCCCCATGCCCCATGCCCAATGCCCCATGCCCAATTCCCATTCCTAACCGTGTACTTCTCCACTGGGCATAATCGTACCGCGCAATTGAGCACCCGCTAAATTAGCAGTGCTCAAATCAGCCCTAATCAAACTTGTGCGGTGCAAAATCGCCTCCCGCAAATCAGTTCGAGCAAGATAAGCATCAGTCAGATCCGCCTCACTCAAATTAGCCTGATTAAAATTAGCACGACTCAAATCAGCCCGCACCAAATTAGCACGACTCAAATCAGCCATAACTAAATTAGAATTGCTCAACTTAACATCAGGAAGAAATGCACCGCGCAAATTAGCACCAGCTAATTCAGCATCAATTAATACAGCTCTTTCCAACTTAGCACTTGTCATGATAGCCCAGGAAAAATTTGTTTCTACCAAAGTTGCTTCAGTCAAAAAAGTGCCATCTAAAATAGCTTCGCTCAAATTTGCTTGAGTCAAATTTGCTTCCCGCAGAAAAGCTTCAGTCAAATTCGCTTGACTGAGATTAGCTTTAGTCAAATCAGCACCTAGCAAATTGACACCCCGCAAATCAGCACCTTGCAAATTTGCACCCCGTAAATTTGCACCCTCAAAAATCCGCTGTTCCTTGCGCAAATTTGCACCGCGCAAACACGCGCCGCGCAAATCAGCACCTTGCAAATTGACGCCTCGCATATCTGCATCGCTCAAATTTGCATCGATAAAAACTGCCAAAGAGATGTTGGCTTTGCGAAAATCTGCACCTTGCAAAGTTGCTCCGTGGAAGTCTGCATCGGACAAATTTGCTGCGCTCAAGTTTGCCTGATTTAAGTTAGCACCGCACAACTTTGCATTAGTTAAATTTGCGCGCTGAAGGTTAATTCTGTTTAGGTATGACATCGCTAAGTTTGCACCGCAGAGATCGGCACTGCTTAAATTGACGCCGATTAAATCCGCACCGCTCAGGTGGACGCCTCTCAGATTCATACCTTGAAAATCTAGTTCTCCTGATGTATATCGCCTTAAAATTTCGCTGGCATTCATATTTTTGGGGTTGTTAATTATTGGGCAAAATCTACTTACTATTTATAGATCGATACGCGATTGTTAACACTGTTTATTACCCGGAGATACCCCTCGCATTCCCCGAATCTTTGCGGGGAGGAAAGAGAACACTCTTGTCCCCCCTGCGCGGGGGGAGCGGGCTTAACTGAACCGTATTGATTTATATATTTCTGGCATTTCTAGTCTCTGAAAATAGGGACGAAAGTTTTTGTATACTCAGACTTTAATCTTGGCATTTAATTAGTTTTATTCACAAAATCTTGAGTCCAAGCGACTGTTTTGTGCCCTAACTGTCGCCCGTGAATTTTCACATGAGTCAGAGACTGTGATTTTAAAGTACCCAGTTTTTTGTAAATGTATGTAGCTGTATCCTGTTGGCTTGGGACTTCGGCAGACTCCAGAATGACGTGGAGCCAACCCTCTTTAAATCCCGCTGTGGCAGTAATTCCCTTGGGTTGTAGCAATTGATTGATCAAAATGGCGATCGCCTTTGGTTTGCCTTGTTTTGCCATTTCCACAAGCTGATACTGATTTGGTTGAGGGCTAGACTTTTGCTGCTCTGTGGCTGAAATATTTTCGGCAATATTATCCTGGATTTCAGCAGGAGAGCGCCCGCTTTCTTTTGACTCCAATTCGCTCAGGATTTCCATTAATTTGTCGGTAAATCCCTGAAGTTTTTCTACATAATCTCTGAGATTTTTATATTTCCAGTACAAACGCTCCTCTGCACTTTCTGTAGAAAATTTTGCGTTCATAGCAGATTCTAACTCGCTGAATATCTTTTCTATTTGCGCAGTAGCGGAGTTAGCACTTTGACTGACTAATCCTTTCATTTCTTCTTCCAATCCCAACTTGCGTTTGATGGAATCGCTAATATTTATAGTAACAGGAGCTGCGGCTTCGAAACCTTCGACAATTGTCGGCGGTTCTGCAATTTGGAAGGTTTCTACCAATTCCTGTCTGAAATTGGCAGTGGAATTATTGCTGCTGGTTTTGGGTTCTTTAAACTGTACATTTTCTGCCGTGTCCGGCACTAAGTAACTCTTCTGGGGGTCATAATGATAGTGAGCCGGAGCAGCTTGAATGATCTGAGTAATATCCCCGGGTTCAAAATATTCGCTGCGCCTCTTAACCGGCTCGTTGTCTTCATAAACACTGTTATTTAAATGCGTCTGATCGTAATCTTCGCTAACCGAATCTTGGGTAGCTGAATCTTCGGCTATATCGCGTTCTTCCTGTTGCAATTTTGCGTAACAAGGATTCATCGCTTTGATAATCACGCTAGCCGCTTGGTCGTATTCGTCGGTGTTGTCGAGATGATCGGCAGTTCCGTACAAATTAGATTCGAGTTCGGCTAGGCTGCCACAGACATTAAACATTTGTCGCAGCAGCTTGTCAAGTTCTTGGGTTTTCAGCAGCAGCCAATCGCGATCGCTAAAAGTGAATTCGTGATAAAGAGTAGAAAAAATGAGGATTTTTGCCCTCAGCGGATTGGTTTGCTGTAAAATTTTTTGTCTGACATCAAATAGATTTCCGGGGTCTCTTTCGCTCGACTCCCCTGCGGGCAGTTGCGAACTGAAGTGGTCATCAAATGCAGGTGCTTCGTAACCGCCAAAATTAGATATGTTTGTTTCTAATTTTGTGAAATCTTGGTATTCGTAAAACCTGCTAAGTTGGCAGACGATTTGATCTGCCACTAAAGCGTACTCGGTTTTTTTATTAACCTTGGAAACTATACTGTTTAAAACAGTTTCAATATCTTCTAACCTGCTGTATTTAGCGCAGAGTTCTTCGATTAAGTTCCCTAGATCGGCGCTGGCGAGTTGGGCAGCATCGTTTTCCCAACACTCTTTACAAGCAAAAAATATTATTTTTTTTATGCGCGAAAGATTGACATCTTGTTCTAATTCGCGAACAACTTCATCTAAAATAGATAAAGCTTGCATAGTTTTCCTCCCAAAAAATACCCTGTCAGTCGATTTTAGATTTTAGATTTTAGATTTTAGATTTACTTGCAGCATGGAATCACCGGAACCAGAACTTGAGTCTAAAATTTTAGTATCTCCCAGACTTAAGTACGTGGCACAGTACCCGTTTTTGGGCTGGTCAAGAGTCAGTCGATTTGAGATTTTTCGATTTGAGATTTGAGATTGACTTGCAGCATTGAATCAGGGAGCAGGAACAATGGTCTAAAATTTTATGAGCATCCACGACAATTGTACGTGGCACCGTACCAGTTTGTTGTGGGTCAGCAAGAAATAATACAATCATACCACATTTGATAAATGCAAGACTTTGATGCGATCGTAATTGGCAGCGGCATTGGCGGCTTAGTCGCCGGCTCGATGCTAGCTCGCTACGGCAAAGGGGTAGTCGTCTGCGAGAGCCACACCATAGCGGGCGGGGCTGCTCACAGCTTTTCGCGCCGGGGATTTCACTTTGATTCGGGGCCTTCTTTTTATTGCGGTTTGAGTGACCCCCAGTCGCTGAATCCTTTGCGGCAAGTCTTGAATATTTTGGAGGAATCGATCGCAGCAATTGCCTACGATCCGCTGGGGCATTACCATTTTCCTGAGGGAAGTTTGCCAGTTTATGCTAATGCGAGAAATTACTTAGATGCTGTAGCTAAATTCGCACCGCAAGGCGCCATAGAATTGCAGCAATTTCAACAAAATTTATTAGTTTTGTATGAAGGTTTGCGTGGAATTCCGGCTTTAGCGTTGAGAGCCGACTGGCAGTTAATACCTGTTTTGCTGTCTCGATACTCGCCTGCTTTGCTGAAGCTGTTACCGTCATTAGGTGCGATCGCCAGTTCGGCTGGTACATTAATGGATAGGGACGTGCACGATCCTTGGGTACGGCGCTTGATCGATTTGGAGTGCTTCTTGCTATCGGGCTTGAAAGCGCACGGAACCGTCGCGCCGGAAATCGCTTTTATGATTGGGGAACGATCGCGATCGGCGATCGAGTATCCTGTAGGAGGCAGCGGTGCGATCGTCGATGCGTTAGTCCGAGGCTTGCAGCGCTGGGGTGGAAAGTTGCGATTGGGAACACCCGTCGAGCAAATATTAGTTGAATCCGGGAAAACTACGGGCGTTCGGTTGCAAAACGGCGAAACTATCCGCGCCCCAATTGTCATCTCAAATGCCACTGTTTGGGATACTTATACAAAATTGCTACGGCCTGAAGATTTGCCGGAAAGCTACCGAAAAACTGCCTTAGCGATGCCCGCAGTAGACAGTTTCATGCACCTGCATTTAGGCATTAAAGCCGAAGGAATCGCAGGCTTGACCGGCCACCACGTCGTCGTTCATGACAGCAAAGTGGACATTACAGTACCCGGAAATACCTGCATGATTTCGATTCCGACTGTGTGGGATCAAACTCTTGCACCGCCCGGACATCACGCGATTCACGCCTATACATTGGAACCTTATGCAGGTTGGAAATACGGCGACGGTTATCAAGAAAGGAAACAAGCGCGATCGCAATCTCTGTTTAAAGCTTTAGAAAAAATTATACCGGATTTGCGATCGCGAATAGTCCTGGAGTCGATCGGCACACCGCTAACCCACGCCCGATATTTGCGCCGGTATCAAGGAACCTACGGGCCTGCAATCGCCGCCGGCAAAGGCACGTGGCCCGGGCCACAAACCCCAGTCAAAGGCTTGTATCGGGTGGGAGACAGCACGATGCCGGGAATTGGAGTCCCCGCCGTCGCAGCATCGGGTATTTTGTGCGCTAATACCTTAGTAAATTCCGATATTACAGCAAAATTTTTGTAAATTAGTCGCAACAGGTTCGTAGTGAGGACTTTAGTCCTCTTCAAAATTAGAAGAGGACTAAAGTCCTCACTACGAACATTTTATCCACCAGCGGCAAAAGCGCAGGTTTGATCGTTCGGACTTTAGTCCTCCGATCGTTTAGAGTAGGACTAAAGTCCTCACTACGAACATTTTATCCACCAGCGGCAAAAGCGCCCATAACTGCGATCGACAAAGCCAAACCGGGCAACAACAGCATTCCTAACATCAAAGCATCGTGTCCGCTCATAACTTTCTCCTGATACTGACGTTGGATAGCTTATCATAAACACCCAGATTTCGCCACCGCCTTAACAATTAAAACCGACAAATTGATGCCGGAGTGACCGGGCAAATCTGATTGACAATCGAATTCCCGCGCAAGTCAAGCGTCGTTAACTTTTGCAAAGATTGCAGTGCACTGATATCAGAGATTTGATTGTTGTACAAATCGAGTACAAACAAATTCTTCAAAGTTTGCAGCGCGCTGATATCAGCAATCGGATTATTGAACAAATAAAGTTGAGTCAAATTAGTTAACGATTTCAGCGAACTGATGTCTGATATTTGATTGTTGCCGAGGTTTAGTTCAACTAAATTAGTTAGATCTGCCAAAAAACTAATATCCGATATTTTATTTTCAAATAAAACCAGTTTCTTGAGATTAGTCAAAGCTTTCAACGGAGTCAAATCAGATATTTGATTCTCGAACAGAAACAGCGTAGTGAGATTTTTTAAAGCAGCCAGCGGACTGATATCCGATATTTGGTTTTTGTAAAGGTAGAGTGTCTGAAGTTCAGTTAAATTTACCAGAGGAGCGAGATCGGTAATTTGATTTTTGTATAAAATCAGCGCCTTTAAGTTAGTTAAAGCTTTCACTGGACTGATGTCTGATATTTCGTTGTCAAACAAGACAAGTTCGATAAGATTAATCAGAGGCGCCAGGGGACTGATGTCTGATATTTGATTGGTATCGAGAACGAGTCTAGTCAGATTTGTCAGAGATGAAAGCGGGCTGATATCTGATATTTGATTGACATCCATCACCAGAGTTTTCAACTTGGTTAAAGATTGCAGGGGAGCGAGATCGGATATTTGATTGCTGTCGAGGCTGAGACTGGTAAGTTGAGTGAAGGATGACAGGGGACTGATATCAGTAATTTGAGTAAGTTTAAGGTTGAGTTCTGTTATACTAGAAAGCAGTTCGTTGGCTCGATCGCACTCGGAAGTATCTGATACTTGCAACAGTATTTCTACGGTATGTTTGGCGCCGGGAGAGAGATTGTCTTTGTGCTTGCACCAATCGGGAAAGTTATTATAAGTTGTTGTCATGGATTTTAGCTTTTAGATTTCAGTCCTAAACGCAAAACCTATCTTTAGGGTTCTAGAAGAGCGCACCGACGATAAGTAGAGCGTCAAACAGGTTTGATCGTTCGGACTTCAGTCCTTCTTGATGAGGACTTGCATTCCTCACTACAGTATAAAACAGGTTTGTACTGAGGACTTCAGTCCTTCTTTCGCTCGGACTTGCATTCCTCACTACCAACTAATTTTTTTACAGGTTTGATCGTTCGGACTTCAGTCCTTCTTAGGAACGAAAACTTAATAACTTAAACACCTCTTATAATCCTTTTTCCTATAAGCTGCGAGGTAAAACGAGGCTCTTCCTCACAGATATGCCCTGCCAGGAAGAGCCTGGTAACAAGCAAATTTGTGAATCGGATTTTTGCGGTTTTTGAGAAATGTTAGCAAAAATTGTGTAAAGTAATCTTAACATCGTTTATTGCATTCATTCGCAGGAGCCAACAGCCAACTATGACGCCAGAACTAATTTTCAATGCAGGTAATCTATTCGTTTTGCCTTTCTGGGCAATTATGATTTTCTTGCCAAACTGGGGAATTACCCGAAAAGTGATGAATTCCTTTATTCCCTTTGCAGTGCTCGCCGTCTTGTACATATATTTGTTTGGTAGCAGTCTGACTCCCGAAAATGCCGCTGCTTTGTCGAATCCTAAGTTAGCAGATATTGCTAAGTTTCTGGGGGAGGAAACGGCGGCTGCTACGGGATGGATTCATTTTTTAGTGATGGATTTGTTTGTGGGACGCTGGATTTATTTGGAAGGACAGCGGACAGGTGTTTGGACTGTTCATTCTTTGGCTTTGTGTTTGTTTGCTGGGCCGATGGGATTGCTTTCTCATATTTTAACTGCTTGGATTACTGAAAGGTTTTTCCCGAGTTCTGATGTGGCGGAAACTGCTAGTCCTTCGGTTTAAGGAGAGGGTTTTTAAGATATTGGATGTTAATCATCCATTTTTGGATGCAGGTGTTGGTAGTGAGGATTTAAGGAGGCGGACTGAAGTCCTCACTACTAATACCAAGCGTGACAAATCAATGCAACGATATTGGTAGGGTGTGGATCCATCGATAGTATCCCAAAAGAGGCGAACAATCTATCGAGCGACGCACCATCGACAATATTTGAGCGAACAAATTAAACATCCATTATTGTAGCAAGGATTTTTTAAATTGGTATAGCCTGCGGACTGAAGTCCGAACGATCGAACCTGTAGAATTTTAAGATGTGGCTAGGGGCAGCACTAAGCGGGCGACAATTAAGTTATTGTCTAAAAGTTCTAAGGAAAAGTCTCCCCCCATTAAGCGTACTGCTCGCTGACAAATTAAGAGATTTTGGACGATCGACCTATTGGACGCCACCGCCAATATATCCGGGTGAGAACCGCCGTTGAAGCCAGCAAGTAACTGTCGATCGCACTCGCCGCTATCAATCACAGATAATTCTAGCCAATCTTCCCCCAACATCAGAGAGCGAATCTCAATCTTGTCACCAACTCCAGAGCGCCTGCAAGCCTGCGCCAGCAATTCGCACAGGATCAAATCCAGCTTGATGCTGTCGCCGCGAACGCTCAAAGTCTGCCCCGCAGGCAGCGACACAGCAGTCTCTCTGTTCACTTCCAGCAAGATTTCCGACTGTTTGACCAGGGGGGCCGTGCGATCGAGCGATCGCCTCAACCAAGCGCTCACAGGCACCGCATCTTGTCCGAATTGCAGCCGCCACTGTTCCTGTTTCAGCACCAAATGAATTGACCCCAAAGCATTGCCAATTTGCCGCAAAACCTGTTGGTAGCGCAAAGTTTTCAGAGCATCCTTTTGTTCCTTCGCCGACTGCAAAATCGACTGACTCAACTCTCCCAACTCCTTCACCCCCGCTCCCACAGTGCGGTAAAAATCCTCAAAACGGCGCTGCTTGTACCAGTTGAGCAGCTCCAGATCCAATCGCTGCGACTCCAGGGCCGATTGCACCGCCAAATACCTGCGCCACCAAGCCAACTGAGACGCCATCGAACTCAGTAAATTCACGGACAACTCCGACCACTGGCGGCCCGCAGCGTCCGCAACCACCACTATGCCCGCAGGAGCGTGTTCAGGCGCACTCCGCAGCGCCACCGCCAGAATCTCGCCAATTCCCGGACTGCGCAGCCACCGCTTCGTCGCCAGCGGCAGTTCGCTCATGCTCT
This sequence comes from Microcoleus sp. Aus8_D2, assembly GCF_036702665.1. NCBI lineage: Bacteria > Bacillati > Cyanobacteriota > Cyanophyceae > Oscillatoriales > Microcoleaceae > Microcoleus > Microcoleus sp. Aus8_D2. The sequence continues at coordinate 109,189 of NZ_JAUBUN010000003.1, forward strand.
GTTGCAGCACGCCGTTAGCCACCAGGGTTTGTTGGATCAAAGCATCTGTTTGCACGGGAATCACGGCCTCGGGATTGAGGGCAAATACGGGATTGGCAGCTACTGCTGCAGAGATTGAACCGGACTCGGAGCCAGGATTCCAAGTAATTATGGCTACTAAAGGACAGGCAATTGTCATAGAAACGTGTTGGGCAAAGTTACGATCGAGCTTTTGCAGCGGCAACTCTGGGAACATCCTCGCTGAAGCAGCAGATATCTGTTGCCCTGATTGCTCCTCGCCAGAATGCTGCAAAACCGCCAAACCCGATTTAATCGATCGCTCAAATTGCTGATATTTTTCAATTTCCGAACTCTGCTGCCAGGAGTGCAGGATCAATCCTAACTGTTGGCTGACTACCCGAACTAATTCTCGCTCTGTGCGCCTCCAAGTGCGAGTTGCACTGTGCCCGACAACCAGCAAACCCTCGATCGATTTTGGATTTTTGATTTTTGATTTGCGATTGAGGTTTTCTCCCTCGGAGTGTTTCCCACGAGTGCTCGATGCCAAAAGCGATCGCACCCCCGCTTCCACCAGCACTTCCCGCCAAGCCCCCAACCGCACGTCTTCCTCCCAATTTTCAATCGCCAGAGGTTCCCCGCTTTCTTGCAGCAGCCCCACGTCAGCCGCATCCAGGGCGTTGAGCGCCGACGGCACTTGTCTGCGGTTGCGGGGCAGATTTTGGCAGACAATTTCAAAGCGATTTTGTTCTTCGCAGTACAGCAACAGCAAAAAGTATTCGCACTTGAGCCGAGAGCACAACTGCTCGGCCGTATTTTTCAAAGTCGCCTCCCAGTCAGCATCGCTGTAGATGGCGCGAGCGATGCCGGCAGTTAAATCTCGATCGATCCGTGTTTCCTCAATCCTCTCCTCCATCTCCGACAAAGGAGCAGTCAGAGCCACTAACTGCGCCGCTCCCCGCAGGTAATGTTTTTCATTGTCTTGCCAAATCCTGGGCTCGCCAGCTTCCACTGCCAAAAATCCCAACAATTCCCCTTCTAAAACTATCGGCGCCGCCAACAGAGAGCGAGCGCGGATTTGCTGCATCAACCGCCCCGTCAGCTCAGTTTTCAGAGAACTGTGAGATTCACCGATCCAAACAATTTCTTCCCTAGCTAAAGCCTGATAAAATTCGCCCAAGTCTTGCACGGTGATGCCCGAAGCCGGTCGGATCGAGCCCAAACCAGGAGCAACTTGGCGGTTGCTGACTCGGCGCCAAAAATAGCGGCGCTCTCGCTCGAACCAGTAAACATTGGTGCGCGTCGGCTCGATAAATTCATGGGCTTGTTCCACTACCGCTTGCAAATATTGGTCGAGCGATCGCAGTTCCCGCAACTGCGAAATCAGCGCCAAAAGAGACTCGTCGGGGTGTTTGACCTGTTGTCGCTGCCAATCTTTTTCTATTTGATAAAGAGCAGTTGCTAGCGCTCCAAATACGATCGCCAACTGCGTTTTTTCCGCCGGCTTGGGCGACGATCCCCACACCTCCGTGCCGAGCAAAATCACGCCGTAGCAGCGGTCTTTGTAGCGCAGCGGAAACAGAGTCGTACCTTGAATATTGTAAGTTTGAGCAGCTTTGCGCCATTCTCCGGCTCTGTTTTCCGATCGCAAATCCGGGACTCCCACGGGCCGGAGCTGAATCACCACTTGTTCCAGCAAATCCCCCGGACTCAGGGAAAACCGCTGTTTGAGAAAAGACAAATCGCCGTTAGGAGTCATGCCGCCTTTCCCTAACAATCGGTGCGCCTGTCGATCGTACAACCCGATCCAAATCAACCGCCAGTCAAATTCAGCTTGCAAGTAAGCCAGTGCCGTCTCCACCAGCACTTCCACATTCTCCTCTTCTCGGAGAGTCTGGAGAACCCGCTCCAGCGCCGCGATTTGTTCGTCTAAATCCTTCGGTCTTTGCTCGTGCCCCATTTCCCACCTTCCCCGCACCTTTGTCCAATTTCCAATTACCGACTTAAAAATTAAAAAAATCCAAATGCCAAAGAATCAACCTATAATATAGTCGTCTCAATTATGATTCAATCTAAAACTTTGGATAAAGTCGATCCAAGTTGAAGTAAAAATCTCCCCTTCCCAGTCTCCTCCTGAATATTTTTATAGATCCCGCCCAAAAAACGGATACTTGCTTTCCGACGCTCCTGAGGGTCGATACCCAAATTTTAGATTAAAGTTCAATCTCCCAGATTCATCTGCCCTTGTAAATTTCAAATCTCAAATTTCAAATCTCAAATCTACTAGCCTGCTCATTTGTCAATTGCCCCAGGACAAGTCATTGGATATTTATCAATCAGGTGTGCGCCCGCTGTTGTTTTCCGTATTAAAAACCGATGCCGAGTGGCTGCACAACCGCACTCTCCAAGTTCTCGAACTCGCAGCCAGAACCCAGTCAAACCCTGCCACCAGCCAAATGCTCTCCCGATTGCAGAAATCTTTGGGAGTCCAAGATTCTCGCCTCGAACAATCGAAGTGGGGACTGAGCTTCAAAAATCCTGTCGGCTTAGCAGCGGGATTTGATAAAAACGGCGTAGCTGCCGACATTTGGGCAAATTTTGGCTTTGGCTTTGCCGAACTCGGTACAGTCACGTCGCAAGCGCAGCCGGGAAACCCCCAACCTCGCTTGTTTCGCTTGTCTCGCGACAGTGCAGCCCTCAACCGCATGGGATTTAACAATCAAGGAGCCGCAGCAATGGCAGCCCGGTTTCAGGCAGCACAGAAACAGTCAAAATTGGATGCCCAGCGCCCCATGCCTGAGTCTCCTTTCCCCTTGGGCATCAATCTCGGTAAATCTAAGGTAACACCGTTAGAGCTGGCAGCAGCCGATTATTTGGAGAGTTTTAAGCTGCTCAAAGATTGGGGCGACTATTTTGTAGTCAACGTTTCCTCTCCAAATACACCTGGATTGCGATCGCTCCAAGATGCTGCTGGGCTTAGCACAATTTTGGAAATTTTGCAACAAGAAAATCGGGGAATCAAGCCCATTTTAGTCAAGATTGCGCCGGATTTGGAACAAGAGGATCTCGCATCCATCCTCGACTTAGCAAAAACCTACCAACTAGCAGGAATTATCGCCACCAACACCACCATCCGCCGCGACGGATTAAAAACACAAATCTTGCGAGAAACCGGCAAACCCATCGCCGAAGAAGCGGGCGGAATTAGCGGGGCTCCAGTGCGAGAGCGATCGACCGAAGTCATCCGATTTATCTGGCAATATACAAAAGGCGAATTACCAATCATTGGAGTAGGCGGCATTTTCACCGCCCAAGATGCTTGGGAAAAAATCGCCGCCGGCGCAAGTTTAATTCAAGTTTATACAGGTTGGGTTTACGAAGGGCCTTGGATGGTGCGCCGCATTCTCCAAGGTTTGCTGCAAAAATTAGAAGAAAAAGGATTTAATTCAATTTCCGAAGCCGTGGGTTCCGAAAATATTAAATAGTCCGACATTCCGACAGTTCGACAGGGTTTAAAACCTGGTTTTATGTATAATAATGAATTACCTTGGCTTACCAATGAGTAATGATTTTACACCAAAATAGCAGATTATCCAAGCAGTTTTTCAATCTCATCGCAGGCAACAAAAACACCATTTTGTGCCCCAACAATCCGCCCCAATTCTGCCGCTTTCTCCGCGTACATAGAATTATTTAACAACTCGCTCAACTCTCGCGCAGCCCGCAAAGCCGTGTAACTTTTGCGCGCCACAGTCCGCGACGTTCCCAACCGTTCCACTCGCGCTGCATTGTCCGGTTGATCGTGACTGTACGGCATTACAAGAGTTGGGCGGCCGGCCCGCAGTGCTTGAGCTGTCGTACCAATCCCTCCCTGATGGACGATCGCCCCCACAAGATCGAAAATATGAGAATATGGAACATAGCTAACAGCCAGAATATCTTCAGAAAGATTTTTGGGAGGCGCATTTTTACCAATCAACAAAACCGCCCGACGATTTAACAGCTTAGCCGCTTGAATACTTTCCTGATAAAAGTTACCCGGAGCCATCACTGCGGCCGAACCCAGAGTAAAAACAATTGGCGGTTCCCCTGCATCCAAAAATTGCTTAACTTTTGGTTCTAGTTCCGTTCCACCGTCACTTCCGTCGTAAAATGTCGAGCCTGCAACAACTGTATTGGGCGGCCAATCCGGTTGCGGTTTTGCCAAAACAGAAGGAAACAGGGCCAGTACGAGATCCGGTGAAAACTTGTCATCAATAAAGGGATTGCCTTTTAAAGGAGGTAATCCAAGTTCCTGTCGGAATTGATGCACCGGTTCGCCCCAAGACTTGCTGACCAATTTGGCAAAGTTAATAACTGCTTGATTGGCGATCGATCCAAACCCCCGCAGCTTAGCTAGCAATGGAAATATAGGTAACACCGACGGATCGCAAACAGAGAAAAACGAGATCGGCGCCATCGCACTTGACGCCCATCGCATCCCCAATTTTTCTGCCACTAATCGAGCCGCCACAACACCTTCGCCTGCAAAAATCAAATCTGCATCTTTCGCACAATTCATCAAGTCCGCATAAGTTTCGCGCAAACTCGCACAAACCCACTTTCGCACTATATATTCTGAGCCTGTTTGTAAATCCATCATCCGCGCCATCTCTTGAGGATCGTCGAGAGCGCTATTATCAGGCCGCATCCAGTGATACTCAAATCCCAAGGCTTGTATTTTGGCTTGATATTCCTTGTGGGTTGCAAACACGACATCATGACCGCGTTTTCGCATTTCCAGGGCGATCGCAATTTTAGGATGGAGGTCGCCCAAAGAACCAATTGTAGTGAAAACAATTCGACTCATCCTCAAAACCTCTCCACTGGCATAACCTCTAGGATAACCCAGTTCATTCCAAATTATATTTGTAAGGTGCTTTCCGAAGCACCGAGAGGCCTATCTACAGGGCCTACAGGCGGTTTGGTATCCCCGGATTCCGGGAAATTTCGCCAACCTAGCATACATCGCTATATTTGACACAAACTTTTTGCCGTCATCAAAGCGCTGTGGTCAGTGCGCGTTACCCGTCCTCAACCCACTTTTTTGGGGCAGTTTAAAGGCATAAAATAAAAGTCATCAGCGCTACGTTTAAGATTTAAGTCATTAAAAAGAGGACTTTAGTCCTCACTACACACGGGATTTTAAAATAATGAACTAAAATTCTTTAATTTCCTGAGTTATAACTTGTGAATTTAGCAAAAATTACCACTAAACTCACAACTCATAACTCATAACTTCCCGTTGCGGTAGCACTCCATAACTTACTTGCGTTTGGAAATTTCTGACAGCTTCCAATCTATGCTCACCATCAAGAAACGTTCTACAGCCTTTAAAGTATCTTGTTGGATATTTTGAATAAGTTGAAACGCATTTTCAGGCTTAACATTTGCCGAAAATTCGTCAGCGGTTTCTGGTGCTTTTTCCGATTGGGCTGGTTCAGAAGACGTCTCAAAGCTGAATTGTGGGTACTGATTTTCTTTTTCGGTCATTTCTGAGTCACCTCCTTGAGTGATTAGATACATAACCATGACTACAAATACAACTTATCTGTATCCGGGATTTGGGAAATAAATTTTTCAGTCCCCGAGAATCGCAGTTACCAACAGACTTGAAAGTTTTGATCTCATTTGTGAGCGATCTTCAACAGCGCCTATCCACATTCCATGAGAAAGCCGGTGCTTTTACGTAAAGTTCTATTGAATTCAAAACTCGCGCTACTGCAGGTGATGCACATCACTGAATTGTTATATTTACTTAACAGTAATATTTCCGAGATTATGATATTGTTAAAGCTTAACAATTAATTTTGCTGCGATCGCTATCAAGCTGAAAGCAAGCGTCTGGAAATTATTAAGAAACTAAAGGTGTAGAGCCGATGGCGATTTATGTTGATACTGCAATTGTAGCGGAAGCCACACGGGCGAGCAAGTTCGGATGGATAGCGGGAATTACTACTAATCCGACACTTTTGGCAAAAAGCGAGCTATCTCCTCAGGAGACACTAAAACAATTGGCACAACTGATTCCAGGGGAACTGTACTATCAGCTAACAGCATCTGATTTTGATGGCATGGTAGCAGAAGGAAAAGCCGCTTTTGAGTCGATCGGGCGACAAACAGTTTTGAAAGTTCCAGCAACGGCGGCGGGCTTCCAAGCAGTAGCGCAATTGTCGCCGGAAATTCCTTGTGCGGTGACAGCCATTTACAGCGCCGCCCAGGCCGTTGTTGCCGCAGAAGCAGGGGCAAAATATGCGATCGCCTACGTGAATCGCGCCACCCGACTCCTCGGAGACGGTTTTGCCTTAGTGCGAGATATGGCAAATGTTTTGCAGAGAACGAATACAGAGATTTTGGCAGCAAGCATTAAATCGCCAGAAGAAGCAGTAAAGACTTTATTAGCTGGCGCCCATCATTTGACATTGCCTTTGGACATATTGCAAGCGATGGCCGTTCACGAATTGTCCCAGCAAACAGTAGATGAATTTGCCAAAAACGGGCGGGGCATTTTGGGATAATACCAAATCTCATTGCACAACATCTTGATTATTGGAAAATTGGGAATTGGGAATTGGGCATAGGGCATAGGGCATTGGGCATAGGGCATTGGGCATAGGGCATTGGGCATAGGGCATTGGGCATTGGGCATTGGGCATGGGAATGACTAATGACTAATGACAACTGATTAACGCTGTCAACTGTCAACTGATTAACGCTGTCAACTGTCAACTATCAACTGTCAACTGATTAACGCTGTCAACTGACAACTGACAACTGTCAACTGTCAACTGTCAACTGTCAACTGTCAACTGACAAATGACTATGGCATTCGCCAAATCTTAATAGTGCGATCGGGACTGCCGCTCACCAAAGTCTTGCTATCTCTAGCAATAGCAACAGAATTCACAAACTGACTGTGACCAGAAAGAGTGTTTCTTTCTTTTCCCGTCTTCAAATCCCAAACAATAATATCTCCGCCCCCGCTGATCAAACTGCGGTTGTCCGGGCTAAAGGCGATCGTCCTCACCCAGCTCGAATGCCCTTTAAAAGTGCGAGTGCGCTTCCCGTCTTGCACGTTCGACACACGGATCGTATTGTCGCTGCTAGCGCTAGCCACAAGTTGCCCGTTCGGGCTAAAAGCCACAGCATTAACCGCACCCCCGTGGCCTGTGATAATTCTTCTGACTTCTCCGGTGTCGAGATTCCACAAACGCACAGTCTTGTCATCGCTCCCACTAGCGAGAGTTTCACCGTCCCGGCTCAAAGCGATCGCGTTTACTCCTCCAGTGTGGCCAGTCAAAGTCAGCAACCTGCTGCCGGTTCTGACATTCCACAACCGAACAGTTTTGTCATCGCTGCCGCTAGCCAGATTTTGACCGTCGCTGCTAAAAGCGATCGCGTTGACGGCGGCTTTGTGAGCAGCAATTGTCCGCACCCGCCGCCCCGTCTTCAAATCCCACAAAATCACATTATTGTCATTGCCGCCGCTAGCCAAAATCGAGCTGTCCGGGCTTACCGCCAGCGTGTTGACCGATTTTTTAGAATGCACCGGATTGAGAGTCCGCACCAGGCGTCCCGTCTTCAGATTCCAAATTCTAATAGTCCCAAAGCTGGCGCTCACCAAGGTTTGACCGTCCGGCGACAGGGCGATCGCATTTACACTTCCGACATTATCCAAACTTTTTTGCAAAAACTGACTGCTAGGCAAACTAGAAAGCAGCCACACCGGATTTGCCGGAAACACCCCGTAACGCATCGAACCGTAAATTTGAGACGCGCCAATACCCAGCATCAAAACAGCAGCGCCCGCCAGCAACTTCTTTTTCCAATCTAAAACCTCTTGCTCAGGCTTGTTCAAGCCACCAGAATTCAGAGGTCTGAGGCGGTTTACGGAAGTCTGCTTCGTCGCCCCCGACGCCCCGGAAGTTCCGCGAATTTTAGTTGGCCCCGTCGTCGGTAACTGAGTCGGCAACTGAGTTTCCGCGCCGTCGAGATTAATTTCCTCCAAGCACTGCAAAACCATCTGCGGACTTTGAGGTCGATTTCCGGGAAAAGGCGCCATCAGATAATCGATGACATTAGCCAAGGGGTCGGAAACCTGAGGAGCTCCTTTGCGCCACATTAATCTGCCCGTGCGGGGGTTCTCTGGGAACGCAGTCGGTGGCTTCCCAGTTAACAAATAAACAAAAGTGCGCCCCAGAGCAAAAAAATCAGACTGCGGAACAGCCTTACCATTAGTTTGTTCGGGTGGCGTGTAGCCAGGAGAAACAATACCAGTGACATTTTGCCCTTGGCCCACCTTAGCGAAATAAGTCGCCGACACTTCCCGAGCAGTCCCGAAGTCAATCAGCACTAGCTGCCCGTTCGGCTTGCACATAATATTGTGCGGCTTGATATCCCGATGAAAATAGTTGAGTCGGTGAACTTGGTCTAAAATTTCCGACAGTTGTTTGAGCCAATTCAGAGCTTGTTCTTGACTGATCGGGCGGCCCCGATGTTTCAGCCAGTCTTGCAAATTGGCCCCAGCAATTTTCTCCATCACTAGACAGTGAAAAGACTCTGTGCTGTGAGCTGGCGTAAATGTAAAATAACCGTCGCGATCGACCTTTGGAATACCTGGATGTCTCAGCCTGACCAATACGTCGGCTTCTTGCTTAAACAGTTCTACAGCTTTGGGATGTTCTTTGAGGAGGACTTTGAGCACTTTTCGGGCGCCGTTGTCGTCCACTTCAAATGTTCTGCCAAAGCCGCCGCCTCCGAGAGGCGCGACTAGCCGATATCTACCTTGCAACAAAAGTTCAGACCCGCAGTGGATACAGGCGGATTTGCCAGAGTTGGCTGGATCGGAGGGATTCGGGCATTTGGGATTGAGGCAATAACTCACAGAAGCCACATAACCCTGATTGAGGTTGCTCTATCAAGTTTTACTTTGACACTCTCAGCACTCTTGGTGACTGAGATTCTTGATTCAGCGAAGTCACTTGCTTGGGACTGGATTACTCCAGGTCAAGTAAAGCTGTCTTCTCCTCAAGCGTGAATTCCGGTATGCCTTACCGTACTTAATTAGTCCTCTCGATCGACTGAGGTTTTTGTTAAAAACCGAGTTTTCCCAGACGGCAACACCGATCGGTGTGACTGCGTACTCAACAATCCAGTTAAGTTTTTACGTTGTCTAGTTATACTCAATTTTCAACTTAGGACGATCGTATCACACCCAGTACAAGACTGATGAGCACTCTTGATTTAAATCCTTTGCGTCGCTAATGTCAAGCGGAGTGAACTCTAGCTCGTTTTCCGCTTGACCTTGTACGATCGCCACGACCGCTCTCGAAGGAAGAAATAAAAGAGGGGGAGAGAGGGAGAGTGGGAGAAGGGGAGAGAGTGGGAGAGGGGGAGAGGGGAAGAGTGGGAGATGGGGAGAGGGGGAGAGTGGGGGACAAAAATCTGCCTAATACCTTTTCCCTTTTCCTTCCTTCTTCTTTTTTCCCTCTTGCTTCCTTCTTCTTTCTTCCCTCTTCCTTCCTTATTTCTTCCCTCTTCCCCATGACGGCAGAACTGATGGATAATCAGTAATCAATGATGAGTAATCGGGAATTCTATCCGTTACATCCGTTAAATCCCGCACATTGCGAGTACGCCGAACTTCCTTCTTCCTAACATCCGTTACATCCGCTACATCCGCTACCGAATCCGTTGCCGAACTTCCTTCTTTGGCCTTTTAAACGAGTCCTTAGATTACGGGATGGAAGAAAAACGCCAGCGCCAAAACCGCATAAGCAGCCAACAGCAAAGTACCTTCGAGCCAGTTAGACTTGCCATCAGAACTGATAGAATTCGCGATCAGCACCGACACCGTAACCGCTACCAGGTCAAACGGGTTGAAGTTCAAGTCCATCGGTTTGCCCAGGATAAAACCCACCAAAACCAACACCGGGGCAACAAACAAAGCAATTTGCAAACTCGAACCCATAGCCACAGAAACCGACAAATCCATTTTATTTTTCATTGCCACCGTCACCGCCGTCGTGTGTTCGGCCGCATTGCCAATAATCGGCACTAAAATCACCCCGGTAAATAGTGATGTCAGCCCCAAACGCGCCGTTGCTTCTTCTAGAGTACCAACCAAAAGTTCTGACTCGATCGCCACCATGACAGTACAGGCTAACAGTACCGCAATCCACAACGGCAGATTGACCTTGTGGTCGGGACTGTCTGGTGCTAAATTACTTTCGGCTAATTCTTCGAGCATTTCGACTTCTGCCACCCCTACATCGTACAGATAACTGTGGGTTTTCATCGAAAACAGCAGCGTCAGCACGTAGACAACAATCAGGACTACAGCAACAGCGCTAGAGAGGTTCTGCATAGTTTCTGAAGGGATGCCAATAGAGGTGACATGAACTGCCGTCGGCACCAAAATGGCAATCACAGCTAAGTTCATCGCGGAAGCGTTTAACCGCGCGACAGTCGGCTGAAATTCTTGTTCTTTGTAGCGCACGCCGCCCAGCAGCATCGCAAATCCCATCACCAGCAGTAAGTTGCTGATAATTGAACCGGTGATGCTGGCCTTGACAACATCGATTAGTCCCGCGTTGAGGGCGACGATACCGATAATTAATTCCGTGGCATTTCCAAAGGTAGCGTTCAGCAAACCCCCCAAGTTGGTGCCGAGGACGACGGCGATTTCTTCGGTGGCCGTACCCATCCAGGCTGCTAAAGGGATGATGGCTAGGGCGGAGGTGATGAAGATTGTGGAGGATTCCCAGCCGAGAAAGTGTCCGGCGATCGAAACTGGGATAAATAACAGCAGGCTGGAAATTACGTTGGTTGTGTTTAGCATTTAGATTCTGAAAAGCTCCCAACCGTCAATCATAGCCTGCCATCAAGTGTAGCAAATGGAAGTGGAAATGAGTTGAGTGTTGCTTTAAAGCTGGGGGCGGGCGATCGCACTCACGTTTTTTGGTCAAAATTTTGCGAACATAACTTAATAAAGATGGAAAAGCTTGCCAAAGCTTTTGAAAATGACTCAGCCGAAAACTAAGCTGCTACAAAGATAAATTGCCTGTTATCAAGATGAGAGACTGCGGGAGTGTCAAGATATCTGACAGTTAGTGGCGGGAGCTAAAATGCGATGCCATAATTGAGCAGAGACTGTGTTTGTCATTCAAGTTTTTGAACCCAATTTTAAATCAGATAATCTCACGGACATTTTCATAAATTTTTCTACGGGTTCGATCGCTCTGTCAAACATGGCTCGGACAGTGTAAAGCTGTCAACTAAGAACCAACAGCTAGATCGATGGAGGATTTTTGTTAACATGAATTCACCTGACATTACATTAGAAGATTTATCGATCGCCAATCCTGCCGCTTATCCCGAAGTCACGCAACAGCTATCGGAAAACGTGATTTTTACAACAGTAGATGACCTCTGCAACTGGGCAAAAATGTCTAGTTTGTATCCGCTGATGTTTGGCACTGCTTGCTGCTTCATTGAGTTTAGCGCCATGCTCGCTTCCCGCTTCGACTTGGATCGATTCGGTGTATTTCCCCGAATGTCTCCCCGACAGGCAGATTTGATGATTACCGCAGGCACGATTACGATGAAGTACGCTCCGGTTTTGGTGCGGCTTTACGAACAAATGCCGGAGCCCAAATATGTAATTGCGATGGGCGCTTGCACGATTACGGGCGGAATGTTTAGTGCCGATTCTCCTACCGCGGTGCGGGGTGTGGACAAATTAATCCCGGTGGATGTTTATTTACCCGGATGTCCGCCGCGGCCAGAAGCAATCATGGATGCGATCGTCAAATTACGCAAGAAAATTGCCAACGACAGCTTGCAAGAACGGCAAAAGACAGAACCAACCCACCGTTACTACACCCGCCCTCACCGGATGAACGTGGTGCAGGTAATTCACGACGGAAAATACCTGGAAACCCATCAGGTTCCGCCACCTGAACTTGTCGCCTCGGGATTGCCGGCTTTACGGGAGTTGGAATCGATTCGGGCGATCGAAGCTCGATCGTGATTGAAACTCACATCTTGCACGAGTCTCACCGACTAATATCAACTCCGCAGCCAAGACCATAATAAACTAGGTTTGTAGTGAGGACTTTAGTCCGCAAAAAAAATCAGGACTGAAGTCCTCACTACAAACCTATGATAAACTAGGTTTGTAGTGAGGACTTTAGTCCGCAAAAAAAATCAGGACTGAAGTCCTCACTACGAACCATCTTGACTGCGGTTAATTAAACTAAATTCTTCACTACAAATCAATGATAAACTAGGTTTGTAGTGAGGACTTTAGTCCGCAAAAATCAGGACTGAAGTCCTCACTACGAACCATTTTGACTGCGGTTAATTAAACTAAATTCTTCACTACAAATCAATGATAAACTAGGTTTGTAGTGAGGACTGAAGTCCGCAAAAATCAGGACTGAAGTCCTCACTACGAACCATTTTGACTGCGATTAATTAAACGGACACCATATGAAATGGATTTTTGTATTCGATTAGCTTGCTTACAAGACATTCCTAAGCTGACAACTTTAATTCCAGATTCTGCTAGAGCTTTGCAAGCAGGATACTACACTTCTGAGCAGATTGAAGGTGCGATCGGCACAGTTTTTGGAGTTGACAGCCAACTAATTCAAGACAAAACATACTTTGTTGCTGAACACAATAACAAAATAGTCGGTTGCGGTGGTTGGAGCAAGCGAAAAACCCTTTATGGAGGTGATTCAGGCAAAAATAATCAAGAAGACAGCCTGCTCAATCCCGACAGCGACTCAGCCAAGATTCGTGCATTCTTTGTCGATCCAGCACGGGCACGCCGAGGAATTGGGACTCGGATTATGCAAGTATGCGAACAGGCTGCTGAGGGTGCTGGATTTAAGGACGTTGAGACGATCGCAACGCTGGCGGGAGAGCCATTTTACACAAAATTTGGCTACCGGGCGGGCGATCGGTTTGAAATTGGGCTCCCAAACAGTCAGTTTCTCCCGGTTGTCCGTATGTTTAAGAGCTTGGCGCGCCGATAAATGAGTAACCATTCAATCAGTGGTGGTTAGATGCGATCGCCAACCAATCTGAAACCACAAAAGTAGCAAATAATTATCAATCATGTCAAAAAAAGTAGATTTTATCAAAGTAGAAGTAGTCCCGCACGATCCAAGTTGGCGAGATGCTTTTGAGGCTGAGTCAAAACAGATTGCACTTGCACTTACCGAAAATGCGATCGCTATACATCATATTGGTAGCACAGCAATTTCACAAATTCATGCAAAGCCGATTATCGATATGCTAGTTGTAGTCAAAGATATTATCAAAGTGGATACACAAAACTCAGCACTTGAGGCATTAGGTTATCAAGCAATGGGTGAGTTTGGGATATCAGGTAGGCGTTTTTTTCGCAAGGTGAATCAAGCAGGGATTAGAACGCACCACATTCACACGTTTGAAGTGAGTTCACCACAAATAGGGCGCCACCTAATATTTCGAGATTATATGATTTTCCATCCTGAAGATGCACAGCAATACAGCGAACTCAAACAAGAACTCGCAAATAAATACTATGATAATATTCAGGGGTATATGGACGGAAAAGCTGGATTTATTAAAGCGATGGATATGAAGGCTGCCCAGTGGAGAGCATCTGATTAAACCTATGATATTAGAAGTTGCAATTCTTGATATTAAACCTAAGATGGCTGCTGAGTTTGAAACCGCTTTCAAAACAGCTTCAGCGATTATATCTTCTATGCCGGGGTATATATCTCACGAGCTGCAACGCTGTATAGAAAAAACAAATCGCTATATTCTGCTGGTGCGGTGGCAGAGTTTGGAAGACCATATTGTGGGATTTCGACAATCGCCAGATTATCAAACGTGGCGTTCGTTATTGCATCGCTTTTACGATCCATTTCCGACAGTGGAACATTACGAAGTTATTTTTTAGAATTTACGCATTAAGACTAAAGAAACCGGGTTATTTACCCGATCTGAAGGCTAGAGCGAAAGATTTTAGTAAAAAAAACTGGTTTCTAACCTCTCCTGTGTCCGGGAGTATTTGTAAAATTTGAAGTCTCAGCAAGGAGCAATATAAGCAATGATTGACATCGGTCTGACTCACATCGCACTCCCAGTTTCTGATGTTGAGAAAAGTATTGAATTCTACTCGAAATATGGTGGAATGCAGGTCGTTCACCGCCGGATTGATGCAGCAGCAGGTGTTGCTGTGGTATGGCTTTCCGATCGCACTCGTCCTTTTGTAATTGTGCTAATTCAGACCGACTCTGTACATCCGGTTTTGTCTGGGCTGGCACACCTGGGAGTTGGCTGCAAGAGTCGGGAATATGTGGATTCTCTCTGCGATAACGCACGTCAAGAAGGCGTGCTGGTTGATGAACCAAAAGATTCTGGATATCCGATCGGCTATTGGGCGTTTTTGCGAGACCCGGACGGTCATACTCTGGAATTGTCCTACGGACAAGAAATTGGATTTACGGTGGAGAAGGTTGGCTGAAAATAGGCTGTACAGAGGCTTAACTGCACTTGCACAGCAGGGTGGGCGGACGAAAGGAACCGTCTGACAGTGGCATATAATTGGAATAGTCCTGAACGGTAAATGTGCCATGCAGCACGCAACTCTACACCGTTTCTTGTATCCCCAAAGTTGCTATCATGGCAGCGTCATTACATTCCGATTTAGTCCACAACTACAGATATCAAGAGAGGTTTTATGATCCATCATATTTCCATTTCCGCTCAAAACCCCCAGCACGTTGCCCAAGTCTTGGCAGAAATCCTCAAAGGTCAAGTGGTGCCTTTTCCACCTCATCCCGGCAGTTACATAGTGGTCGCGATGGATGAACACGGGACAGCCATTGAAGTCTATCCTTCAGGATCTGAACTCATTCCCGGCTCCGGGCCGGATGGGTGCGGTTTCATGCAGAATCCTCAGGCGTCTCAATTTACAGCAACTCATGCGGCCGTCTCCGTCCCTAGCCGTCAAACCGAGATTGAACAAATTGGAGTGCGCGAAGGTTGGCGGGTTGTCCGCTGCGATCGCGAATCTTTCTTTGATGTGATTGAGTTCTGGGTAGAAAACCATTTGATGTTAGAGCTCCTGACACCAGAAATGACCGCGAAATATTTGGCATTCACTCAACAGCCGGAGGTGCTCGGGAACTTTGTAGCGGAACCCGCTGAGGCGATCGCTTAAATTTTGACAGGGGCAAATTCTAGGGGCCAACCTGAGCAGATCGACTACTCAGGTGGCTTTCGCTTGGCGCTGTTTGTTAGGTGCGTCGCTATGAGATTTTCGATCTTTATGCAAGGGATTTTCTTTCTTCGACGCACCCTACATATACTCTGATATCTGAAACGGCAGTTTTTCCAATTAACATTTTTCGCATTTTTAACGGAGTTCGCACCCAATGAACATCTCTATTCGACTGCTTCAAGAAAATGAGTTGGCGACGGCTGAAAATATCTTTCGACTGGCTTTTGGTACTTTTATTGGATTGGCTCAACCGACTGATTTTTGTGGTGATGCGAGCTATGTTCAAACTCGATCGCAAATCGATCCGACAGCCGCATTCGCAGCGGAGGTTGACGGGCAGCTAGTTGGCTCGAATATAGCTGTTTGTTGGGGCAGTGTCGGTTTTTTTGGGCCGCTGAGCGTTCATCCTGACTTCTGGGGTCAAGGTGTTGCTAAACTTTTGATTGAAGGTGCGATCGACAAATTCTCGGAATGGGACACGCGACAGGCGGGTTTATTTACTTTTCCCAACAGCCCAAAACACCACGGGCTTTATCAAAAATTCGGGTTTTACCCGCGTTTTTTGACATTTATCATGGCAAAACCAATTCAATCAGTTGAGTGGGATTTTCCGGTAATAAAATACTCTGAACTAAATTCACAGGAGCGATCGCACTTTCTGAAAGAATGTTACCACCTGACGAATGCTATTTATCCAGGGCTGGACTTATCGCGGGAGATTTTGGCAGTTGAGGCTCAAAATTTGGGCGATACGGTGTTGCTTTGGGATGACAAAGGTTTGGCGGGATTTGCGGTTTGTCATTGCGGTGCTGGTACCGAAGCTGGTACTGATGTATGCTATGTCAAATTTGGAGCTGTGCGGCCCGGAGCGCGCGCAGGCGAGCTATTTGAACGGTTGCTCGATGTCTGTGAAGCGTTTGGGGCGAGTCAAAAAATGCTGCATCTGAGGGCTGGAGTGAATACGAGCCACGATGTCGCTTATGGTAAAATGGTTTCTCGCGGTTTTCGCACTGAAAGTACAGGTGTAGCAATGCACAGCCCCAACGATCCCGGTTACAATCGACCAGAGGTTTTTGTATTGGATGATTGGCGCTAATGCAAGCTTGTTTGGCGATATTTAACAGACATTTACCCACCTGTTAATCAGATTCTTAGGAACTGCTAGTAAACTTCATCGTGAGTCCCAATATCAATTAGTAGCACTTTGCTGTCCGAGATAAAATTGAAGACAAGCCGATACTCCTAGGTAATACTCAACGCCCAGTAACCTTCGAGATTTCCGCTTAAACTATGTGTTTTGAAAGATGGATGAAATGGCTCCTTGGTAAACATAGAAATTTTCTGTTGAAATCTTTCAACGAGTTCAGGGTGTTTCTTGCGCCTTTTTTTTCAATAGACCTCTTGCATAAATTTTTGATTAATACAGTCACCGCAGATTAAAAGCAGATGAACACAGAGCGACGCAGATAGTTTCAATATAATTTGTGAATGAATGCAATCTTGTCTAATATTCGTAGGAATGGCTCATCATAAATCAGCTCAATCCTCGCTTGAACGCATCATTAAATCGTCAACAGTACCAGTATTAATATTGCCCAATCTGTAATTATCCTCAGCTTCTTTAGCTCTTGAGGCAATTTGACTTCTTTTTAATTCGATCGCCATTTTTGTGAGAATTTCAGCTATAAAAGATTGTTCCTCCAAAGTAAGGTCAGATATAGCTTGCAAAATATCGTTTATAGGAGTTGATGTTTTCATTGTTTTGTAAGTACGGACTTGCAGTATTTACAGTCATGCAATTAGATAGTACATTATAACTATTTTCTGGATTAGTTTGCTACTGTCCTCCGCCATGTGTCAGCGATCGCCCCCAAAAGGGTCTCTATCAACTTTCGGGAGAACAGCCGCCGCCGATCGCACTGTACACTCTACATTTAGAGGTTTTGTGTAATTATTTATAGTTAAACAAATCTCGTCAAGCGAATCAAAAATACTCATTTTGGAGGATGACAACAATGGAATTAAAACTATCGGGAAAAATAGCACTTGTTAGCGGCTCAACAGCCGGAATTGGCTTGGCAATTGCTACCCAACTCGCTCAAGAAGGTGCGACGGTGATTGTTAACGGACGCACGGAAGAACGGGTGAAAAGGGCGATCGACCAAATCAAAGAAATTGCTCCCAATGCCAAGCTGCAAGGCGTCGCTGCGGATTTGGGAACTGCCAGCGGCGCGGGCGAATTATTCGATCGAGTTCCAGAGGTAGATATTTTGGTCAACAATCTGGGAATTTACGGCTCGAAAGCCTTTGAGGCGATTGATGATGATGAGTGGATGAATTTTCTGGAAGTCAACGTCATCAGTGGAGTGCGACTTTCTCGAAAATATCTGCCATTAATGCTGGCTAAGAATTGGGGGCGGATTATTTTCATTTCTAGCGAATCTGCAATCAATATTCCAGCAGAAATGATTCACTACGGAGTGACGAAAACGGCGCAACTTTCCCTCGCCCGGGGTTTAGCAGAGATGACTGTCGGTAGCAATGTAACTGTTAATTCTGTGCTGCCGGGACCGACGCGATCCGAAGGAGTAGAAGATTTTATTCAAGGATTGGCAAAAAACCAAAAGGTGACTCCCGAACAGGTGGAGAAAGAATTCTTTGAAAAGATGCGCCCCTCGTCGCTGATCCAGCGTTTTGCTGAGACTTCGGAGGTGGCTGCACTTGTGGCGTTTGTTGCGAGTCCAGTTGCTTCTGCTATTAACGGGGCTGCTTTGCGAGTGGAAGGCGGTGTCGTGCGATCGATCGTTTAGCTTGAATTAGGTCTTTGTGCGCGATCGATCGGTTACAATTTTGTTCAAAACGAAGCTGTCAATGTTAACCGAACAAAACAAAGCTACGGTTCTGGATTTCTACAAAGCATTTGACGATCGCCAGATGGAGCGAGCTTTAAACGTGCTGGCTCCAAATTTTGTTGCTCATCTGGCTGGTATTCCTGAGCCTTTAGATAGTGAAGGCTTCAAGCGATTTGGCATGGCATTCTATCTTGCCTTTGCCAATGGCGAACACGTCTTTGAGGAAGTGATTGTGGCAGGAGATAGAATTGTCACTTGTGGGATATTTACAGCGACGCATCTGGGAGAGTTTCAGAGTCTGCCTCCCACTGGCCAACAAATCAAGCTGTCAATTATGCACATCGATCGCCTAGAAGACGGTAAAATTGTGGAGCATTGGGGGCAAGGCGATGCACTTGGATTGATGCAGCAGCTAGGGATTGTTTTTCTGCCGGGCCCGAAGTTGATTCCGCACATTTTGAAGGGTTTTGCATCGAGGCTGTTTCAGAAGTCTGCCTCCCGTTGAGGTGATATCTGAAAATGCCCACGCACCCGATCGCATCAAGGCTATCTGTTGACTGGGATTAAGTTACTGGCCGCGGGTGCAACAGACCCCTCTGCCAAAGTTTTGCCTGCTGAGGGGTTTCGCCCTGTTCTTAAATTTTACCCGCACAATTGCCCGCTTGTCGATCGCCAAAGATTAAATTTTTCCGGGGAAAAGTTGCTATTTAATCAAGAAGACTTTAAGATCCAGCAATGTAAATCAAAACTCTTAAGCAGCAGCCCTGCAAGCACTAACCTGAAATGGGTCGCAAGTGCCAGAAAGCAGCAACAGCTACCTTTTTTAACTCTTTGAACAGCAAAGCATTGGCAGAAAAACTCAGGGATCGATGGTTGATACATTGCAACGAATGCTTTGCTGGCAATACAACAAATGAAGCAAAATTTTGCTTCCAAAATTTAACATCTACAGAGGCCTAACTGAAACCCATGCTGCGTAAGGTTTCAGTTCCCGATTAGGCTGATTTTCTTGTCTTTAACTACTTGAGGATTCGATCGCATGGTTTCGATTTCTAAAACTCAGTCCGACGTACTCCCTGTATCTGCGCCCAGCTTGACGGCTGCAAGCCAAAGCAGCGCGGCTACTGCAACGGGAGTGTGCATCACAGTTCACGGTCACTTTTACCAGCCACCGCGAGAAAACCCTTACCTGGACGCGATCGAACGCCAAGGGAGCGCCTCTCCCTTCCACGACTGGAACGAACGCATTGACAACGAGTGCTACCGCCCGAACGCCTTTGCGCGCATACTCAACGATCGCGGCCTCGTAGCGGGGATCGTCAACAACTACGAGTATCTCAGCTTCAACATCGGCCCGACCCTGATGAGCTGGCTGGAACGCTACGATCCGGAAGTTTACCAGCGGATTCTGGAAGCCGATCGCAAAAGCTCTCAGCGCCTCAACGGTCACGGTAACGCGATCGCCCAAGTGTACAATCACATCATCATGCCGTTGGCGAACGAGCGAGACAAATACACCCAAATTCGCTGGGGGATCGCAGATTTCCGCTCCAGATTCGATCGCAATCCCGAAGGAATGTGGCTCGCCGAAACCGCCGTAGACTACGCCACCCTGGAAGTTTTGGCGGCGGAAGGCATCCGTTTCATTGTCTTGGCCCCCTCCCAAGCCGAACGCTGCCGCCCGCTAATCGGGCAAAACCAAGAAAACCAATCAGAAACAGATCGAGAATGGCACGAAGTCGGCGGCGGTCAAATCGATCCGACTCGCCCGTACCGCTGCTATTTGAAGCCGGAAATGCGCTTGATGGCTTCCAACCAACTTTCGCCGCTGAGCTCTCACTACTTGGGGCGCGGACACGGCCAGCCTTCCCCAGTCCCGAGTTCCAACACTCCCTACATCGATATCTTTTTCTACGACGGCCCGATCTCGCGGGATATGGGTTTCAACGACGTTCTCAGCAGCAGCAACCACTTGGCGGGGCGCTTGGGTCAAGCAGTGCGGGGAGACCACAGACCGGCTCAATTAATCTCCGTGGCGACAGACGGCGAAACTTTCGGACACCACAAAAACAGTACCGAAAAATGTCTCGCCTACGCCTTCACAGAAGAGTTCCCCCGGCGCGGCTGGACGGTGACGAATTATGCTCATTATTTAAGTCAAAATCCCAGCACTTGGGAAGTGGAACTCAAACCGGTGACGGCCTGGAGTTGCTCTCATGGGGTCGATCGCTGGCAAGATGATTGTGGGTGCGGTGGTGGCGGCGGGTGGCATCTCCTGTGGCGCAAGCCTTTGCGGGAGACTTTGAACTGGCTGCGCGATCGGCTGATTCCGATTTATGAGGAAGCGGGACGCAAGCTGTTTCGCGATCCCTGGAAAGCTAGAGATGAATACATTGATGTGATTCGCGATCGATCGCCCGCTAATGTTGACCGTTTTCTCGATCGCCATCAAAGTCACGAACTCGACGGCGCCGAACAGGTAGACGCCTTGCGCCTGCTGGAAATGCAGCGCCACACTTTGTTAATGTTCACTAGCTGCGGCTGGTTTTTTGAAGAAGTCTCTCGCCCCGAAGGCGTGCAAATTCTCCGCTACGCGGCGCGGGCGGTGGAATTGGCGGGGGAAGTCGCCGCCGTCCAGCTAGAAAAGGATTTTATCGATCGGCTGGCCCTCGTACCCAGCAACGTTGACTGTTTCAAAACAGGGGCAGAAGTTTACCGCCAATTGGTCACGACGGCCCAAATTAGTCTCAGACAAGTGGCCGCCCACTACGCAATCAGTTCTTTGTTTGCCAAATATCCTCGCGAACAGCGGATTTACTGCTATCAGGCCGAACAGCAAGATTTTCAAATTCAGCGCATGGGCTCGATGACTCTGGCTGTGGGTCAATTGGAGTTAACCTCAGAAATTACGCGGGAAACAGAGGTTTTTGTGTTTGCTGCGTTCCACCTCGGCGGCTGGGACTTCCACTGCTGCATTCAGCCTTTTGGGAGCCGCAAGTCTTACACCATGCTCAAAGATCGGTTGTTTGGAGTTCTCCAAGAAGCTTCGGCGGCCCACGCGATTCTGGAAATGGTGCGGTTGTTTGGGGATCAGTCCTTTAGCTTGCGGGATTTGTTCGCTGAGGAACGCCACCGCATCGTGCAGTTGCTGAGTCAAGAAAATTTGACTCGCTTGGATCAGCTTTACACTCAGGTTTATCGCGAAAATTACGGCGTGATGATGGCTTTCCACCGCGACGAGTTGCCGGTGCCGGTAGAGTTGCAGGTGGCCGCTGAGGTGGCTTTGGGACACCGCTGTTTGACGGCGGCGAAGGCGTTGGATGTGGAAACAGAGGACGCGGAGTCGCTGCTGGCGGAAATTGAGGATCTCGCCACTGAAGCGGGCCACCTCCGCAGCCGGTTGAAGGTTCCCGAAGTTAAGCAAATTTTGGAACGGCTGGTTTGGCGATCGCTAGACGCGCTGCTGCAAGCCGGATCGGACGCGGACGAACGATCGCCCCTCAAGTTGGAAGCTGATATCCGCTACATCGAGCGTTTGATTGCTGTGGGCGATCGGCTGAGTCTGGGTTTGTGTTTGGACAAATCGCAGGAACTGTATTTCGATTCTCTGTACAGTCAAATTGTGCCTCTGTGTTTGGGCTGGCTGCAACGGCAAGCTGCGGCGGCGGGCAACAATAAGGTCGCTCCCGTTGCCTTAGATATCGCCCGCTCAGACGGCGGCTGGGAGTTGCCTTCGATCCGGCAGTTGCTGGAGTTGGGTCAAACTCTCGCCGTTGATGTTGAGTGTTGGTTGGATCAGTTAAGCCGATCGCTCGTCGATTAGCCTGCATCAATTCCGGCGCACCAGAATCCGCCCGATCTGTTTAAATGCCGATCGGGCGGTGGGGATCGAATCAGAGTCGATCGGCATTCAGGCGGACGGGCGATCGAAGTACCGACAGACAACCGCCAATTTTCTTTAAGTTTTCGCTCTACTTCTGTGGGAAGATGAAAAGACTGTCCCCAAAGCCTGCAGGTGTTATCCACTTGCAGGCTTTGTAGAGTTTTGAAGAAAGAACACTAAATTTTTAACTATGAAAATTGGCGATCGCGTTTGCGTTAAAAACTCTGTTGTTGTCTACCACCACCCGGAAAATCGCAGTCAACCAGTTGATATTAAGGGTCTGGAAGGAGAAGTCGTGGCGATCGTTCACGAATGGCATGGCAGACCTGTCAGTGCTAACTGGCCGGTTTTAGTTCAGTTTGACAAAAAATTTCGAGCTCACTTCAAAGAAGATGAAGTCGAATTGATATCTTCCCAAGCCTAGGACTCTCAAAAGTTGCAGCCGGAATCCAAAGATAATCTCATACCATTTGAGATTTGAGATTTGAGATTTTGGATTGGGAATGACCGATGAGATATGGGTTTGCAGCTTTTATAAACAGGCATTAATTTTGCCAACTTGTATCAAATCCGGCGCTGTAACCATGCTTGAGTTTGTAGTCAGGACTTATGTTTTTTCTTGGGCTTTTAGTCTGTCGGCAGGACTAAAGTCCTTACTACAAACCATCTTTTTTGTTTAATGCTTAATTTTTAGACCGTCCGCGACAGAACCAACCGAAGATGTTGAAATCTCCCTGCATTTTCTGCAATTCCTGCTGGTGCTGCTTAGCTGTAGCATAATACCACTGACAGTGACGTTGTAGTTCTTCACGGTACTTAATCTCGCCGTAAAACTCGCGAACAATTTGGTTTTGTTGGAAAATTTCGGCTGCTGGGGTCGATTCTGGGACAACGTTTTGCAACTCGTGGGGCAACATGATTGTTTGGGGGCGACTGTGGCAAATATTGGCTGTAATGACTTTAAGCTAACATATAGCCTTTCTCAGAAAGATGAGGTACTATACATAGGGCATAGGGCATAGGGCATAGGGCATAGGGCATAGGGCATAGGGCATGGGCATAGGGCATAGGCCAAACCGGGCATAGGCCAAACCGGGCATAGGGCATAGGCCAAACCGGGCATAGGGCATAGGGCTATCCTCACCACGCTTGAGAACCGCTATATAGCAGTTGACAGTTGATAGTTGATAGTTGACAGTTGACAGTTGACAGTTGTTAGTGGATAGTTGACAGTTGACAGTTGTCATTGGGAATTCTTGCATCCGTTACATTCGTTACATTCCGCACATTGCTCGCTGCCGAACTTCCTTCTTAGCTTAAGATATTCAATCTAAAATCCCAAATCTCAAATCTCAAATCTCTTAAAGCCATCCGCGCAGGCGATACACGATTAAGCCGATGTATTCTTTCAAAGCTTTAGTTGACTGATGTAGATAATAGGTATCAGGCAATAAATCCAGCGCGAATGCTTGCGAGTTGTTCTGGGATGCTGCAATATCCTGCTGCGTAATCTGAAAGTCTGTTGGTGCGGCAATAACTTTTATTCCCTGACGCTGAAAAATTAAACGCGATCGAGTCATGTGCATCGCCGATGTCACTAATAATACAGGCTCTTTTATACCTTTGGCATCTAAGATTTTCCTCACGTTGACGGCATTTTCATAGGTGTTGTTGGAGTCGGGATCTTGCAGAATGGCTGATGCCGGTACGCCCATTGTTTGGGCAATTTCTGCCATATCTGCCGATTCGGGAGAGCCCCCGCCTTTCCAATCTACTCTACCGCCAGTCAGAACTAACAGGGGAGCTTTGCCTTGACGGTAAAGTCGGGAAGCGTATATTATACGATCGCCCGCTTCCCCCAATTCTACCCAAGGGCGGGGAGGTAACGCTGCTTTGACACCGCCGCCCAAGACGATAATCGCGGATGCTTGGGGGAGTTCGGCGGTTGGTAAATTTTGCCATTCGAGCGATCGTACTAACGATTTCGACACCCAACCGGTACTTCCAAGCAGTAAAATAATTAGAGCCCCAGCCATTGGCGCCGCCGCCCATTTGGGACGTTTCCAAAGGGTGATTAAAGCCGCCATCATTAACAAGCAACTCAACCCCAAAGGATAAATCAACAGCGGCAGAAGTTTAGACAGAAATAGAAACATTCAGCAAGTAATTCAAATTGCTCGTTAGCGATAATTTGTAATTTGTAATACCGTGTCTGCTCAATTAACCGCAGTAACATTCGTTCGTAGTGCGGACTTTAGTCCGTTCTTAGCCTGCGGACTAAAGTCCGCACTACAAACTTTAAGATTCGTTCGTAGTGCGGACTTTAGTCCGTTCTTAGCCTGCGGACTAAAGTCCGCACTACAAACTGTTTTTGTCATGGGAATCGATCGGACCTAATATAATTGGTAATTGATAATTGGGAATTGGTAGACTTATTGCCAATATTTCCTCAATACGAAAACCGCAAATTCAAGGCAGATAAACGCAGATGATTTCAAGAGCGGCAAGGTTGGGAGTGCCAGGGAGCTGGCAATTATCTTAACCTAAAAGTTTAATTTTCATGATTGAGTTGTGAATTTTACACTGTTAAAATTAAAGCTCAAAACTCAATCATAAAAAAATTCGCTGCTAGCGGCGGTCTTCAGGAGTCGAGAACCAGTCAAACAGTGAAGTAGCTTCACGCCTGGAGGTTTTATATTTATGGCCGTCTACTTCCACTACTTCTTTATTGAGGATAGCATCAGATTTTTTATCCTTAGAACCTGTATTGGGGTTGAGTAGTAGTTCGTTGTGCCACCAAGCGACCATTAAACCTGCTGCCACACCGCCGAGGACACCAAGGCCAATACTCACGGGCAGACTACATCCTACTAAGCGAAACCCAACGGTAAACAACACAAACCAGATCAGCGCGGGGTTAAACCCCTTGGAGTCTCCGTTAAATTTTGCCATGAGCTGCAAGTTATTTTTGTAATAATACAGAAAGATATTGACAATATTAGCAGACAATCAAATTTGCAAGGGCGATCGCGCTGCAACTACTCCCCACAAATCAAATTTAATTGTACCTCTAAGTCGGTCGCGGTATCTACAATCTTTACAGAAATTTGCTCTAATTCTGTAAAAGGTTCTGCTTCTGCTTGCTGCGAGCTCAATAGTTCTGCTGTCGCGTCGGCAATATCGCCTGTGCGCTGTTGCAGTCGTTCTCGCAATACTGCCATTGGTGCGGTGCAGTAAACGATTTGCAGCGGTAAGCCGCGGGATTGAGCGAGATTTATGGCATCGGTTCTCAAGTTTTGGCGATCGAACTTAGCATCTAAAATCACATTCCAACCTCGCTGGGCCAGGATTATCCCCAACTCTAACAATCTACCATAAGTCCGTGCCGTCATCTCATCCGAGTACAAATCTTGGCTACCCCGTTCATTTAAAGGAATTCCCGCTAAATGTTTGCGAACAGCATCGGATCTAATGTGAATCGCCCCAGTGCGGCGGGCCAAATATCGAGCCGCTGTACTCTTCCCAGAACCCGACAAACCAGACATCAAAGTTAACTTTCCCGGGCGCGGCTTTGTGTATTCCCAAGCCAATTTGTAGTAATGAGCGGCAGTCTGTGAAATCTGCGCTTTTTCATCAGTTGAAACCGAGTCATCATCCAACATTAACGAAGTTACTTTTGCTCTCACATAAGCTTGACGGCTCAAATACAGCGGCAGCACTTGCAGTCCTTCCCAATCGCCTGTTTGTTCGACGTAAGTATTGAGAAAAACATTGCCTAAATCTCTGCGCCCCCGCGATTCCAAATCCATGACTGTAAAAGCGACATCGTACATCACGTCAACAAAGCGAAAAGGTTCGTTAAATTCAATGCAGTCAAATATCAATATTTTATCTTGCCACAGCGCGATATTCCGCAAGTGCAAATCTCCATGGCACTCGCGAATTTTATTGTTAGCAATCCGTCGCTCAAACAAATCTTGATTTGCCTCAAAAAACGCATCACTATAATCTTTAGTTTCCTGATATTGACTCGGAGTCTGCGGCCCGCCGATATATTTTTGGGAAATCCGGTAATTGTTATCTATGGCTGTGCGAATCTGACCGACTTCGCCAAAGGTGCTAATGTAGTTATTAGTAATTGCCGTGCGGTGAAATTTGGCAACTTCGCGCCCTAAGTCTGCCATAATTTGCTCGGTCAACAGTCCGCGATCTAACAAACTAAGCAACAGCGAATCTTGAGAAAACTCCCGCATTTTAAGCGCGTATTCTACAGCAACTTGTGCTGAAGTTACATCTGGTGCATTGCTGCCAAAGTGAAACGCATCGCCGCTTTGAACAATTGGCAAAACTTCGAGATAAATTTCTGGTGCGGTGCGTCGGTTCATTTGCAATTCTTGATTGCAGAAATGCTGCCGTTTTTCCACAGTTGAATAGTCCAAAAAGCCAAAATCGACGGGTTTCTTAATTTTATAAGTATAATCTCCAGTCAGTAGAATAAAGGAAATGTGAGTCTGAACTAGCTGGACTGGTTGTGTGACGCTGTGGGGATAGAACCCCGGCTGCAACATCTGCTGAATCAAAGGTGGGAGAGAAACCATATCGATTTTAGATTTTAGATTTTAGATTTTAGATTGGGGATTTTTAAATTTTTAGATTGAGAATTGGAGATTGGGGATTTTTAGATTGAGAATTGGGGATTGGGGATTGGGGATTGGGGACTGGGGATTGTGATTTGGGATGTTGACTTTAATCCGATTTATTATAGAGTTGATAGTTAGCGTAAACCAAAAAGTAGCAATGACTCAAAATAATCAAGAATCCGGTTCCGTGGATGTGTTTGGCGTGGGCAATGCCCTGGTAGACATCTTAGCATTAGTCGAAGATGAATTTGTGGTCAAGCACGGGCTGAATCGCGGCGCGATGACGCTGATGAATTCGGAAACGCAGGGGGGAATTTTGCACGATTTGGAACACAGTTCGCTGCAAATGCGATCGGGGGGTTCTGCCGCCAATACGATGATTGGTTTGGCTCAGAGCGGCGGTAAAGGCTATTATTCGGGGAAGGTTGCTAAGGATACTAACGGCGAATTTTACCGACAAGATTTGCTGGAGGCGGGGATTGATTTTAACGTGCATCCTGCTACTGAGTCGAATGGGCCCACTGGTACTTGTGTGGTGCTGACTACGCCGGATGCGGAACGCACGCTGTGTACTAATTTGGGGGTTTCTACTACTCTGGCGGCGACTGATATTGATGTCGATCGCCTGTCTCACTGCAAGTACAGTTATGTTGAGGGCTATCTTTGGGATGCGATCGAGCCCAGAAAGGCTAGTATTGAGACGATGGAACAGTCTAAGCGTCTGGGTGTGAAGGTGGCTTTTACTTTTTCGGATGGCTTTTTGGTCGATCGATTTGCGGATGATTTTCACAAGGTGGTTTCGGAATATTGCGATGTCATTTTTTGCAATGCTGACGAGGTGCGGAGCTTTTTTAAGGAGGAATCTCTGGAAGAGTGCGCTCGGAAGATGAGCGAGATTTCGGATTTGGCTTTTATCACGAATGGGGATAAGGGCTGCATGGTGGTGGAGAACAAACAGATTGTGGATGTGGCTGGATTTCCCGTAAAGGCGATCGATACTGTGGGTGCTGGCGATGCTTTTGCGGGCGGTGTTTTGTTTGGAATTACTAATGGTTTGAGTGCTGCAAAAGCCGCTCGTTGGGGCAATTATTTAGCTTCTTTGGTGGTGCAGATTCACGGCCCCCGTCTTGAAGGTTCTCAGGCTCATTTACTGAATCAGGTGATTTCTGGTTAGTAGTTGAAAAGGGAAGATTCTCTGGGGGATGGCTGCGCTTCATATACTTTTTTAACTGATGATTCACAGGCAAGATGCCTGTGCCACAATCAATGCACAGGCAAGATGCCTGTGCCACAATGGATGCAGAGGGAAGAAACGGCGTGAAGCGCAGTAAAATGTACTAATTCAGAATGCTCCTACAGGGGGTCAAAAACCCGGTTTCTATGTAGATTTATCGTTGGTAAACGAAGATTTATCGTAGAAACCGGGTTGATGAGAGCCTTAGTTTTAATTAAATCCACTTAATTAAACGTAAAATACGGCTCGCGAAAAAGATTCCTGTGTATGTCTTCTTTCCTTCTTCCTTCTTTCTTCTTCCTTCTAAAATTGTACTTTACGTATAACCCGATTATGACTATCATTGAACAGATTTATGCGATCGTCAAAAGCCTTCCTCAAGACCAAGCTAGCGAAATTCTAACTTTCGCTGAATTTATTCGTGCTAAGCATTTGAATGCGAAGGAATCCATCAATATAGTAGATGCTTCGACTCCTTGGCAGGAATTGGTTTATTCCCTCGCTGGAACGTGGGCAGAAGATTTTCCTACTCTGGAGGAGATTCGTACCGAGTCGGGGGAAGACATTTTGCGGGAGAGCTTTTAGATGTAGGTTTTGGATACAAACACGCTAATTTACTACTTCAAAGGACAAGGACAAGTTGTCCAAAACTTTGCCAATGTATCTCCAGAAGAAATTTGCATTTCTACGATCGTCCTATTTGAATTACAAGTCGGTATTGCTAAATCTACTTCGCCTGCAAAACGTACCCAACAACTTCAGCAACTTTTGAGCTGAGTTAATCTTGTTCCTTTCGATCGCGATTCTGCTGTTGCTGTGGCCACAATCCGCGCTCAGTTGGAGCAACAAGGTACTCCCATTGGCCCGATGGATGTTTTAATTGTAGGGACAGCCGTATCACTGCAAGGGACTCTTGTTACCCACAATGTCAAGGAATTTTCTAGGGTTTCAGGACTTGCGATCGCGGATTGGTATTGAATATGAGTCATCAAGTGCGGCTTGTATTTGCTCGATCGCTCGATATAGTAAATCTAGTAGAGGAGAGGAGGCGAGATCACTTTTGAACCGCTCCTTCACGCGGATGGACGCGGGTAGGGGGAAGGAATCTCGCCCTCTGGACGCCCGTCGCCGACTTGTGCCTCTGTAGGATGAGCCATAATAGACTAAGCCGCAACTCTTGTAGTGCGATCGATTAATCAGCAACTATCGGACAGCTTGATTTATGCTAATTCAGAAAATCGTTCAAGAATTACAAGACATCCCGGAAGATAAACTCGCAGAAATCTATGATTTGATTCACTACTTTCGCCTCGGATTAAGACGAGAACGCCCACAGCCTCGCACCCCTGGTTTACTGACGGGACAACTCGGTGATGCTTTTTTTGAGCCGCTACCAGAAGAAGAACTCCAACAATGGGAATAAACTACCTAATCGATACTCATATTCTGCTGTGGTGGCTTTTTGACGACCCTAAACTCAATGCCAAATGCCGCGATATCATTCGCAACCCCGATTTTAATATCCTTGTCAGCACTGTTTCAGCCTGGGAAATAGCCACCAAATATCGCATCGGTAAACTTCCCGAAGCC
Organism: Microcoleus sp. Aus8_D2; assembly: GCF_036702665.1. Classification (NCBI taxonomy): domain Bacteria; kingdom Bacillati; phylum Cyanobacteriota; class Cyanophyceae; order Oscillatoriales; family Microcoleaceae; genus Microcoleus; species Microcoleus sp. Aus8_D2. Next base: position 138,710 of record NZ_JAUBUN010000003.1, read on the forward strand.
AAACAGATTGTTGAGGAATATTCGCAAATCCTCCACCGAGCCCAATTTATGGAATTAGCTATAACTTCAGCCCATGCCCTCCATGCTGGCAGTCTGCCCATTGCTCACCGCGACCCCTTTGACCGGATGATTATGGCACAAGCTGAACTCGAAAATTTGCCTGTTATTACCTACGATACAGCTTTTTATACGGGGCTGATTCAAGTTATCCGCACCCCTTAATCAAGAGCGTGAGCATGGAGAAGGCGATCGCACTTTTGAACCGCTCCTTCACGCTGATGGATGCGAATGGGGGAAAGGTCGATCGCTCTTTTTGACGAAAGGGCGATCGCACTTTTGAACCGCTCCTTCACGCTGATGGACGCTGATGGGGGAAAAGGCGATCGCTCTTTTTGACGTAAGGGATCTCGCTCTTTTGAACCGCTCCTTCACGCTGATGGACGCGGATGGGGGAAAGGTCGATCGCTCTTTTTGACGTAAGGGATCTCGCTTAACTTCCAGGAACTTAAATCTATGGTAGATTTGATGAGACAAAACTGTTACTTAACTGACTAGGTGATACACCAGCAACAACACCTAATATTTGATTATTTCCGGCAATCTTAACGACAGTTTTATTGTCAACTGTGGTTAGAATTAAATTAGAGAATTTTAATCCATCTGTTAATGCAATCTTATCAACTCCCACTTGAAAATCTAGGATAGTATCTGCTAGAAAATCAGTAGATACTGCACCCTTAGTAGGCAGAACAAAAGTATCAACACCAGGCCCGCCAACTAAGATCTCTTGACCTAAACCACCAATGAGAGTGTCATTCCCTATGTCGCCATATATTTGATCGTTACCTTTTCCTCCCAAAAGTAAATCATTGCCTTTTCCGCCAATTATTAGATCGTTAGCCTGATTGCCGTTGATAACATCATCATCTTTGTTTCCATAGAGGGTATCGGTTTCGCCCATCCCACCGATGGTGTCATTTCCTGTCAAGCCATAGATGACATCAGGCTCAAAAGAGCCGACCAAGTTATCATTTCCTGAAGTCCCCAAAATCGAAACTTTTTGGCCAGGAGTAGATCCGCCATTCCCTATCGGATTAATTGTAAGTGAAGCTTGGTTATTGAGAGGGTTTGGATCGGGTTCATTAACAGCCGTGACTGCTGCTAGATTAGTCGTTGAGTTAGGAGCAGTAACAATTGCTGTAATTTTTAAAGTTCGGGTGAGATTATCTTTCATGTTGCCTACATCCCAGACACCTTTACTATTGTCATAACGACCTTGTTCAGGTGTAGCAGATACAAAATTCAGTCCGGGAGGTAATAGGTTGGTAATATTGATGCTACTGGCAATACCCGCTCCCTTGTTTGTCAAAGCTAGAGTGATATTAACTTGCTCTCCAACATTTGGATTAGGGTTGTCCACTGTCTGAATCAACTCTAGATCAGCCGGGTCAGGATTTTTGGAATTAACTCTTGTCCGCTGAGTGAGAGTATTATTAGCTGATTCCAAATCAGCTTCTTTGCTGGTAACGCTGGCAGTATTACTGAAAGTTCCCGCAGCGATGGAAGTGGCGTTAATAGTTACTGTTGCGGATTCACTGGTGTTTAAATTTCCCAATTCAGCAGTAACAATTCCATTGTTGTTTTTGGTGGTTCCACCCTTGCTAGACGTGATAGAAACATCTTTCAATCCAGATGGCAATTCGTTGGTAAGGGTGACATCTGTGGCTTTCGTGGGACTATTGTTCGTGACTGTTAGGTTGTAGGTAAGTTTATCTCCTAGATTGACTGTGGTGGGAGTTCCTGTTGTCGTGATGCTAAGATCAGTAGAAACTGGCTTGACTGATGTAGTGAGAACAGCAATATCGTTTGTAGCATCAGAATCGAAAGTTTTACTCGTCACCTGAGCACTACCAGTGATATTTCCTGTTTTTGGCGGAGTAACAGTGACCTTGATAGTTTTAGCTTCACCGTTGTTTAAGTTTCCGAGGTCAAAGGTGAGCTCATTTCCTGATTTTTGACTAGGATTGACACTAGCAGAAATAAATTCTACTCCCTCTGGCAATGTGTCTATAAGAGTTACTTCTTTGGCGTTACTCGTTCCTTTATTGGTGACACTGACAGTGTAGGTTAAGTTATTCCCAACTGTTGCGGTATCTGCATTAGCTGTTTTGGTAACAGATAAATCTGCTGCTTCACTCACCCGCACAGAATTCGGAGAGTAGCTGAAAACAGGTGGGTTATTGTCATCTACTACCATTGCATAGACGTAGTAATCTCCGGCGGGTACACCTTCAGTGTTCCAATTGAAACTACCAGTACCATCCGTTTCATCAAGACCATCTTTGATTAAGATGCCATTAAATCCCTGGTTATCAGTGTCGTAGAAGAAGCTGACTTTCGCCTGAGAGTCGGCATCAAAAGCGTTGTAGTTAATGGTAACATTTTGCCCGCTGTTATCAGTAGGCAAATTACTGAGGTTTCGTTCCTTAACATCTGTCGCAACATTAGTGACTTGAACAGTAGGAGCTTTGGAATCTCGGAAGGCGTTATACTGTACGTTACCTAAACCAGCGGGGTTTGCTACCTTAATATCCCAAATTCCTGATGTAGGATTCGGTACAATAACAGCTTTAGTTGTGGAAGTGGTGAGAGAGTCAACAATCGCAATGTTGTTAGCAGCAAATTCTGACTCGTTGATGATTGTGCCGCTAGGTGTTTTAACTTGAACAGGTACGTTGGTATTTGCAGCATCCCAGTTGGCATTCATAATCAGCCATTGGGTATTAGGAGTAATGGTGAAGCTACTCGTTTTAGGTAAGGCATTGCCAAGAGAAGCCTGAACTTGCAGGCCACCATCTTTTGGAGGTGCAAGAAAAACTTTCACTGTAGCGTCAGGTGTTATTACTATCGGATCTCGAAAAGGAATAGGAATTACCACTGACGGTAACTTACCATAGGCTTGGATAACATCATCAGACAAATCATTATTATTACTGTAATCTATTCTAAATTCACCCTCTGCTAAGGGTACACCTCCAAAGTTCACTTTACCCAGGATAGGCGCATCTAAACTAATTTGAGGAAATTTTACATTTCCCTTTCCTTGCGAGTTAAAGTTAAAGTTTGAATCAAGTTTAAAATCTGACTTACCCTTGACAAAATCTCCGAATACAGAAATATTAAGACCTTTATCACCACTGCTTAGAGTTTTATTATTCCAATTTAATTCTAACTCTCCATTTAGTTCAATTGCCCCTTTGCCTCTCACTTGATCGCTGATAAGTTTTATACCGCCCTCTAGGGTGAAACTATCTTTGTTGACTTTGAAGCCTGCATCAATGTCAATAAGTTGTCCAACAAAATTACCACCTGTCCAATCAGGTAATTCTAATTTTTGCTTTGGAAGCTTATCAGTAATATTAGCTTGCAAACCAAACTTAAGCTTCTTAATTTCGTCAAGATCTAGTTTTTCAATATCAGCAATATTGCCAATAGTACCCTTCAATTTCTGCAAAGATAAGCCTGTTGTCCCAATGGGGATGTTAAGACCACTTACACCTAGAGTAGCAGAGTCAAGTTTTTTGTTTTTTAAACCAATCCCTGCAACGATTCCTTTCTCGATAACGGGAAAAAATATTACCCCTTCCCCTTCAACTTTTTTCTCTATTGTATCAATGGATAGCTTAGTTTCTTCAAGTTTAAGGAGATTAGGTATAATTGGTAGTTCTGGTATATAAAGCTCACCTTTGACATCAATACCGCTCTTACTAATCTGGATAAAGTTGTCATCTGTAAAATTAGCCCTCACGTTAAACAGATCTGGCAGAGTGACTTCCCCTTTGAGCTTCAATGTATCATTAGGCTGTACATATCTCATGGCCAAGTTGATCGGCTTGATATCAATCAGATCTAGTAGATTCAAATCAAGCTTTGGTAAGAGAACACTCTCACTCAGACGAGATTGAAAATCAGAACTAGCTTCTTTGAAAATCTTTACAATTTCAGACACTCCTGTGCCGAAGTTGTTAATACCTCCTCCCGTAAGATCAGTCACAGTCCCGACTGTCTTTCTAGCGGCTTCAGTAGTTCCTCGAAATAGTAGTAATGGTGGCACAAATGCTAATGATTTGAATTTTCCTGGGGCTAAACCAGCAAGTGACCCTGTAACCAGACCTATAGAAGATGTATATTCTGGATCTACGTAAGCAAAGAAAGGGTCACTCAGCCAATTTGTAGAACCGTTATTAACTACTGTCCTTACATCCCCTGGCTTAACTGAATTTTTGTTTTTGCCATCAGCAGATGGTTTGTCATAGGTTGGTTGGTCGTAGTTTACCTCCTGAGTTAAAACTGGTAGTAAATGATTGTTAAGAGGATTAAAGTTAAAAAAATCTTTTAGTTGAAACTTACCTGGTATATACGCTTCACCTGCTAAACTGACAATATCCCCAGAAACAATGTAATGATTAACATTTGAGACATTCTGTGGCTTAAAATCGTTTACTAAACTTCTGTCAATTCCAGGTGAATTGAAGGTTACTACATCTCCTAATTTGCCACCTCGGTTTGTAAAGTCAGCCGCAAATAGTTGGGTTAATGCACCTCCCAAACTGTGACCAGTAATGTCAGGAGGTAAAAGATTGGGATTTTTATTGCGATCGCTACTTACTTGGGATAACCATTCAAGAGGAGTGACTCGTATACTGTCATCGGCAGTGTTGACCTCTCGGTTAGCTTCGTATTGGTTAAAACCAACACTTTTGGGTTTGATATCTGAGAAAATATCTGCAAATAAGTCAGCCGTTGGTTCCGTTCCCCGAATTGCTAAAAGTGGAGGCTCCCCGCGAGTGGATGTCAATCCCAGTGCAAAAAAGCCTGTACCCTTATTTGTTGTGTTTTTATCGTCAAAAACTCTGTCTACTTTGTAGCCGTTAACGATATCTTGAAACCGCTTTCCATCGTAAATACTACTGATATCCTGCCCTAATAATTGCTGCCACGTTTGCTCTACTATGTTCTTACCATTACTATCCACAGTTTTACCATTTTTGTAGGCAACATCTTTGGCGAAAAACTCATATTTAGCATCCTTGCTAATGTTTTGCGAAGTAGGAGAAGTATTCGGGTTGGTAGTCGAGTTTGGTGGGGTTGTGGTAGGAGTAGTAGTCGAGTTTGGTGGGGTTGTGGTCGAATCTGGTGGTGTTGTCGATATCGTATATTCCCACGCAGTATTTACATTATCAGTCGCTAAGATTACCTGCAAGTTATCAGAATTTCCCAAGGGTAGATCAACTTTGCCTTCTCCTTTACCTGAAACAAACCCTGTATTCAGAATTTCCTTGCCATCATAACGAAGGATTAGCTCGTCTGGAATGTCGAAAAACTCATAGGAATATTCGGCGGTTCCTCCTCCGTTTGAATCTAACTTGAGAGTTTGTTGACTTCCTTCAAAGCCACCTGTTACCAAATCAGTAGTTGCCTTCGCTATCCGAACAACTCCCTCATCTGATACCGCACTCGCATCCACTGCACCACCCAACAACACATCATCTGTGAGTAACTTCATAAATCCCATCTCCTCAAAAATATAGTTGCGTGAAAACCAGGAAAGCCCGCCTTGCAAGCCTTCCTATATATCTCTCAGGGCAGATGCACTTTTTTTATGCAAATCGCCCAATTTTTGTAACAAAACTTTACATTGCTCCAACAGCCGTGAAGCGGAGCTATCCCGTAGGGAATCGCCCGATCGCCAATCCGCACCCTAAAACTTAGATCTGTAGCCCCAAACAGGACTCATCATTTGAAATTACTCTGGATTCCTGAATCTGTCTACGTTTAATGGCTCACTTTTTGGCTCAGCATAAACGGCTCATTTAGCTCATTTAGCTCATTTGGCTCATCTTTCGGCTCTCCGATGTAATCTATAATTCCATTGGGGCAAAATTATGGTAAAGGAGTAAAAATGGCAGGTTTGCTCAGAGCATCCGAAGAAGGATTGAAAATTATTGATATAGTGCGACGCAATCTCGGATGGAATAAAAGTGAAGATACCTGGTGCAAAGCGGCTCTAACTTCAAAAGCGACTTTAAAGCGATTTTGGGCGCAAAACCGAATTCGACGCGAAACATTTATCGATATTTGCAAAGTTGTAGGAATCAATAACTGGGAAGATATTATTGAGCGCAATGATATCAAACAAACAGAATTACTATTAGCCGCAGCGATCGCAGATATCGCCCTAGACACCCAAACCGATCGCACATTCGCACTTCCCGACAACATACCCCCAGTCTGGAATTGGCTCGATCGCACATCCCACCTCAACACCCTCAAAACCCTGCTACTCAACCTCGACAACCGAAATCCACCCCCAAAGGCGATCGCCCTTGTCGGCTTACCCGGAATCGGCAAAACAACCCTGATCAGTCAACTCATCCGCCAACTTCAAACAGAAAACAATCCCTTTGTCGCCGTCGCTTGGCAATCTTTGGAATTTGTCAAAAACCAAGCACCTCAATTTGATTGGTTTCTCGATTCCCTCCTATCTGCACTTTCCTCCGTAGATACAACTTTTCCGATCGAAAATACACCAACTGCCGCCCCAGTGCACTCATTCCAAAAGATCGAAAAACTGCTAAAATTGCTCAAAAGTAAACCCTGCTTAATTGTGTGCGATCGCCTAGAAACGATTTTGCAATTTGGGCGAGCCGAAACAGCCGGATATTTTTCCGAAACCCAATCCGAATACGCTTGGTTATTCAAACTACTTATAGAAACAGCACATCAAAGTAAGATCGTACTTATCAGCCGCGAAACCTTAGCAGAATTGCCGCCCACAATTACTCGCGAAATGACGCTCGATGGACTTACAAAAAATGGCGCTGTTGCCCTATTGACATCATTTAATTTAATCGCTACAATTGAATAATTGACCGAACTTGCCCAGCGCTATCAAGGACATCCCGAAGCTTTGCAACTGGTAGCCTCATTGATTCGCGATGACAGCGAATATCAAGGCAATGTCAGCAAATTCTTGCAAGATAGAGACTGGTTGCTAATTCGACCGATTGAGAGTCTGCTCGATGAAATGATAGTCCGTCTTAGCGACATGGAGCGAACTTGCTTGAGCCGAATTTCTGTCTATCAAACCGGAGAATATCCGCTGAATTTTGCGGGAATAGCCGCTCAAATGCCAGAAGTTAGCAGGTACGAACTCAAAGAAAATATTATCCTCGCTCTCAAACGCCGACAATTGCTGTATTATGATTTTCAGCGATCGTCTTACCAGTTGCATCCGTTAGTGCGTGAAAAGGGATCTCGCCTGTTGAATCAAAATCCCGAAAACTTTCGCACCGCACACCGCCAAGCTTACCGCTATTTTATCAGCATTCCCCTCAAACCTGAATCTGAATGGCAAGATATCGAGGATATTAAGCCGTTGATGAGAGCACATTATCATGGGTGTCAAGCTGGGGATTTGGATGCAGCAGCGACGGCTATTTCTGGAGTTGATGAATATCTGAGAGTGTGGAATTGTCAAGAGCAGATTTGCAGTCATCCTCAGTTACCATTGTTGGCTGATGTGCAAAATCTTACAGAATATTTGCCGCAGGATAGTGATGTTTAATAGAGTTGAATTAAATCTATCTACTCGTTACCAGGCTCTGGCCTGGTAACGCAGATCCGGAGGCTCTGCCTCCATTTCCATTTTTACAAGCGAGGCAGAGCCTCTGGATATAGGTTCCCAGGCAGGAGCCTGGGAACCAGTTAGTTGCCGTGTTCATAATCCCCGCGCCGGAAACAATAGTATTCTCAAAGTCCCCCTTCTTAAGGGGGATTTAGGGGGATCAGGCCTCGGCGGTAAACGAGATATACAAATGGTTTTAGCCTGGTTGTTGACACCAATTGAATAGTGATATTTAATCTAGACGTAATTCCCGTAGGGGCGGGTTCACCAAGGTATTTGAAAAAAACAATAAATCCTATAAACCCGCCCCGGTATTATCGTGGAGTGGGGGCGGGTTTATGAATCTGTTTGTCCTAGTTGAAATCATTGGTGAACCCGCCCCTACAAGATTTTGGGATGTTTTTTTATGAAGCCATACCTCACCATAAATAAAAATGTACGACATTGCCGTGTCCACAATCCCAGTGCCGGACACGGCAGTGCCGTTTCCCTACTTCAACTGCTCGAATAAATCCCTCTTTCTTGCAGTTGCTGCATAAAAAACTCTTCCAAAGAAGGCTTAGCCAAATTCATCCCAATTAGCTGCCCTCCCATCGCGCTCAAATTAGCCATAAACTCCTTCGGATTCCCCTGCAAATGACCGTGCCACAAATCATTATCAACTTCCATATCCGGGATCCATTTTTGCAGAATATTCAAATGGCCACCCTTACCTTGAACTCGGTAAGTTTTAGTATTACCCAAAAGTTCATCGATCGCACCAACACAGATTAACTCACCGCGAGCCAAAATTGCCACCCGATCGCAAATCTTCTCCACATCCGAGAGTACGTGCGAATTAAAAAAAATCGTTTTTCCTTGATTTTTCAGCGATAAAATTATCTCCCGCATCTGATAGCGCCCCATCGGATCTAAACCCGACATCGGCTCATCCAAAAATACCACATCGGGATTGTTAATTAAAGCTTGAGCCATGCCGATGCGTTGCAGCATTCCCTTAGAATACTGGCGCAACTGTTTTTTTATTGCCGCCGATTGAGATAGCCCAACTAAATCTAGTAAATGCGGAATTCGCTGCCGCTGAATCGAGGGGGGGATTTGAAATAAGCCCGCCGCAAATTGCAAAAATTCCCAGCCCGTGAGATAATCGTAAAAATAGGGATTTTCTGGCAAATAGCCGACTCGTTGCTTCACAGTGCGATCGCCCAAAGGCCTCCCCAACAACAGCGCCCTCCCAGAAGTCGGCCGCACTATCCCCAGCAAAGTCTTCAGCAGCGTAGTTTTTCCCGCTCCATTCTGCCCTAACAGCCCGAAAGTTTCCCCCTCAGAAACAGTCAGAGTACAACTTTTGAGCGATTCAATCTTTTCGTTCATCCAGAAGCCAGTACGGTAGAACTTCCCCAGATCGAATGTTTCCACCACTGGGGTAGCCCCGGGCATCTGGGTGGGAGTTGGCGCATCTATAACAGGTTCCATTTTCGTCATATAAATAAGTAGCACCTGATTATATTCTAATACGCTTGGGTTAAGTCCGATCCCCCCTTAGCTTGCCCCCTACTCGACCCCTACTCCCCTTGAAAAAGGGGGGGACAAGAGTATTCTCAAATTCCCCCTTATTAAGGGGGATTTAGGGGGATATCCGGGCAATAAACAGTGTTATCTGAACCGTACTGGATTATATTCTATTGCATAAGTTTAGTCATAATGGCTCTTTTTAATGTTAAACTAATATGAGCTGCACTTAATTATTGCTGAATATGGAACGTTCAAAAATTATTGCTATTATCACCGGCGTATTTTCTATAGTATTAGCACTTGGCTATCTGCTGCTCGTCACCCTCCTCGACTTTCGAGGCGAAATGGTTCCCGCACCTCAAAGTCAGTTACCAGTATCGCTGCAAGTTCAGCAATTGGCTGCTGTTCGTCAGACTTTGCCCTCACTGAGCATTACTCCTCAATTATTACAAAAATAATCTCAATCAAATTCCGCAATTTCGTCAGTAAATTATGTAGATCGAGTTAGATCGATTAACCGTAGTAAAATTCGTTCGTAGTGCGGACTTCAGTCCGCAGAAGAGCGGACTGAAGTCCGCACTACGAACGGTAATTAGCGAAATGCGATCGAGAGAATTTATGATGATTGAGGAATGGAGGAATTGAGATATGAAATCTATCGCGCTAGTCGCAATCGTAACTCCTTTGTTGTTTGCTGCGCCCGCGAAATCGCAAAATTTTGCTGCTTGCGCCACACAACGGCTAGCTACCAATGATTGCGTAAATTATATCAGTCAAAGCGAAAATATTACTCTCGGACAAGCATCGGATTTAATTAGTAAGTGGCTTGATGCGAAGCCGAGAATATTTGCTGCTCCGTTCGATCGCCAATTGTTGGCTAAAATGACTACAGGTATTCTGTATGGCGATACCGTAAAGGCGATCGACTATTTGACAACCAGCAACTCTCACTACCGGTACGGCGTCCAAAAACTTGAATCCGTCGAACGCTTTGCAGCATCGGGAAACAAAGCCACCATTGAAGTCAAAATCACCGAAGATGCTACCCTTTACCGCAACGGCAAAGTCGATAGTAGCACTTTTAACACCAAGTTAGTTCGCTACAGTTTAGAGTATTGGGACGGCATTTGGAAAATCGCCGATTCCCAAGTTATGAGTCAATAGTCAGCTACCGCCTCTCTTCAGGTGCGCGCTAAATACTACACACAAACTCTATTTGTAAGGTGCACAATCTGCACCTTACTGCTATTTAGTCCGTGAAGATGGACTTCGCTTGTATAGGATCGGTTTCAACCGCCGAGTCTTTTCAATTAATAAACATGAATTGCTTTCATCATGTGATATGCAACTAGCAACTGCGTCAAAGCTAGTGGATAACTTTGCAAAACTTCGCCAGTTGTGCCGATTAGTTTACCAATTTCCGGGTTGCCTTGGGCACTACAAAATCCCCGCAGGTGGGGCATTTCGTTGCACAAAATCTTTTCTAGTTCGTTTACTTGTTCGCCCGTAGCGTGGGAATCTACTTCTAAAACGTCAACTGGTTTGCCCATATCGCGATCGAGTCCTAGGCGAATTGCAGGTTGCAAATTATCGCTGCCTCTACCTAAAATCTCAGTAAAATCAGGGTGAGGAATTGTCGGTCTCAAGACTAAACGGACGCTCAAATTTGATTCTTTATCGGCTTCTGGCGGGTAAAAACTAACTACAACGTCGGCAAATTTGCGCTGGGGGCGAATATAATCTTCGGAATCCGGTTCCCGCTTTTCCATTTCGGCAAGTACCTGTTCTTCAGTATAACCGCGCTTCATAATATCGCGCTTAACTTTCCACTGAGTTCGCAACTCTTCTGGGGGAGCAAGATACACTTTTACGTCGTAAGAATCGCGGATGGTTCTGGTTGAGTAACCAAGCAAACCTTCAACTATTACAAACTTACTTGGTTTGATGTATTCTGGCGGGTCGAATGTACCTGAATGGTGGTTGTAAATGGGTTTGAGAATTGCTTGGCCCGTGCGGAGCAGACTGAGGTGCTGCTGCATGATGTCGAGGTAATTGCAGTCGGGATGCAGTGCTGTGAGCCCGATTTTGGCCCGCTGCTTTCTGTCGTACCTATGATAGTCGTCTGTACAAATCACAGTGACATTTTCTGGCCCCAATACTTGGGCAATTCCCCGTGTCAGGGTGGTTTTGCCCGCTGCGCTGTCTCCGACAATACCGAGAATTATTGGTCGATCGCTCATTGTTTTTACCCCGACGGACAATAGCAAATTTTTGGTTAATCTTAAATCTTATCAAAATTAGGTTCGATCCGATCGCTAGTCGCATGGTTTGACTTGCTCCCCCGGAGCCTCCCCAATCAGTAAAATTATTGTATTATTTCTTAATAAAATGCGGCATCGGAGACTCAGAGAGCATCTGATGAAAAAATCACGCCCATTTCTCGATCGCCCGCGAAGTCGATCGCACTTTTAAATCCGGCTCTACTCAGAATTTAGGGAAAATTAGCCCCACCAAGTGTCCCGATCGTCTATGAGTGTAGTGCAAATAGCACCAGCGGTGGGAGTGATGGGATATTTTGGGTTTCAAAACGGGCAGCCAATCGACACGGAGGGCGATCGAATTTACCCGCAATATGAAGTTTTAACCAAAGCTTTCGCTGTGCCTGACAAATTAGGATAAATTTGAGTTTAGGATGTACTCCCGCCCTCAGAAACCAGTTCTTTTTACTCTTTCTGACCTGCTGCAATGAAGCATCTTCGTGAATAAACCCGATTTCGACGCACCTGTGCGTAAGTTATAAATATCAACAAATCTTAAGTTTAACTAATACCACACCCCTATCCACTAAGTCATGCCTCATCTAAAATCGTTCTAATCATCTAAGTCTATCTAACATCTAAAATCTGAAATGGTATAAGCCCATAGCAAGCTGATGAATCAAGCATATTCTCAAAAATTTAGGGGCAGTATTTTAATTGTTGACGACAATCTTAACAATTTAGCGTTACTGGAGCGGATCTTATCGAGGAAAGGCTATGAAGTACGACTTGCGTCTAACGGCCAACTGGCGCTCGATTCTGTCAATTTGACTCAGCCTGACTTGATTTTGCTGGATATTATGATGCCCGGGCTCGATGGCTATGAAGTTTGCAGTTGCTTGAAAGCGAGCGATCGCACTCGTGGCATTCCGATTATTTTTCTGACTGCTTTGGTAGAAATTTCTAATAAGCTGAAAGGCTTTAATGCTGGCGGGGTGGACTACATTACTAAACCTTTTGAAGCCGTAGAGGTGGTGGCTAGAGTTGAAAATCAATTGCGGCTGAAGGAACTCGAACTGCAACTTACGGAGAAAAATAAGATATTGCAGCGGGAAATCGCTTTTCGGGAACAGGCAGAAATTGAAACGCGGTTGCTGTTGGAAACAACCAAATTTCAGAAAGAAGAAATAGAAGAATTGCTCTTAAATATTTTGCCTAAACCGATTGCCGAACGATTGCAGGAAGGACAAAACATAATTGCAGACAGCTTTTCGGATGTTAGCGTTTTATTCGCCGATTTGGTGGGATTTACGAAGTTTGCATCTCAAAAAAATGCAGCCGAAACGGTGAAAGTTCTCAATCAAATTTTTAGTCAATTTGACCAGTTATCGTTAAAACACGGTTTAGAGAAAATCAAAACTATTGGCGATGCTTACATGGTAGTCGGCGGTTTGCCGGAACCGCAGGAAAATCACGCTTCGGCGATCGCCCAAATGGCACTAGATATGCAAGCTGCTCTCGCTAGCTTCAATGTCAAAAACAATCAAAGCTTTAGTCTGCGCATTGGGATAAATATAGGTGCGGTGGTGGCGGGAGTCATTGGTTTAACTAAATTTAGTTACGATTTGTGGGGGGATACCGTGAATGTTGCTCACCGGATGGAATCAAACGGTATTCCGGGGGAAATTCAGGTAACTGCTGCGGTTTACGAGCGTTTGAAAGATAAATTTTCGTTTAAAATGCGCGGTGCTGTTGAGATTAAAGGTAAAGGAGAAATGATGGCTTATTTGTTGTTGGGGCGAAATTAGTCATTTGTCATTGGTCATTTGTCATTTGTCAGTGGTCATTAGTCATTAGATGCCGTAGGGTGTGTGGCTTGCAGACGATATTTGGAGCAAATCGACAATCTAGTAGCGACGCACCAAGCGCCCAAATATTGCGATCGCTTGACCCGACTTGATATCATTGGCAATTGAGAATCGCCAATCGCCAGTAGTCATTAGATGCCGTAGGGTGTGTGGCTTGCAGACGATATTTGGAGCAAATCGACAATCTAGTCGCGACGCACCAAGCGCCCAAATATTGCGATTGGTATCAGGTGCGTCGCGCGCTCGGTTTTCGCTGTTTTATTGGAGATTTTCTTTCTTAGACGCACCCTACTAATGACTATTGACTGTTAACTAATGACAAATGACCACTGACTAATGACTAATTACCATTCATGTTTGTGCTTGTTGCTGTGAGTTTCCCAATCATCGTCCGGTTGCTGGTACAATGGTTCTGGTTCCAATTCTGCTGGCATTTCTAATTCTGGTTCCGATTCTTCTTGCTGATAAATGTTCAGAGGTTCGACAACCCGGGCGATCGCATTTTTGACAAAAGCTTTGACAAACTCATCTTTCCGATTTAACTGAAACTGCCTTTGCACGACTTCGGCAATGCCGCCGTCGCCCCAATCTTGATCGTGTCGGAAATATTCAATAAAACTTTTTCCGGCAATTCTGGTTAAATAAGCGGCGCTGACTGCTTGAATTGCTTTGCCAAGTACAAACCCAGCTACACTTAACTGCAACGCCCTCGACACTACTTGAATTACGCCTTCAACTATTCCCAAACTTGCTAGGGTTTTGGCGAGAGACAATGCCAATTCTTTCGCGCGATCGATATTTAATTCGCAACCGTAAATCTTGGCAATTTCTACTACCATTTGAGCGTTAACTGCTGCCGTCGCCAGTAAATCCACAACTGGCAAAGGCGTGACGGCAATTACTCCGGCTCCGATCCACTGAAATCGCTCTACTACTTTATCAGCGGCGCGCCTCCTTTGAGCGTCAATTAATTTGCGCGCTTGGTCTCCCAAGTGCTGGGATTGCAGCAAAATATTATCAGCAATTAAGTCTTCGCCTTCGGCTCGCAAAATTGCTGCGATGCGCCGAATTAATGGCATAATATCCGGGTCTGGCTGAAAAATTGTGCCGCTTTCTAGTACAACTTTTTGCGGATTGGCGCTAATTGCAACGACATCCATTGCTGATACAAAACCTTTAACTCGCTGCCGCAGTCGATCGATAATTTCGTCTCTGTCGCTGTCGGGATAAAGGTCAACTTTATTAAAAACCACGATCGACCTTTTGCCAATTTGGGCCAAAGTCCGCAGCGGTTCGTACTCAGATTTCCGCAAATCGCCGTCCAAAACAAATAATATCAAATCAGCCCGGGCAGCCAACTGCCGCGCCAATTCCTCTCTGTAAGTCCCCGCTACTCCCGCTTCCAAGATGCCTGGGGTGTCAGTAATTGCTAATTCTCGATCGACTCCTTTTAATTTCAGAGTGTAAGTTTCTCCTACTTCGGTAGTGCCCATCGGCGCGCCCACCTGTCCCGCCATCCGCCCCACCAGCGCATTCACAGCGGAAGTTTTGCCCGCAGAACCGGTACCGAAAACAACTACTCTAACGCTGCCGCGAGCCATGCTAGCTTCTATTTCGCGGGCTCTCAACAGCAAAGCTTGCCGCGCTACTTCATCTTGAATGCGATCGACTTGCTGCCTAATTGCTTTGAGATTTTCCGAAGCAGCTTCACTTTTTACAACAGGAACCTTGGGATTAATCGCCTGTTTTCCCTTAACTTTTCCAGGGCGTTGCAGCAGCCTAAAATAGTAAAACAACGCAAAAATTAGCGTTCCCAAAAGTACAATTATCAGCAAAATCAGCAAATTAGCCAGCAGCGGAGAAGCAGACCACGCAACTTGACTGTAAAGCCCTGTTAAGGAACTCACCAGCCCAATAATCAGCCCCAGGGTGAGGCAGAAAGCGGCAATTAATGTTAACAGGCGCGGCAAAGGCATGAGGGGAGCGGCAAATAAAAGGGCTATGCTTTGATTTTTACATTTTCATGAGAACTCGGAACTGATGAAGCACGCGACGATCGTACTGCTTAGCCAGCAAATCCCGATGCTGCTTGTCGGTAGGGGGCGATGAAAGCGGGTTTGGGTGCCAGACGGACAAGTGCGTTAGCGAAGCCCTCGAAGAGGATCGCGCCTGAGTCTGCAATTGTAGCTACTTCAGGCAGTTTAGTGCTGCACTCTACCCGCCCCAAAGTCTTTGGCGGTTTATTTACACCTAATTATTTATGCGGTGATTTATTCGATCGCGAGTCGAGCAATATTGTTTTATAAAAAAACAATATCATATTAAGTACGTAAAAACACGGTTTTTTAACGTCATACCTGTTTCCCAAAAGAATGCAACTGTTTTGCCCGTGTTCCAAACCCTTACGGAATCAGTTATTCCCTATCTAAAATCTAAAAATGGAAAATCTAAAATCCTATAAGTGCGTCCTGGAAGCTCCGAAAGCGGAAACGAGAAACCGGGTTGCTGAGGGGCGAGGGGGAGAGTCCTAATTACAAAGAAATATCACATTAAGTATAGATGCGGTACTCTCAAATCAGCCGTGAGTTAAGTTAGACTTAATTCTCAGTGCGTGAATTATTCACAGGTTCACATCTATGCAGCTCAAAAATCTGAACCAGCCTTCACAAGAGATCCCTACCTCTTGCGAGCATCACATCAAAGAGAGCCAGCCAGCACAGCCCAATTATTTCGCTCAAATAGCCCGTTCCTTCGGCAACCTCAGTATTAGCGACAAAATCTGCCGCGGCTACGCACTGGCTCTTTGTGTTGCGATTGGGGGAACGACTGTCGGGATGCTGGCGGGGAATCATTACTATCGCAGAACTAACAATCAAGTACACATCGATCGAGAAAGTCGGCTTTTAAATAATTTGCAGGTGGCTTTACTGCGGACGCAAAACAGCCAAGAGCGGCTGATAGACAGGCTCGACCGACCCGAAATATTTGACAACCAATACCAACAGCTACAAAACAATATCTACAGTTTGAAGTTGTCGCTATCTGAAGTTCAAAGTCACAAAGGTAAAAAAAAGATTGCCGGATTTCCAGATTTTATAAAAACTTACGATTCGCTGCTGTCTAATTACATTATGCAGCTAGAAATAGTTAATGAAGAAATCAGTAATTTGCCAGCCAACCGCGCTCAAACAAGTGTAAAACGCAAGTTGCTGTCGAATTTCGAGCGAGATCAAATTGGGTTGCAACTAGATAGGGCGGTCAATGATTTAGCAGAAATTATCGATCGCGCCGCATTGCAAGAAGATGCAGCGCGGGAAGCCCTGCTGCGAGCGCAGGCGCTGCGCCTACAAATCATTATTGGTAGCATGGCACTGTCGATCGTAGTTGCAGCACTGCTGGCGAGCTACACCAGTCGGGCGATCGCCAAACCCATCGCCGCTGCAACCAATATCGCTCAGCGAGTCACCCAAGAGTCTAATTTTCAGTTGCAAGTACCAGTTACCAGCACCGATGAAGTGGGAGTATTAGCTGCTTCGATGAATCAACTGATTCTGAAAGTAAATTACTTGCTAGAAGAATTGAAATTAGAACAAGAAAGGCAGATACTTCAAAATGAAAAAATGGCAACTTTGGGGCGGATGTTGGCCGGGGTTGCTCACGAAGTTAACAACCCAATCAATTTTATCTATGGCAATATCGCTCCGGCGAGAAATCATGTTCAAGATATTTTAGATTTGCTCAAAACTTACGAAACAGAAATCCCCAAGCCACCTGCCGCAGTGAAGGAAAAAGCCGAAGACATAGACATGGATTTTCTCAAAAAAGATGTGATGAAAATATTTGACTCAATGCAAGTGGGTGCTGAAAGAGCCAAATCTATTATCTTAAGTTTGAAAGATTTTTCTCGCCTCGACGATACGGTGCCTCATTCGGTCGATCTGCACGCCTGCATAGACAGCAGTTTGCTGATTCTCAACAGCCGGATCAAACAGGGCATTGAAGTGGTGCGCAATTACGGGAATATTCCGACTGTTGAAGGCTATATGGGTTTGCTTTACCAAGTGTTTTTCAACGTTCTGAACAATGCAATAGATGCTGTAGAAGAGCAAGCAAAAATTGAGAAAACCCGCTCTGATGAGGCGATAAAACAATCGGGTTCGCAGTCAATCAAGCAGGAAGCACCGAGTTTTTCGCCGAGGATTGTGATTGCTACAGAATACTTGGACGACGAGTCAGTGGTAGTGCGAATTTCCGATAACGGAACGGGAATACCTGCGGCGAGTCAAGCAAAAATGTTTGAAACATTCTTTACTACTAAACCGAGAGGTGTAGGTACTGGTTTGGGATTGGCAATCGGCCGCGAAATTATCGTCAAGAAACACGGCGGGACGATTAATTGTTGGTCCCAGATGGGAACGGGGACGGAATTTGCGATCGCCCTGCCGATTAAACATGAGGATTTAAAGCCCAATTCGCTGTTAAAACTCCCAACTCCTCGCGATTATAATTCCCTCTCCAACGGGAACGCACCAACCAAGTCTGAGGTGAGAGGAACTGTAAAAACTTAAAAATTATCAGTTTTTATATTGCTTCTTGATTCGCTGTGGCTACGTGGCTCGATGAGTGAAAATACCCAAATCACAACTATTTTCGGTAATCTTGAAAAACAGGCTTTGCTATAATTTAAAGTTGAGCAATTACAGCTAGGAGCGAAAATTATGGGACTCTTTGACCAAATTTTGAGCGCGATCGACAATCCCAACCAACAAGCCAGTCCCAATCAGTTGGGCAACATTCTGGGTGCGGTAGAGCAGTTGAGCGGCAACCAGGGCGTCGATGCGGGGACGACTCAGCTAGCGATGTCGGTTTTGGGCGGATACGTGCGATCGGCATTACAAGACGTGCGATCGCAATCTGGAGACGCACAAGCCCAAGAAGTTGTCAACCAATTTAGCGGCACAAGTCCCAATCTGCAAGCTGTTCAGAGTTTGTTTGGGGCCGGCCAACTGACCCAGATAGTAGCCGATATCGCCCAAAGAACCGGCTTGAATAACGCTACAATCCAAGCGATGATACCTGTGTTAGTGCCGATCGTCCTCAACCTGCTGCAATCCGGCGGCAACGCCCAAAATCCAGCCCAGGGCGCAAATCCCGTTTTAAATGCGTTTTTAGATGGAGATGGAGACGGCGACGTAGATATTACTGACGCCATGTCGATGGCTAGCCGCTTTTTGAATCAGCGCTAATTGCGTTAAATTTGGGAGAGAGAGATTGGCGGGCGATCGCTCTTTTGCGGAGTTTGACATGATGGAAAGTCTGCTCACATCATTAACACAAATTAAGGTGTAATTTCTGTATCTTATACTGTTTTAGTGGGGTGACTGCGACTCCCCATCATCAGTTAAACTCTTACTCTTTCTCTCTGGGAAATTTGGATTTGCATACGATTATATAAATCAACTTCAGGAGCGGAATGGCTAATGCAAGCAACTAACGCATAACGCTGCATTTCAATTTCATCTAATTTTGCCCATTTACGATTACAACTAACAATCAGAGTCATCGGCCCTTCATCATATTTTGTAGACTTGGGAAAAATTTCTACTTGCCCCCTTTGCACTGTTCCTTTCTTCCGAATAATGGAGCTTGGAGACAATTTAACTTCAATCCCAGCCCCATGTTTTGCCTTTAACTTTCCTTTTGTATTATCGGTGGACTCATCAGGAGAACTCGTCTTGCTAGCAGATTCATAAGCCGTCCTAACAATTTCACACTCAATTCCTTTAAAAAGGTCAAATTCCATTGTGACTCCTAGATATGAATCTCCACGAGTTGGGCGAGTTGGCGGATCAAATGCCAAGGTAATTGACAATCTACGAGTGCCTTTTACTTTAAAAAAATCAGGTGGCAACTGGGGAATTTCGTAAAGATGAAAATATCCTACTTTGAGCCAAATATTATCTTCTGATAGAACAACGTAGTTTTCAGCAGAATACATTGCACGTTCTAAGTCAGCCTGTCCGTAACCATAGATGGCTAACTGCTTTCTAATTTGTTTTGTATTTTCACTTTGAGACTGCTTCTTGTTACATTCAAATTCTGGCGGAATTTCTTTAGGAAGAATCGCCGAGTTGACAATAAGCGCCCGAATGAGATTAGAACTGGCATCTGGATATTTTGTGAAAAGTTGAGCAGCAAGGTTAGCAACACGAGGAGCCGCAAAGCTTGTACCACTACATATTTGAAATAAAGAAATTTTCAAATTTTTCGATAGAGTCACAACAGAAACACCAGCTACATTATCTGGCAATACAGTGCTTTTAGGTAAATTCAGGCTTTCTCGATAACTAAGATCTAATACCAAATCTCCGCCAAAATCTACAAGATCAGGCTTAATCATTCCATCAACCCCAAAACCAGTTCTAGTAAACGGAGAGGGGTATCCTGATAGTTTTGCGATCGCCTGACGACGAACATCAGAAGGTTCTGTAATACTACCGCGACCCAATGATAAGGAACCTACGGTTATGGCAATTGCTGAAGTAGCTGGATCGATAATTCGAGCGCTTTTGTTTAGCAGATAATTTGGGTAATCAGTCCGTAGTTGCTCGTCTGATTTAGCCTCTTCATAAAAAGCATTTCCTGCTGAAATCACAAAAATAATATTTTTATCTTGGTAGTAATAAGCAACTTCATCTATTTTGGCTGCTAATCGAAACTGCTTCAGCCCATCTCGGTAAATCTGGTCAGCGTTACCTAACGAGATATTGATTACTTTGCAATTGGGATAATTTTCAACAAAAGCTCGAATGGCTTGATCGAGTTGAGTTTCTACGAGGAGGTCTTCATCATATTCATTTTTTTCGTTTGTCACGCGGGCAGAAAATAGCCAAGCAGTTGGATCGAATGAACGCTGTTTAATGCAGTTTTCAACATTCCCATAGATAGCAATTCCAGCAACATTAGTACCATGTCCATTTACATCATCAGAGCCACCTCTTATGAATTCCCTTTTCGCATCTGGGAATACTTCAGTGTCACCCAACACCGGAGCAATTAAAGGATGACCGCGCTGTACACCAGAATCAATAACCAGAATGCCACAATTATCTTCAGGTGGGGCAACAACTTCGGGAAAATCAGAAATTGGCAGATTATAATCAGCATTTGTTTCAAACGCAGGTTGGGGAGGGCGATCGACTTCTTTAACCATTGTCTCTTCCAGCAAAAGCTCTAAAACTTCGTGGGTGACTTTAATTCGAGCAATACACAGATATTCACCTATGTAGCGATCGCTCATTCTCATAGGAGCAGTATCGCTGGGTAAGCTCTCTAGCACTTCGGCGATATCATCTAAATACTTTCGCATCTCTGTGCGATCGCCTGTGTGCCAAAGTTCCAAATCTAAGGCGGCAAGTTCACCTAATTGTACAGGCTTTAGCTCCAACAAACGACCAATACGATCTTCACGTTCGAGGGGAACTAGCTCATCAATCGCTCCTAAGTATTCATACTTTGGGCCATCTTGAATTTGACTGTAATTTTCTAACCGTCTCTTGAATTCAGTTAGCTGATTGTCCGATGAAAAGACAACAATAGCTTTATTGGGTTCCAAAGCTAGTAAATTTAGTTCTGCTTGAGTCACCAAGTCTTCTGATAAATAGCCTTGTTTAGCAACTTTAATCTTAAAAATTAATTTTGGATCCAGACGGAAGGGGCTAGCATTTTGCTGAATAGGCTCAATCAAGCTAGAGATTTGACCTAATAGTTTTTTACCGTGTGCAGTAACATCAGTACGTTTTTTACCACCAAAACCACGAGCCGAGCGTCGAGGTGATTCAATGTTTATTATTCTCGGCAATTGCAGGTGATCGAACTGACTTACCATTAGGATTAGACGTAAATAATTATTTTGAGTTTGCTATTACATTTTGCCTTTCGAGAAAACGCCCAATTGCCACCTCTAAATCATCAGCAGTCAGGGTACGTTCTCCTCGCAGAACCACGGCTTTAATTGCATCAGAGCAGATCCGTTCGATATCTGCTCCAGTAGCATTTTCCAGCCGCTCGGCAAAGGTAGATAGATTAATAGCAGTATAACGGATCGCAGACAGATAGTGACTTAAAAGCGCCGTCCGCAGTTCAACCGTTGGATTATCGAAGAAAATAACTTCATCAAATCGTCGCCAAACGGCACTATCTAGTAGTTTCTCGTGATTTGTCGCAGCAACGAATATACTTTGATTGGTCACATTATCGATCAACTGTAACAAGCTATTAACTAGCCGCTTTACTTCACCATGTTCATTTAAGTTATCGCGATCGCGGGCTATAGCATCAAACTCATCGAACAAAACAACCCACTCACCCTTCTCAATGTATGTGAAAATTTTCTGAAGGTTGGTTGCAGTTTGACCCAAGTAAGAAGAGAATACCGCTGTTAGGTTCACATAAACAAGCGGCAACCCCAAGGTGCTAGATAGGATTTTTGCAGTTTGAGTTTTACCACATCCTGGTGGGCCACAAAAAAGTAATTTGCTTTTGGGCTTGAGGTTATAGGCTGCAAGGATATCTTGTTTACGATTTTCGAGGACGATTTCTTGCAGGACATCAAAATTTTTTTTACTCAGTACGATGCGATCCCAAGTAAGGTCAAATTGTTTGACCTCAAGCAAGGCAAGTCCAGTATCCTTGTCTTTAGGAGGCTCAGGAAATTGGTTCCAGGGAGTCGGGTTAGCAGCTAGGGGTTTGATGTATCCATTGCCGTTTTGAAGCAGCTTTTCCAAGTCTCTAGCAAGTAAGAGGTGATTTTTATTTCTTTCTTCTTCAATAATTTCCCTAGCGGCAGCCAAAAACCCTTCTCTCTCGTTATGAGAGAAGCTTTTGAAGAGTTTTCTGAGGGTTTCGCCACGCGCCATACTTAGAATAGGAGTTAAACAGTTTATATACCTTAATTAAATATACTGCATATTTCCTAAAAAGTCAACATTTAAATATAGTATATCCATTTATTGTAGAGCTTAAATATCTACTTTCATAGCAATTAAAATTTTCTATTTATAGCTAGATTAGATTTTTATTGTGAACTATTTTATTGCTTTACCATATATCTTGTTTGTGCGCAAAAAAAATATTTGAATAAAATCAACTCAAGGGTTTTAAAATACACTAACTAACTAATTATAAAGATTCGACAGACTTTTGATGGTTCATTGATGAAATACCGATTGTAGCCCATTAGTTAGATTGGAATTTTTTAACCGCAGATCTGAGCAGATGAACACAGATAAACGCAGATGGAATTTCATCTGCGTTTATCTGCGTTCATCTGCGGTTAAAAACAGTCTTTCCTCTTCAACCCAAGCCTAAATCAGTCACAGCACCAACACTGCTAGAAGAAACCAACTTAGCGTATTTAGCCAAAACGCCCTTAGTATAGCGGGGTTTAGGAGCTTGCCAAAGAGCGCGCCGCTTCTCTAATTCTGCATCGTCAACATTGAGCTGCAACAACCGATTGTTAGCATCAATCGTAATCGAATCGCCCTCATTTACCAGACCAATGGTGCCGCCAACTTGCGCCTCCGGTGCGACGTGACCCACAACCATGCCGTAGGTTCCGCCAGAAAAGCGGCCGTCAGTAATTAACCCGACAGAATCGCCTAAACCTGCACCAATTATTGCCGAAGTTGGTGCTAGCATTTCGCGCATTCCCGGCCCGCCTTTTGGCCCTTCGTAGCGGATGACTATCACGTCTCCGGCTTGAATTTTGCCAGCCAAGATTGCAGCCAAACAATTTTCTTCGGATTCAAAGACGCGGGCTGGGCCGGTGATTTGGGGGTTTTTAACGCCTGTAATTTTAGCAACTGATCCTTCTGTTGCCAGATTTCCCCTCAGAATTGCTAAATGTCCTTGGGCGTACATCGGGTTGTTCCAAGGGCGGATGACATCTTGATCTGCGCGCGGTTCGGCAGGAATATCTGCTAGCACTTCGGCAATTGTTTGACCCGTAATTGTCAGGGCGTCACCGTGCAATAAACCGCGTTCCAAAAGCATTTTCATGATTAGAGGAATGCCGCCGGCTTTGTGCAAATCGACGGCTACGTATTTGCCGCTTGGTTTGAGGTCGCACAATACGGGTACTTTGGCTCTAATTGTTTCAAAATCGTCGAGGGATAACTCTACGCCGATCGCATTTGAAATCGCCAATAAGTGTAGCACGGCGTTGGTTGAACCGCCGATCGCCATAATTACCGCGATCGCATTTTCAAAGGCTTTGCGAGTTAAAATCTGGCTCGGTAACAACTGTTTGCGAATCGCTTCCACCACAACTTTGGCAGATTCGGCCGCGCTGTCAGCTTTTTCGGCATCCTCAGCAGCCATTGTCGAAGAATAGAGCAAACTCATGCCCATCGCTTCAAAAGCGCTCGACATCGTATTGGCGGTGTACATTCCGCCGCAGGCACCGGCACCGGGACAAGCTTTTTGTTCCACTGCGGTGAGCTCTGTTTCGTCAATTTTGCCGGCGCTGAATTGACCGACTGCTTCAAAAACGCTGACAACAGTTAAATCGCGTTCGTTGTGGTGTCCCGGTTTGATCGTGCCACCGTAGACAAAAATAGCAGGAATGTTCATGCGGGCGATCGCAATCATCGCTCCGGGCATATTTTTGTCGCAGCCGCCCACAGCCAGCAACCCGTCCATACTTTGGCCGTTGCAAACAGTTTCAATCGAATCAGCAATCACATCTCTCGACACCAGAGAATATTTCATCCCTTCGGTTCCCATCGAGATTCCGTCGCTGATAGTAATCGTACCGAACATCTGCGGCATCGCGCCTGCTTCTTTTGCACCCGCAACAGCCCGCAAAGCGAGGTCGTTCAATCCCATATTGCAGGGCGTAATCGTGCTGTACCCGTTAGCAATCCCCACAATGGGTTTAGTGAAATCGCCGTCGCCAAAACCGACGGCGCGCAGCATTGCTCGGTTGGGTGCGCGCTGCACGCCCCCAGTCACAGCTTGGCTTCTCAAATTTTCAGGCATTTTAAAATTTCCTTTGTCTGTTGTCAGTGGGCAGTTGTCAGTGGGCAGTTGTCAGTTGACAGTTGTCAGTTGACAGTTGTCAGTGGGCAGTTGACAGTTGTCAGTTGTTGTGTTGTCTGTTGTTGTGTTGTCTGTTTTTCTTTCAGTCCTGGACGCAGAACCTATATATTTAGTAAGGTGCGCCATAAGAACCTTACCGCTATAATGCGCGCGTCAAACATTTTTGGGCCTTAGTCCTGTCTTTGCTGCTGGCTGTTGACTCCACACAAATGGATACAAGCCCCCGACAATCATCGTGGAGATCCCAAATTTTAGACCAAAGTTCCAGCTCCCAGATTAATCTGTGGAGTAAATCTAAAATCTAAAATCTAAAATCTAAAATCGACTGACTGACTGCCCAGTGCCGATAGTTTTACGCTATTTTTGATTTTCTCAGAAGCGTTGATATTTGTCAGGCCTTTGATTCGGGAGCCGCACAGCAGTGTCAGGACAGCAGAGTGCAAAAATTATACAGATACTATACTGTGCAGGTTGAATACCGTGCTTATCTGGGATGATGTGTGTGGTAAAACCCATCACTCTAACGTTTGAAACAAAAATTGCGAGGCTAATGACATGGAGGCCGATCGAATTCTGAGGCAATATGCGGCCGGAGAAAGAATTTTTCGAGAGATTAACCTCGCCGGGGCCGACTTAAAAGGGGTAAACCTCAGCGAGGCTAACTTTACTAGGGCCAACTTCCAAGATGCAAACCTCAAAGGCGCTAACCTGACGGGAGCGAACTTGCGCGAGGTGAAATTGGCTGGGGTGGACATGACGGAAGCCAACCTCAGCGAAGCAAATCTCATCGGTACCGATTTGAGCCGCGCCAATCTCAGCGGGGCTAACCTGGTGGGAGCCAACCTGCGCGGCTCAATGGCGAGAGAAGTCAACATGACCAAAGCAAATTTGACGGAAGCTAATTTGACTGAAGCCAACTTTACCGAAGCGAATTTGTTTGCGGCCAACTTAACGGAAGCTAGCATGATTCGCACTAATTTGATGAAGGCCAATTTGAGTTGGTCAACTCTCAAAGCCGTAAACCTGACAAATGCTATCCTCAGCGAGTCGATTTTAGAAAGAGCTAATCTGACTCAGGCAATTCTCAGCGGAGCGATGCTGAGCGGGGCCAACCTGACTGGTGCAGACTTGCGCCAGGTAACGATGGTTGGAGCTAATCTCAGCGAAGCTAACCTGAGCAATGCTAATTTGAGAGTTGCCAATGTCAGTTGGTCAACGCTGCGCGGTGCTAACTTGAGCGGTGCTAATTTGTACCGGGCTAAGCTGTGCTGGTCTAATTTGAGCGGGGCTGTTTTGGTGGAAGCTGTTTTGATTGATGCTAATCTCAATCGAACTAACTTCCGCGATGCAGATTTGAGGCGGGCAATTATGCCGGACGGCACAACTAATGAATCTTAAAAGTTGACTGTTGACTAATGTTATTAGTTATTCGTTATTGGTTATTAGCAGCCCAAGCGAGTAACAAATAACAAATAACAAATAACTAATAACTAATAACAATTAACTAATGACTGTCAGCGAATTATTGATTCTGAGTGCGGCCGGACTTTTTGCCGGAATTCTAGCTGGTTTTTTGGGTATCGGCGGCGGTACGGTGCTGGTGCCTTTGCTGGTGGCTCTCAAGTATGCCCCGGTGCAAGCGGTTGCTACTAGCGGTTTGTCGATCGTCATTACAGCTATTTCTGGCAGCATCCAGAATTGGCGCATGGGCTACCTCAGCTTTAGTCAAGTCGCAGGTATCGGATTTCCCGCCGTCATCACAGCACAAATCGGTGCTTATTTGGCGGGGATATTTCCGCCTTACTTGCTGTTAGTTACTTTTGGGTTGTTGTTGTGGCTGAATATTTATTTAATTGAAGTTCGCAAGCGCCTAACAGCCAAGAAAAAGGAAGGGGAAGAATCAGGCTCAATTCCCAATTCCCAATTCCCAATTCCCAATTCCCAATCCCCAAATAATTCAAGTATTTTATTCAATCCAACTTTTGCTAAAATTGCTACCGGCAGTGCGGCGGGTTTATTAGCGGGTTTGTTCGGCGTAGGCGGTGGCGTAATTATGGTTCCCCTGCAAATTTTGCTGTTAGGGGAAAGCATTAAAACCGCTATTCAAACAAGTTTGGGCGTCATCGTGATTACGGCAATTTCGGCGACGGCGGGACACGCGGCGCGCGGGAATGTTTTGTGGGTTGTGGGGTTGATTCTGGGCGGCGGCGGTTTGTTGGGCGCCCAAATCAGCACCCGGTTTTTGCCGAGATTGCCCGATCGCACTATTAGTTTAGCTTTTCGATCGCTCTTGGCAGTATTATCGATTTATGTTTTCTGGCAAGCTTGGCAAAAATTTAGTCATTAGTCATTAGTTATGAGTTATTAGTTATTAGCTCTCCGTAGGGAAACGGCATTGCCTTTCGTAGTGTCAATTTAAGGCAACACCCTCAGTCCGGCAGGGGTTTAAACCCCTGCCGATGGAGCTGAAGTCCTCGCTCAAGAGGACTAATGAATTATTATTCAGTCCTCTTGAGCGAGGACTTTTGCTATTAGCCAGGGGTTTAAACCCCTGGCGGTATTTGGGGCCAGAGCAGTATTTCGGATTAAGTTGTCACTACGAAAGGCATTGCGGTGTCCCTACTACTTAGTTGTAATGGAATGACTGCTGACTGACAACTAACAACTAACAACTAACAACTGACTAATGACTAATGACTAAGTTGCTTGACGGCGCGAGTCAGGCGCTGCAAATAAGGCTTGACAATTTCTTGATTTTGCCGCTGCAACTCGGAAACTTGCTGCTGCAAATGCTGAATCTCGGTTTGCAGCATCCCTGTGTTTATTGTCGGTCGATCGAGCAAATCCTGCAATTGCTTCAGAGAACCTTGGATTTGATCGAAGTCTACTTCGTTCGATCGCTCCTGCAACTGAGCTGTAATAGTTCTCACCTCAGTTAACCTTTCGTCCATCAACAAAAATCGGACGTTGACATTTTCCCAATCATGCTCTCTGAGGGCGCTATTTTCCAAAATGCGCAGTTTTTGCTGCAAATCCGACAGGATGGTGTAGAGTTCCTGAGAATCAGCAGGCAGCGCTTGGGCTTGGCGTTCGAGAGAGGCTACCGCAGCTTGTACGTCGGCGATGGCGCCCGATTCCAAAATGCGGAGTTTCTGCTGCAAGTCGGAGACGGTGGTGTCGAGTTGGGCAAGTTCTCCAGGTAGTCTCTGAACTTGCTGCGATCGACCTTCTACTGCGGCCTGTACCTCCGCGATCGCCGAATTTGCCTTTTGTTGCATTTTTTGTTCAAAACGTTGGCGATTGACAAAATTCAGCGATAATGCGGCTGTTAAGGGAGCGGCAGCGTAGATAATTTGCCCTGACAATCCCGCGACAATCGTGCCAATAGCCGAACCGGCAATAGAGGCATATTCTGCCAATTCCAGCCATTCTGGCTGGTTTTGAGAACTTCTCATCGTGGGGAATGATGCGTCGTCGATTTTCTGCATAACCTTTTAGTAGTCTGGTATATTTCAATAGGCTTATGATAAAAGCGATCGGCAAATAAAGCGACACAAAATTTAAAATTAATATGCAGACATTATCAAAATACGAAATTCACTCGACTTTGCACGAAGGTATCGAAACCATAGTCTATCGGGGACACACTCCCGACAGACAAGAGTTAACGATTCTCAAACTCCTAAAAGCTGAATATCCCACTCTCCAAGCAATTACCCGCCTCAAGCACGAATATCTAATTCGCCAAAACTTAAACCATCCCCAGATTATTAAATTCCTGAGTATAGAAAATTTCCACCATCGGATTGCGCTGCTGTTAGAAGACATTGGCGGCAAGTCTCTCAATCTATTCCTACGCGCAAAAAAACTAGACATTTATCAATTTTTGAGTGTGGCAATTCAAGTCACCCAAGCCTTAGATTACCTGCATCAAAACCAGATCGTTCACAAAGATATTAAGCCCAGCAATATCATCATCAATCCCCAAACAAATATAGTTAAACTCACCGACTTCGGCATCGCTTCCCGCCTCACCAAAGAAAACCCGCTCTTCAACAACCCCAACTGCATTGAAGGCACTCTCGCCTATATGTCTCCCGAACAAACCGGGAGAATGAATCGCACCCTCGACTACCGCACCGACTTTTACTCTCACGGCGTTACCTGTTATGAAATACTCACAGGACAACTGCCATTTGACAGCAACGACCCCTTAGAAATAGTTTACGATCACATCGCCAGGGAACCCATACCGTTGCAGCAATTAAACCCGGAGATTCCCACAGCTATTTCGGAAATTGTACGGAAATTGATGGCAAAAAATGCCGAAGATAGATATCAATGTGCCGCCGGAATTTTAGCAGATTTAGAAATCTGTCTGAATACTTTACAAAATCCTGGTACAATTAGTGATTTCATCCCCGGCCGCTTCGATGTCCTCAGTCAATTATTGATGCCGCAAAAACTGTACGGTATAGAACAACAAGTCAAGCAACTATTAGCAGCTTTTGAACTAATAGCGACGGGTTCAAAAACATCCGATCGAGCCAACCAAAAAGCCAATAAAGCCACCCCTCTGATTTTAGTCTCGGGTTATTCTGGAATCGGGAAATCTGCCCTTGTCAATGAAATCAACAAACCCATAACCCGCCTCAAAGGTTATTTTGTCTGGGGCAAATTCGATCAATTCAAACGCAACATTCCCTATGCCTCATTCAGTCAAGCTTTAGGCTCGTTGATGCGTCAAATACTGACGGAATCTACCGCTCAAATCCAGGAGTGGCGCAGTAAAATTCTGACCGCTTTAGAATCTAACAGACAAATAATTGCCGACTTAATTCCCGAAGTCGAATTAATTATCGGCAAACAGCCATCTAGTACAGAAGCGATAAATCGCGTCCCGAGCAACCCCAGCGAATCGCAAAATCGCTTCAATCTGGTATTCAAAGCATTTATCCGCGTCTTCACTCAAAAGGAGCATCCTTTAGTGATTTTTTTGGATGACTTGCAGTGGGCAGATTCAGCAACTTTAAAGTTAATGGAATTACTGGTGACAGATCCAGAAAGTGAATATTTGTTATTTGTGGGAGCTGATCGAGACAACGAAGTCAGCCCGATACATCCTTTGATGCAGACAATAGCTGAAATTGAAAAAACACGCACTAAAGTTGATAATATTGTGCTGGAACCTTTAGATTTAGATCGCATAAATCAGTTAATGGCTGATACATTAAATGATGCAGAAGGAGTAGCAGCTTTAGCGAATTTAATCTTGCACAACACGGCAGGTAATCCATTTTTTATAACGCAACTCCTCCAAGGACTTTATCAAGAAAATTTATTGCGATTTGATTTTAATTCCTTAAATCAGTCGGGCCTGGCAGGGATAAAAGGGGGCTGGAAGTGGAGTTTATCAGAAATTCAGGGAGTAGGAATTGCCGATCGCACTGTGGTGGAATTGGTAGTGAGAAGGCTTCAAAAACTCCCGGAATCTACCCAGTCTGCCTTAAAATTAGCTGCTTGTATTGGGGATAAGTTTACCCTGAATGTTTTATCAATTGTCAGCGAACAATCCCCCAGCGCGATCGCCCATCAACTCGATGCCGCTTTGCAAATAGGGTTGCTCCTACCCCTAAACCAGGATTATAAAATGCCGGTGGTTTTTGAAGAAGTATTAGACAGCGATGAAAGACTAGAAAACCAGCAAATAACACAATCTCAATTTTTTACTATACAATCTAAAATTTCCGGGGTGAAGTACAAGTTTTTGCATGACAGAGTGCAGCAAGCTGCATATTCCATGATTCCTGAATTTGACAAACAACAAACCCACTTAAAAATCGGTCAACTTCTGTTGAGCAAGGGCGGGGAAGGGGGCGCAGCTCCTACCGCAGCCGAAATAGAAGAAAATATTTTTGAAATAGTCAATCATTTAAATATTGGTGCTGATTTGCTAAGCGATGATGCCATGAAACTAAAGTTAGCTGAGTTAAATTTAATTGCAGGTGAAAAAGCTAAATCCGCCAATGCTTATGAAACTGCTGTCAAGTATTTAAATGCAGGATTGGGATTGCTGGCAGAAGATAGCTGGATTAGCGATTACGAGCTGACACTTGCTCTGTATGTCGCAACTATGGAAGCTGAATATTTAAACACTAATTACCAGCAAGCTAAAGTTTTGATCGATATTGCGATCGCCCAAGCAAAAACCCTCCTGGATAGCGTAAAAATTTATACTAAAAAAATTCAGTTTTATACCATGCAAGGTGATTTTACAGCAGGTATAGATAGCGGCCTCGAAATTCTGACAATATTGGGTACTGATTTGCCAACGGATGCAGAGGGTATTAGCAATATGTCGCAGGATTTGCGATCGCAATTGACGTTTGAAACCAGCAAAATTGCTAAATTGGTCGATTTGCCACTGATGGAATATCCCACTAAACTAGCAGCAACTAATATCTTAATTAGTATCCTGCCACCAGTTTATTTTGCCATGCCACAATTGCTAGGGCCGTTGATTTTATCACTGGTAAATTTAGCAGTTAATTACGGCAATGCTCCATCCTCAAGTTACGGCTATTGCCTCTACGGTTTGCTACTGTGTTCTTCTGTATTTGACGATACTGAAGCAGGTTATGAATTTGGCAAATTATCTTTGCAGCTTTTAGAAAAATTCCCCGGTGCTCCGATCGAGTGTGAAGTATATAAAGTTTTTTGCAGTCACATCCAGCCTTGGAAAGAACCGCTGCGTCAATCTGTCATCAAGTTGACGGTAGCAATTAAAACTGGGTTAAAAGCCGGGAATATTGAGTATACGAATTACGGTATTGCTGAATTTTGTATTCATTCGTTTTTGAGCGGAGAAAATCTGCAAGAAGTGGAAAATAAAACGACACATTATGAACTTTTAATTGATAACTTCAAACTAGAATTTGGAATTTTTTATTTGAGAGTTTGCAGGCAAACTGTATTAAATTTAGCAGCAAAATCTGAAAATAATTGCATTTTAACTGGCAGTAGCTTCAGTGAAGAGACGATGCTACCAGTGTTGCTAAAAGCAAATTACCGAATGGTAATATTTTTATTTCATCTGTTTAAATCCAGGTTATTTTATTTATTTAAAGATTACGAATCAGCAATTATAGAAGCCGACAAATCGATTGAGTTACTAGATGCAGCATTAGCAATGATTTATGTGGCAGAACACAATTTATATCATTCTTTAGCGCTGCTAGCTAACTATTCTTCCCAAAGTAAGAGCGCCCAAAAAGCATCTCTCCAAAAAGTCGAAGCCAATCAAAAACAGATGCAAAAATGGGTATCTCACGCACCGAAAAATTTTCAGCACAAATACGACTTGGTATCAGCAGAAAAAGCGCGCGTGTTAAATTATTTGGGGGTAATGGAATATTATGACTCGGCGATTGCTGGAGCAAAAGCACAGGGACACATTCACGAAGAAGCATTAGCCAACGAGCTCGCCGGACAGTTTTATTTGTCCTGCGGTAAAGAGAAGATAGCTAAAGTTTATTTGACTGACGCTTACTACGCTTACATTCGCTGGGGAGCTCTCGCTAAAGTTAAAGATTTAGAATCTCGCTACGATTTTTTAGAGTCGCAAACCCACAGCCCAGAAATCGCCATCCAAGATGTCTTCCGCAATGATACGGGAAGCAGTAGCAGTATCGATTTTAGCTCTGCTTTAGATTTAGCTTCTTTTATTAAATTTTCTCAGACGATTTCCAGCGAGATTGTCCTAGAAAATTTGTTGAGCAAGCTGATCGAAATATTACTAGAAAATGCTGGCGCTCAGAAAGCCTTACTGCTGCTACAAAAAGATGAAAAATTATATATTGAAGCTGTGGGAAATGCGACGGAGAAGGTCGCGAGCGTGTTGCAATCAATTTCTGTGGAAAAAAGTCAAGATTTACCGATATCTGTTGTTAATTATGTCTTCCACAGTCAAGAAAATCTGATTTTAAATGATGCGACAATTGCCGAACCGTTCAATGCAGATACGTATATTAACAAAAATCAAACCCGATCGATTCTTTGCGTACCGATTCTGTATCAATCGCAACTGCAAGGAATTATTTACCTAGAAAACAATCTGACGGTAGGGGCTTTTACCACAGAAAGGGTAGAAGTGTTAAACGTTTTGGTTTCGCAAGCTGCGATCGCGATTATCAACGCTCAACTTTACGCACAAGTGCGCGCCAGCGAGAGCCAACTGAGGCAATTTTTTGATGCGATACCGGTGGGAGTGTTCGTCATCAATCAACGCGGCATACCATACTATGCCAATGAAGTTGGCAAACAAATTCTCGGCAAAGGAATTGTTTATACATCTAATTTAGACGAATTACACGAAGTTTATCAAGCTTATCTCGCAGGAACAGACCAAATTTATCCTAACGATCGCGCTCCTATGCCTAAAGCTTTGCAGGGGCTAAATACCAAAATTGATGATATGGAAATTCGACAGGGTGGCAAAAATATTCCCATTGAAGTTTTGGCAACTCCCATCTATGATGAAGCCGGAAACGTCGCTTATGCGAGCGCTGCTTTTTCTGACATCACAGAACGCAAAAAACACGAAGCTGAAAGAGAAAAGTATTTGGAAGAACTCTCGAAGGTTAACTACGATTTAGCATCAGCAAACCAACAACTTGAAGATTATTCCCAAACTTTAGAAGAGAAAGTAGAAGAAAGAACTGCCGCTTTACAAGCAGCCCAAAAACAAATGATCGCTCAAGAGAAACTTTCTTCTCTCGGTATGTTGACTGCTGGAGTAGCCCACGAACTCAGAAATCCCCTCAACTTTGTCAATAACTATGCGGAACTATCCGTAGAGTTAACCGAAGAGCTTTTAGCAGAAATTGAGAGCAATTCGGAACATTTAGATGCAGATACTCGGGACTACATTAAAGAAATGCTGACAGATATTAAAGACAATGCGACAGCGATTCACGAACACGGTCAAAGAGCTGATACTATTATTCACAGTATGATGCAGCACGCGCGGATCGATAGCGGTCATCGGCAAAGAGCGGATCTCAACGCTTTGCTAGACCAAGCTGTGGATTTGGCGTATCAGAGCAGGCGAGCCAGTGACGATCGATTTAATGCCATTATCTGCAAAGACTACGATCGAACTCTCGGTACATGGGATGTGGTAGCCGGAGATCTCAGTCGTGCCTTCATCAACCTGATCGATAATGCCTGCTATGCTGTTTGCGAGCAACAGAAATATCTCGAATCGCCAGCCGATAGCCAGCCACAAATATTTACCAGCCAATTGTGTATAAAAACACAAAATCTAGGTAATGTTGCCCAGATCCGCATCCGCGACAACGGTAAAGGGATTCCAGCGGAAATCCTGGATAAAATTTTTAATCCCTTTTTTACCACCAAGCCGGCTGGAGAACGAACGGGTTTGGGATTGTCGCTAACTCATGATATTATTGTGGGACAGCACGGCGGCACTTTGCAGGTAGAAACTGAACCGGGAGTTTATACCGAATTTATCATCCGGTTGCCGCAAAAATGGTCGTCTTAAGACAAAAACCCTCTGTCTCTTTCGTTTGTATTGAAGTCTAGATCCCCCTAAATCCCCACCCCCCCCAGCCCCCCCAAGGGGGTAAAAAGGGGGACTTTGAGAAGGCTCCAGTTCCCCCCTTCGATCGGGGGGCTAGGGGGGATCTCTGGGGAGAGAAAACACCTCCTAAGGGGATCGACCTTATTGAATAAGTCCAGGGAACTTGTAGAAGTTTAGGAGAGTTAAGACGATGCCAGCACAAATTTTAGTTGTGGATGATGAAGTAGAGTTAGAGCGACTGCTAAAAATGCGATTTAGGAAACAAATCCATGCCAAAGAACTTGAATTTGTTTTTGCTCACAACGGCAATGAAGCGTTAGAAATATTGTCAAAAAATCGCGCTAGAGATATAGATATGGTACTTACTGATATCAATATGCCAGAGATGGATGGGCTGACTTTGCTGGGAAAAATGGGCGAAGTATACCCCAACCTCAAAGCAGTAGTGCTGTCAGCCTACGGGGATATGAACAATATTAGGAAAGCCATGAATGCTGGTGCTTTTGACTTCCTGACCAAGCCGATTAATTTTGAAGATTTATCAATTACGATCGACAAAACTCTGAAATATGTCAAAGAAATTCGAGAAAATATCGCTCAGTTGCAACAGACACAGTTGCAACTCATACACCAGGAAAAAATGGCAACTCTCGGTCAATTAGTTGCTGGAGTCGGTCACGAAATCAATAACCCTGTTACCTGTATTTCCGGCTATTCTAGTCTGTTGAGTCTCATGGTGCAGGATTTGATGGATTACGTACAACAAGACGGAGAAAAAACTGCGTCTCTAGGGGAAATCGACACCGAAGCTGAAAAGCTCAGGATAGAAAATATTTTAAATAATTTACTGAACATGATTTCGGGAATAAGTTTAAGCGCAGATAGGCTGATTCATCTGGGCAGGTCGCTGCAAGTTTTTTCCTACGATGTTCCCCTTTCTAAGGTCTTGTGCGATATCCATCAAGGTATCGATAGTACCTTGGTGATTTTACACTACCGCCTCAAATATAGCAATGATTCTGCGGGAATTAAAATAGTCAAAAATTATGGAGAACTGCCGCGAATAGACTGCTTTTCTGGAAAATTAAATCAAGTGTTTATGAATTTGCTTGCTAATGCTATAGATGCTTGTGAAGAAGAAAATAAAAGGTTTATGTTGGCGGCAAAACCAGCCAAAGAATATGTCATTACGATTACTACTCTAAACTCGGAAAGCAATCAAAATGCGGTTAAAATTAAAGATAACGCTGGTGGGATTTCCCAAAATGTGAAACCGCAAATTTTTGACCATTTATTCACAACTAAACCTTTAGGAAAGGGTACTGGTTTAGGATTATCCATCAGTCGTAAAATAGTAGAAGAACTGCATGGGGGGAGTTTGAGTTGCGATTCGGTGTTGGGAGAGGGTACGGAGTTTACCATCGCCCTGCCGGTATGAAGCAGTCGATCGACCGCAAGCTCGATCGCGCCGCAGCAAGGTAAAATTTAGGATAGGTCAATTGTCAGAGATACAGCAAATGGGTCTGAAGATTATCGAAAGCTACGACAGCAGTTTTGTCCTCGAACCAGAGGCTAAAGCTGTACTGATGAGTTTATTAACTGGTGACAGCTTTCTGCAACAAATAGCATTGCAATTGCAGTGCTCGCGCCTGGAGTTTACAGAATTGCTTTTTCAGCCGGTACCTTACAGCAGCGAGACGCCAAAGGGAATGCCTGCGGAATTTGAAAAGTATCACGAATCGAGCGATTTTGCGATCGTCAACGTCCCGCCTAATTTCATGTTTCAAGCCAAAATATTTAAACCCAGCCGCCTCTGTGCCGTTTATCGCGTTTTCAAGAATTAGTTAATTGGCCGCTTGACAGTTGGCAGTTGGCAGTTGGCAGTTGACAGGAAAGCAGTTGACAGTTGACAGGAAAGCAGTTGACAGGAAAGCAGTTGACAGGAAAGCAGTTGACAGGAAAGCAGTTGACCGCTTGACAGAAGCAAGAAAAAATACACAGCAAGCTTTTTAGCCATCCGTGTTTTACCTTCAATCAAGTAGATTTACTTAAAAATCAGGAAAACGTCAGGAAAACTAACGATAGATAATTCAAACAAACAATGACAGAAGACATTCACCCTCTCACCAGCTTAGAATTCATTCCTTACATTGACTCCGAGGGAAAATTGCCCGAATTTTTCCAGGGAAAAATTGGCGTTTACGCGATTTTTGACAGCGAGAAAGTGCTGCAATTTGTCGGCTATTCTCGCGATACTTACCTCAGCCTCAAACAGCATTTAGTACGCCAACCCGAACATTGCTACTGGCTGAAAGTCCAAACTATCGAGAAGCCCAGCCGCACTATACTAGAAAGCATCCGATCGAGTTGGATTGCCGAAAACGGTGCGCAGCCCCAGGGCAACGGTGCGGATGCCACCAAGTGGAACGATCCTATTGACACCAAAACTGTGATGACTGCGCAAGAAGTGGCAAATTATGAAGGTATCGTCGCCGATGAACTTGCCAAAGATAAATTGTTGAAAAATGTAGCTCGCCGCGTAGAAAATGAAATTTTAGCGCTGCTCAAATCTCGTGGTGTAACTGAAGAAATCCGGTTTAATCCTAAGCTAAAAACTAGCGGATTGCTGGATTTAAAGTAACTACAATAATCCTGACTGCGAACCGCGAGGAAACGCCAATTCCCCCCCCCGCAATTCCTGCGGGGAAACGGCAATTCCCAAGGAGTATCAACTTAAGACTGAAAGCCTTTTATATCTGGTTCACAGCCGAGTCTAGATCCCCCTCGCATCCCCCTGATTGTTGGGGGACTTCGATCAATTCCGGTTCCCCCCTTGTTAAGGGGGGTTAGGGGGGAGCTGGCCTAATCGCCAGACAGTAGTCTGTGAGTACGTTTGAACTTAAGTTGATACCACGAAAGGTAGTGCCGTTTCCCTAAGATATTTCATCTTTAAATGTTAACATTTAATAAGTCACATTGAACAGATATCGGAATCTGCAAAATAAACTCTGTCCCTCTGTCTGGATCAGAAATACAACTGATTTGACCTCCATGTTTTTCCACTACAATATCGTGACTGATGGCCAAACCCAATCCAGTACCGCGGCCCACAGGCTTCGTAGTAAAAAATGGGTCAAATATCTGGTGGCGCACTTCCTCGCTCATCCCACAACCGTTATCGGCAATTAGAATCACCACGGATTCATAGTTTTGAGTTACAAATTTTGAATCTGGATTGTGCAGCGCAAGTTCTGACTCAGAACTTACTGAAGTGCTGATCGTAATTTTTCGGGGAGACGGTTGAGTTTCCACGGCATCAATAGCATTAGTGAGCAGGTTCATGAACACCTGATTTAACTGACTGGCGTAACAGGTGACTTTTGGCAGTTGACTGTAGTATTTGATCACCTCAATCTCACGGCCATTGTTTGCTCCCTTGAGCCGGTGTTGCAAAATAACTAAAGTATTGTCAATGCCTTCATGAATATCCACGGGCTTGTACTTTTCTTCGCCCAGGCGGGAGAAGTTGCGAAAAGACAGCACAATCTCGCTAATCCGAGAAGCACCATCTTTCATCGAATGCAGCAGTTTTGGATAATCATCTGCGATGAAGTCGGGTTGAATTTTGTCCAATTCGCCGACAATTTCTGCCACCGGGTGCGGGTAGTAATGTCGGTACAATTTGACGAGGCGAAGCAAATCTCGTGCATAGTCCCCCGCCATAGCAATATTGCCGTATATAAAGTTGACCGGATTGTTAATTTCGTGAGCAATTCCTGCCGCTAGTTGACCTAAAGAAGCCATTTTTTCCTTCTGTATTAACTGAGCTTGAGTCTTCTTGAGTTCAGTGACAGTTTGTTCGAGTTGCTGGGCGTAGGATTGTGTTTGCTGGAACAACTGGCGCTGCATCAGTTGATTGGAGACGCGGGCCAAAACTTCTTGTTCCTGAAACGGTTTTGTGATATAGTCTACACCGCCAACTTCAAAGGCTTTGACTTTATCTAACGCTTCATTCAAAGCACTGATAAAAATAACGGGAATGTGTTTGGTTGTGGGAGAAGCTTTCAATGCTAGGCAGACTTTGTAACCGTCGAGATCGGGCATCATGATGTCCAGCAAAATCAAGTCAGGAGGAGTTAACTCGATCGACCTTAGAGCTAGTTGCCCGTCGGGTGCGGTGCGTGTTTTGTAGCCTTGCTTCGAGAGTATTTTAGCTAAAAGGTGCAAATTATTCGGAACATCGTCAACAATTAAAATATTCCCTTTTAACAGGGGAGTTGCTTCGTTATTCATATCTTTAGAAGAAGTCATTAGTCATTGGTCATTAGTCATTGGTAATTAGTTGTTAGTTGTTGGTCATTGGTCATTGGTCATTGGTCATTAGTCCTGCCGTCATAAGTGCTGTACCCGCGATCGAACAGCAGTCAGAAGTGCTGTATCCGCGATCGAACCTTTTCCTGCCGTTATTAGTCATTAGTCATTAGGAAGAAGGAAGCCTTTAGTTATCGTCGCGAGAGAAGGAAGAAGCCATCTTCTGCAATAATTTCATCAATTATGAACCTCCTCAGCTTCGGGCGTGGTTGCTGTTTTTTTTGTAAAATCACCTTTATAGGTTTGCAGTCAGGACTTTAGTCTTCAGGATTTTAGAAGGACTAAAGTCCTCACTACGAACCAGATTTAATATCATTTTTATTTGGTTTCGGGACGGATGAGAGCCAGTATTTCATTGAACTGAAACTCGTTAGCCAATGCGGCTAGAGCGCTACCTAAAGAGCGATCGCGATCGCGAATTTGCTCTATTTGACTGAGAATCAACTCTAAATCGCACTCAATTGTGGCTTTCTCTAAAGCTGTCAGCCAATCGGCTGGTAAAGCTGCAACGTTCTCTGGGGTCGGAGGCTCGATTTGAGTTGGCTCCGGCAAACTCTCCGGTTCATCGTAAATGTAACGCACTCCGAGATGTTTGTGCACAGTGGCGAAGATGTCTGCCTCTCGAAAGGGTTTGTGGATAAAGTCATCGCAATCATCTGATACAGTAACGGTTCGCGTTTCCTCGGCGTTAGCGGCACTCACGGCAATAATGACGGTAGCTTCACCTTTAACGGTGGCTTTAATGCGTTGCGTGGCTTCGCCTCCATCCATCACGGGCATCCACATATCCATAAAAATTAACTGAGGCTCAAAACTCGTCCACACTTCAATGGCTTCTTGGCCATTACAGGCTTCTTTGAGGTCAAAGTCAAAGGTTGCGAGGATTTTGAGCAGCAGTTGGCGGTTGTCTTGGCGATCGTCCACAATTAATATACGATAGCGCGGCTGGTTGGGTTGTAGGGCGATCGCCCGACGCGGCGGCTGTACCGGTTGAATATCCGCCGCATCAACGGCGCTGACAGGGATATCAAACGCGAAGGTGGTGCCGCGTCCTACTGCACTGCCCACAGTAATCATACCGCCCATCAGCTTAATAAAGTGTTGGCTGATGGCCAGCCCCAAGCCGGTTCCCTGCTGAGAAGTTTCCCCTGTTTTGGTTTGGACAAAGGCTTGAAAAAGCTGATCTAACTCATCGGGAGCCATACCGCAACCTGTGTCTTCTATTTCAAAATGTAATTTGTAATTTATTGGTAATTGCTGATTTTCCTGCTCAATCACCGAAGTTACTCTTACTGCAATGCCTCCCTCTTTCGTAAACTTAATGGCGTTAGAAAGCAGATTAATTAAAACTTGGCGCAACTTAACTTGATCGGCGTGCAGGTATTCAGGAATATTCCTAGAGCAGCTAAATATTAACTCCAATTGTTGCTCCCGCGCCTGGAGTTGAAACATCTCTTCTATCTCGTGGAGCAGGCTGCTTAATTTAAAGTCTGTTCGGTTGAGTGTAATGCGTCCCGCCTCTATTTTGGCTAAATCTAATATTTGATTGATCAGAGTTAACAAGTGCTCGCCGCTGCGGTTGATGATGCCGATATTTTCCTGTTGTTCGGGTTTGAGATCTGCGGAGCGCTGCATCAATTGGGAGAATCCCAGAATTGCGTTGAGAGGGGTGCGGAGCTCGTGGCTCATATTTGCCAAAAAAGTGCTTTTGGCGAGGTTGGCGGCTTCTGCTTCCCAGGCGGCTTGTTGGAGCTGTACGGCTTGCTGTTGAGTGGCTTCGAGTAATTGAGCTTGTTGTAAGGCGACTCCGAGTTGAGTGCTAATTTGCAGGGCGATATTGATTTCTGCTTCGCCCCAAGTGCGGGGGCCAGAATTTTGATAGCTGGCGAGCAAGCCCCAAAGTTGACTGCCGCAAAATATGGGAGAAATAATGTAGGCTCTAGCTTGAAATTTTTCTAACAGTTGCAGGTAACAAGGATTAAACCCAGCGGTGTATATGTCTTCAATCGTGCGGTAAGAAACGCCTCGATCGTACATACCGCCTTGATTTTCTTGTAGGTAGGTATCCCGCACTGGTTCACCTGAGGCTTGCAGGGTTTTCGCCGCACAGCGAGAGTCGGCGGCGAGATTGTTTGGCACATTAAGATCGTTCAATTGTTGCATCACAGAGATCCAGCCCTCCCCCATTGACTCGGCAACAAATTCGCCGCTCCAATCTGGATTAAAACGATAGATAGCGACTCGATCGCACTTGAGGGTTTCTCGCAACTCCGAGGTTGTGGTTTGGAATATGGTATCAATATCTAAGGATTGACGGATGCGATCGATCGATCGCCCGATTGCTTGCTCCCGCTGGGCGCTTTCTCGCAAAGCTGACTCGGCTTGTTTGTGAGCGGTAATATCCAAGACAGTGCCGAACCAACGGATCAACTGCCCTTTTGTATCAAAAACCGGTTTCCCTCTGACTTCAAGGTAAGTGAGCGAGCCATCTCTGCGGATCAGCCGCAGATCGAGTTCAAAGCTTTTTTTATGGATACATCGCTCCTGAAGCATTGTCAAATAGGGCGATCGATCGTCGGGATGAAAACGCTCGACTAATTCTGGGGTTGCTAGGGGTTCTTGAGTCGGATCGAGCTCGAACATACGATAAAGTTCTTCACTCCAAGTGCTTGTTGCTTGGGCTATATCGTATTCCCAACTGCCAATCCTGGCAATTTTTTGGGCCTCCAGCAGTCGGGCTTCTGCCAACTGGCGATCGCTAATGTCCCTGGCCACCCAAACCACGGAGCGATCGGACAATGGCGAAATTTTAGCAGCAAACCAAACTTCTTGGTTGTTAATCAGCAGACTGTAATCAAAATTTATAGTTTGCTGGGTTTCTAATGCCTCTCGAACTTGAGTGAAATAAATGTCTTGGCAGCCCTCATCAAAAATTTTTTCTAGGATAGAGTCTAGCTGATATGTCTGATTGTTGTCTTGAAAAATTCCCTTAGTAGGTATAACTTGAATTGTTTTTTCAGGTAATTCTAAAATTAGTATAATGTCGGCAATTGACTCAAAAATTTTCAGAATTTTTTGGGTAGAACTGTCAAGTTTTTGTTCTATCAAATTGCGCTCTGCAACTTCATCATTTAATAGTTGGTTAGCACGAGCTAGGGCAGCAGTACGTTCCGCAACTTCGGTGGCTAAAGTGCTATTGTAGTCAGTTAATAGTTTTTCAGATTGTTTGCGCTGTGCAATTTCCGAAAAAATATGGATGGCATAAATAATGTTTCCGTCTGCGTCGAAAATTGGTGTGGCGCGCACCTCAAGAGGAATAATTTCCCCATCTCGATGCAGTTCTAAATCGTCAACAAGTACCGTTTCGCCCCGCAGCGCTAGAAATGCGGGCAGTTCTTCAGTTGGATACGGCTGGTTTTCGCGGTAGACTTGATAAACTTCTACCATTTCTTGTAAAGTGGCATCAGGGATATTTTCTACGCAGAGCAAACGCTTGGCAGTTTCGTTGAAGTACACGACTTTACCCGAGGCATCGTGGATAGATATCCCCGCTGGTATGGCTTCCAGAAATTGCTTGAGTTGGCTCTCGCTTTGCGCTAAAGCTTCTGTTAAAGATTTTTGTTCTGTAAAAGCCTTTTGCAGTTCTGCTGTCATGAAATTGAAGGAACTGGTGAGTTCTCCGATCTCATCGAAGCGTCTAATTTCTAAAGGTCGATCCCATTCTCCTTTTCCGAGATTTTTGGCGGCGGTATTCAATCGCAAAATGGGTTTTGTTAGCCAACG
Source organism: Microcoleus sp. Aus8_D2 (assembly GCF_036702665.1). Taxonomy (NCBI): domain Bacteria; kingdom Bacillati; phylum Cyanobacteriota; class Cyanophyceae; order Oscillatoriales; family Microcoleaceae; genus Microcoleus; species Microcoleus sp. Aus8_D2. The sequence continues at coordinate 180,893 of NZ_JAUBUN010000003.1, forward strand.
GGCAGTCAACAATCCGATCGCGATCGCCAACACCAGCGTACCTGCACACAAGCACAATGTATTGCTGGTATTCGCTTGAATGCGAGCCATGAAATCCGACTCTGGCACCACCACCACAATCAACCAATCCAAGCCACAGGCATCTCCATAAGGAGCGACGCGGACAAACTGCCGAGCTCCTTGGCTCGTCAGGGTAAATTGCTGGGATCTATCCAGCGAGCTCAAGTTGCCAAATCGGTTGGCGAGTTGCCGAGCAATGTCTCGGGTTCGGAGATCCTGGCTGTTGGCGGCTAGCAATCGCGTCGGTTGCTGTTGTGCGTGCTTGACAAAAGGCGTTTCTCGGGTGGATGTAGCAACCAGATTGCCCGATCGCTCCATAATAAAAGTTTGTCCCGACTCAGAGAAGTAGAGGCGATCGAGAAAAGAGCTAATTGCCGACAGCGCATAATTTGAAGTAAAAACCCCCCGCCATTTGCCAGCAGCATCTTCAATGGGAGACAGCGCAAAAATTCCTAACGTCGGCATCACCTTCAAAACTACAATCGGCGACCAAGTTTGTTTGTTGGAGGCTTTGGATTGGCGAAACCAAACAGTTTTGCGGTTATCCATAGGGATGCTATAGAGCTGTTTTAGGGGATTGCCTTTGGAGTCAACCGAGTAGTATTTCATGTTACCCAGGTCGGTACTTTTCATGCTATAAAAAAAAGGCGTACCGATTGAGAATTTCTGGCCAGTCACTTTTGTGAATTGTTGCACAAATTCTTGGCTCATCAGGCGCCCGTACCCAATTTGTTCTCCTCGCTCATTGACAAAAAAGCTCGATTGCAGTGTGGGGTTGAGGATTATTTGCTGCCAAAGTTGCTGTCGCAGTTGCTGAGTGTTGTTGAGGTTCAGCATTCCTTGTTCTACTGCTAGACGGTTGGCTGCTACGGCATTCTGGGGGGCGTTGAGGTAGTTGGTGAGCCGATCGCCAATTCGCTCTCCTACTTGTTCCATTAACTGCTGCGCTACATCCTCGACGGATTCCTGGCCGCTTTTGAAAGAAAGATAACCCACTAGCCCGACGGCGCTTACTGTTAGCAACACAAAGGGAACAATCAAAACTGTTCGCAGGGGAAGCTTGCTGACAAGTTGGGCGGCTGGGCTGTTGAGAGGATTAAGGGGCATGACGATCGAGGAGTTGGGCTGGCGATCGAATTTTAACTTTTGCAGTCTTCTGGGGGGTTAATTTTTACCTCGCCCTATTTTGGCACATTTAACTGAGCTAAAACTGCGGCGAATCGAGCAGAATCGATCGGCTTTGCTAAGTGTTCGTCGTAACCGGCCTCGATCGCCCGAGCCCGGTCTTGTTCGCTAGCATAAGCTGTCAGGGCCACAGCGGGCAAGCGCTTGATTTTGTCAGCTTCGGACGATCGCACTTTGCGGATCAGGGAGTAGCCATCCTCAACCGGCATCCCGATGTCGCTGACTAAAATATCCGGTGGCGACTGCTGTAAAATGTCGATCGCCTCCGGTACCGAAGCAGCAGCCGTCGCCGTCGCCCCCAACTCTTGCAGCGCCACCACCAAAAACTCGCGGTTGTCTGGTTCGTCATCAACTACCAACACCTTTAAACCAGCCAAAACATCCGGACGAATTTGAGGCAAATTGCTTTCTTCTCTCAACTGCGGCTGCTGGCTCCGGCGCTGTTTCAGGGGCAGGATTACCGTAAATATCGCCCCGAGTCCCTCTCCGGGACTTTCGGCGCGCACGGTGCCGCCGTGGAGTTCCACCAAGTGGCGGACGATCGCCAATCCCAGTCCCAAACCGCCGTAAGCTTTAGTAATTGAGCCATCTGCTTGTCGGAAGCGATCGAACACGTAGGGCAGAAACTCAGCAGAAATGCCTTTGCCGGTATCGCTAACAGTAATTTGCACGTACTGATTGCTGATTTGTGATGGGGAATTAGCAGCAGTTGCGCCCTTTTCCGATCGCAAATCGGCAATCGAAAATCCAAAATCCCTTGACAAACGCAGTTGGACAGTTCCCCCGGATGGCGTAAACTTGACGGCGTTAGTCAGCAAATTCGAGACTACCTGCTGCAACCTCTGGCCGTCGCCCCACATCAAACTGACTGCGGGGTCAAATTCCGAGGAAACAGTCACAGACTTAGCCTGAGCGGCGAAACTGACACAATTGAGAGCAACTTCGATCGTCTTTGTCATGACGAACCAGCCGGGTTTTAAAACCAGCTTGCCTTGAATAATCCGGGAAACATCGAGCAAATCTTCAACTAGCTGCGTTTGCACCCTCGACTGACGCTCGATCGCTTCCAAACCGCAGGCTAAAGAATCTGGTGTGTACGGGCGGGTGCGCAGCATTTGAGCCCAACCCAGAATTGCGTTTAAAGGCGTGCGCAGTTCGTGGGAAAGAGTGGCTAGAAACTCGTCTTTCCGGCGGTTGATGGCTTCTGCTTCTGCCCGCGCGGCTTGTTCGCGATCGAGCAACTGAGCGAGTTCTGCCTCGACTTGCTTGCGATCGCTGATGTCGGCGACGATCGACATACAGTTAATGTTACCCTTGGCGTCACGGACAGGAGTTGCCCACAAACCGATGTCGATCGAACTGCCGTCTTTTCTTTGGCGTTGGGTTTCCATACCGGCGATCGCATTTCCGGCGCGAATTCCTTTCAATTTAGCCATGAATTCCTCCTGCTTGTCTGGGGGAATGCTGGGCACAAATTGACCTACCGCCTCTGATTCTGACCAGCCAAAAATCCTCTCAGCGGCTGGGTTCCACATTTTCACAATCCCGTCGTCGGCGCCCAAAACGGTTATTGCTAGGGGACAAGCCTGGATCAAGGCTTCCAAAGTTTGATTGATTTGCGATCGCGCTTCCTCTGCTTGTTTGCGATCGGTGATATCGACGTTCACGCCGATCGCCCGCAGAGGCAAACCGTTATCGTCCTGAAACACCTTAGCCCTGCAAGCAATCCAGCCGATGCTGCTATCCGGGCGACAGATGCGGAACTCAATGTTTAATTCGTCCCCGGAAGCGGCCGCCGCCTGCACTTGCTGTTCGGTGAAAGTGCGATCGTCTGGATGCACCATTGCCAGCAAATTTTGATAGCTGCTCTGGAAACCGCCGGCCGGCAGCCCGTACAAAGCCTCTAACTCCGGCGTACACGCGAGTTCGCCCGTTTGGACGTTCCATTCAAAAGTTCCGATTTTGCCTGCTTGCTGAGCGATTTGCAGCCGTTGTTGATTGTTTTTGAGTTCTGCTTCCACCCGGGAGATTTGGGTCAAGTCAATGTAGAATCCGACGATCGTCTCCGGTTCGCCCTTGTCGGGGCACAAAGTCGTCGCGCCCATCAGCAGCGGCACGCGGCTGCCATCTTTGCGGATGTACTCTTTCTTAAAAGGAGTTGCGACTCCGGACGCCCGCAGTTCTTGAGCCGCCCGGGCGTCGAGGTGGAGGTATTCGGGGGGGGTCATCTTGTCCCACCGCATTGTACCGGAGAGCACGTCTAAGCGAGTATAGCCCACCATGTTGAGCAGGGAGTCGTTGGCGTAGGCGATGCGGCCGGTAAAATCGCCGATCGCGACTCCGAAAATATTTGAGTCTAACAGTCGCCGGAATAAAGCTTCGCTTTGCTGGATTACCCGTTTTGCTTGGTTGCGATCGGTGATTTCGGCAACCACGCTGCTGACTCCCAACAGCGTTCCGGATTCATCGATCACGGGGTAAAAGCTGACTTGCCAATCCCGCACAACTCCCGGCTGTTGAAGGGTTTCGGCCTTTAGTTCCATATCGAGTACGGGGGTTTGCGTTGCCAGCACTTGGCGGTAAATCGGCTCTACGAGATCGGCAAGTTCCGGTATCGCTTCTCTGACGGTGCGCCCGATGTGATCTGCGATCGTGCGGCCGTTGATCGCAGCGAGGCATTCGTTCATGCGGATGTAGCGCAAATTGGTATCGAGAAAGCACAGCCCGACTGGTGTGGTGTTGTAAACTAAGTCGAGTTCTGCTAGTTGGTTGCGAATGCGAATTTCGTTTTCTCGGATCTGGTTTTGAGCTTGTTTGCGATCGGTGATATCGAGCACGAAGAACGATCCTTTGTCTGTGCATCCTTGCAAGTTTCCGCCGCCGACTAAAATTGGGAAGCGCGAGCCGTCACAGCGGATGAATTCTTTTTCGTAAGGCTCGCAACTTCCGACTTCTGCGACTTGGGCGAGGGCGAGGCGATCGAGTTCTGCGTATTCCGGCGCCGTGATATCTATCCAGCGGATTTGTCCGGAAACCAAGTCTTGTCTGGTATATCCGATCATTTCCAGCAAGGCGTCGTTAGCTTCGGTAATGTCGCCGTTCGCATCCCAGAAACCGATGCCGATCATGTTAGATTCTACTACGCTGCGGAATCTGGTTTCGCTTTCTCGGAGCAGATTTTGGGCAAGTTTGCGATCGGTGATATCGAGCACGAAGAACGAGCCTTTGTCGCTGCATCCTTGCAAGTTTCCGCCGCCGATTAAAATCGGGAAGCGCGAGCCGTCAGAGCGGATGTATTCTTTTTCGTAAGGCGCGCAACTTCCCGATACTGCAATTTGAACGATGGCGCTGCGATCGAGTTCTGCGTATTCCGGCGGCGTGATATCCAGCCACCGAATTTGTCGGGAAATCAAGTTTTCTCTGGTATATCCGAGCATTTCCAGCAAGGCGTCGTTAGCTTCGGTAATGTCGCCGTTCGCATCCCAGAAACCGATGCCGATCATGTTAGATTCTACCACGCTGCGGAATCTGGTTTCGCTTTCGCGCAAAGCTAATTCGGTTTTTTTGGCTGCGGTAATATCTGCGATTATTATCCCCGCTCCGATGATTTCTCCGCTTTCATTTTTGACTGGGTAGTAGTTGGCGAGCCAGTAGCCTAACTCTCCCGATTTTCCCTGAGGCTCGCCGCTAACTTCTACATTTAAAACAGGCTGACCGGTTTCTATAACTTGCTGAATTATCGGTGCTAATTTGGTGGAGGATGCTGGTAACAATTGGCGGAAGTCTTGACCTAGATGCTGTTCGGCGCTCAAACCGTTGAGTTCTGCTAAGACTCGATTGACCCGAATGTAGCGCATTTGGCGATCGAGAAAGCAAATCGCTAGGGGAGATGCTTCTAACAGCGAGTCAATTAAGGCGAAGGATTGCGATGTTTGAGATAGTGCTTGTTGCGCTTCTGCGTAAAGTCTGGCGTTGTCTAGGGCGATCGCCACCCGGTATGCTAAATCTTCTAGCATTGCCATATCTTCTGCACTGTAGCGGCGGCCAGACTGCGACGTAAAGCAAGCGATCGCACCCATTACCCGCCCGCGCGCCTTCAGCGGTACGCAAGCGTGAGATCCGAGATTTAGCGATCGCAATATTTCGATTTCTGCTGCATTTTCGGCTCCTGCTGCTAAAATCTCCTCGGATACTTCGGCAATTAGTTCTGATTTTCCGGTGCGAATTACCAGAGGATAGCCATTAACAGCATCGGAGGCTAACGGGCTGCGGACTCTCAAGTTATTCAGAGTATCAACCGTAGAGGGTTCTGCGTGAGCTACAGCCACTCGGCGCACTTTTGAGTCGGTTTCGGTCAAATGAATGCAGCACCCGTCTGCGATCGAATTAACGGCTAATTCTGCGACTTTTTGCAGCACTGTTTCCCCCTCAAACGCATCAGCCAGCATTTTACTGACTTCTGCTAAAAATGCCGATCGCTGCTGTTCAACTTGGGCTTTTTCCCGGGCTGCTTGTTCGATTGTCAACTGCAATCTTTGAGTTTCTGCAAGTTTGAGTTCTGTGATATCGCGAGCAACAATTAACGCCGATTCTGGTACGCCGTCTTTGTCAAATTCTGGAACTACGCGAGATTGATAATTTCTGATACCGTCGGTTGAGTGCGCCTGAAATTCGATGATTTCTTCTCGACCCGTTGCTAACACTTTGTGCAGGGTTTCATCCCACATCTGGCACAGTTCCGGTGGCATTCCTAAGTCTTGACTGGTTTTGCCGAGAAAGAATGAAACTGGTTTTCCTTGACTTCTAGCAACTGCTTGATTGACATAAATATAACGCAGTTCTTTGTCCGTGCGAATAATCACATCGGGCGTATTTTCGAGCAGCGTTCTCAGTTGCTGTTCGCTGCTAGCCAAAGCTGCTTGCGTTTGTTGTCTTTCAGTCACATCTCGCACCGTGCCCACGTGTCCGATCAGTTCGCCGGAGTCGGAGAACATCGGCGAGCAAGCAACGTTAATCCAGCGGACAATTCCCTCTGCTGTTTGCAGGCGATACTCGATCGCGTATTCCCCAGCTTCCCGAGTATAATCCTGCCATTGGCTCAACACGCGCGATCGGTCTTCCGGGTGAATGCAATTCTCCCAACCGTCGCCTAAAAGTTCTGCCAAACTCAAGCCACAAATCGCCTGACAGCGAGGGTTTGCATAGGTGTATCGCCCCTGGAAATCCGCCATAAAAATGCCCACCGGCGAACAGGAACTCAAACAGCGAAATCGCTCTTCTTGAGCTTGCAGCGCTTCTTTAGCGACTGTCAGTTCGGCCGTGCGCTGCTTGACGCGGGTTTCTAGCTTAGCGTAGGACAAAGCCAGGGCTACTTCTGCTGATTTGCGATCGGTAATATCGATACCAGTTGCGATCGCATATTCTACCGCACCGTCGCCATCTAGTATCACTGTATTCGACCAAGAAATGAAGCGCTTGCCGCCATTCTTAGTGCGCCAATAGTTTTGATATTCGCTGTAAAAATCGGCGGTCTTGAGTTTGGAAAAAACTGTTTGTACTGGCTCTATTTCTTCAGGAATCAAGAAGAGATCCCAAACATATTTATCTATAACTTCTGCTACCGAGTAGCCTGTGGTTTTTTCGCAAGCTTGGTTGAAGCGGACAATCCGTCCTTGGCTGTCAAGAACTACAATCAAACAAGCCGTCGTGTCAATTACTTTTGAAATAATCTGGCGTTCTATTTCTAGTTCTTGTTCTGCGGACTTTAAGCCAGCATACCAAGCGCTAACCATGGCAGCGGCAATAAGTAAAATTGCAGGAGTTGCCTGGAGTGCAAACAGTAACAGAGTTGTCAGCAGTAAGGCCGTGCCTGCGCTAAATGTAGCAATGCTATAAGATTTAATGGGTAAGGGCAAGACCTGAAACGGACTCATTTTTTTTAGACCTGTAGCGATGGCGCGATCGCACTATTTATTTTTGTGCCGATGAAACAACATTGTTAAAACTAATTATGTGTTTTTTATATACCAGACCACATTTGTCGGCGCCGTGCCATCTTCCCAGAGACAGATTTGCCGAAGTCATTAGTCATTGGTCATTAGTCATTGGTCATTAGTCATTGGTCATTGGTCATTGGTCATTGGTCATTGGTCATTGGTCATTGGTCATTGGTCATTGGTCATTGGTCATTGTTCAAACAGGTCATTGGTCATTGGTCATTGGTCAGAGGGAATCAGAAAAATGCTCCCACTCTCCCCCTCGGACACTCGGACACTCGGACACTCTCCCCCTCTCCCCTTTCTCCAGTCGTCGAAACCAAGCAATTTATGCGCGCAACAGCTTATGATAAATGAAGCGACAAACTGGATAAGTTGATGTCTGGGAGGAAGTTACCGTGAATCACAAGCTGGCAAAAATTATCGGATTATTTTTCGCAGCCGCCATCGTCTTCGGATTCATCGGTTACGCGCTGCAAAATCCCTACTCGGTCAGCAACTCAGTAATATCGATCGGCTTTCCCAATCTTACCCCAGCTACCGCCAGTGCGATCGACAACAAGCGCGACCAAATCTATCTCAACGGCACCTGGCAATTTGTCCCCGCCACAGGCAACCCCCAAAGTCCCCCCACATCCCCAAATTGGGGTACCATCCAAGTACCCGGAGACTGGCAAGAAGAAAAAAACGAATTCATACCCGGAATCATCACTCGCGGCACCGGCAAAGACTGGGAAAACTTCAACAGCAAACAACTATCAAAAGCTTGGTATCAGAAAAAAATAGACATTCCCGGCGACGGTCAAAACCGCCGATTTTTTATCGACTTAGCCCGAGTCAGCACCGATGCAGTCATCTTTGTCAACGGCATTAACTGCGGTCAAATCGAATGGCCCTACGGCAATGTTGAAATTACCAAAGTAGTAAAATCAGGTCAAAATACAATATCTATTTTAGTCGCGGCAGTATCCGACGAAAAAGACAAAGCCGTGATTATGAGTCCTACAGAAATTTACACCACAAAATCCAATCTGCAATCGCGGGGAATCATCGGCGAAGTCCGGGTTTTCAGCGTTCCCCAAGGCCCGCTAGTTAGCGATGTATACGTCCAAACTTCCACCAGAAAAAAGCAAATTAAATTAGATGTAGAACTCAAAGACATTACCCAAAACGGTCAAGTTCAACTCATCGCAGAAATGCTCGACGAAAAAGGCAAAGTAGAACAAAAATTTACAGGAAGTGCAACCGTTCAAGCCAAACCAATTCAAACCGTAAAAGTCCAATGGGATTGGCAAAATCCCCGGCTTTGGGATGCCGGCAAACCCAACCTTTACACCCTGCAACTAGAAGTAACAGGCAGCGGCGCAAACACGCAATATCACCAACCCTTCGGATTCCGGGAATTTTGGGTAGAAGGGCGCAAATTTTTCTTAAATGGCACCGAGTTTCGCCTGCGTCCCGCCTTGCATTCCGATACTTGGGAAGGCGGCACAGTAGAAGTTTCAGACAGTTTAATAGACGGCTATGTAAAAGCTGGTTTCAATATAGCAGAAATTTGGCCTTGGAATCACGACGAACGGGGTAGATGGCACTTCCGAGAACTATTTTCCGAACGTGCAGACCTCAAAGGTTTTCCAATTATGGCTCCCGCATTAGATATTACTCCCATAGCTTGGAGCGAACAGTGGAATAACCGCCAAATTATCGATCGCTGGAAAGGGCGAATGACAGCAGAAATGCGCCGCTACCGCAATCATCCCTCAGTATTAATGTGGGCGACAAGTCCTAATTATTTCGGCAACGGTGACGACCAAAATCCCCGCCGCATCGGCAAGAAAACAGTAGAAGGAACAATCGGCCCCGTGGAAGACCAGCGGTTGCGCGCAAAAACCCCCCTGGGAAATGAAGCTTTTGCTGCTATGAAATCCGTAGACCCCACCAGACCTGTAATGGTACATCAAGGCGGCACTTTTGGCGATGTTTATTCGCTGAATTCTTATTTAAATGTGATGCCGTTACAAGAAAGAGAAGAGTGGATTTCTGAGTGGAGCAAAACCGGAGAAATGCCCTACATGGTGGTGGAATTTGGCACGCCACTGCACGCGACAATGATGCGAAACCGCCAAGGTTTTGATAAAGTGATTGTTAGCGAACCTTGGATGACAGAATTTGCAGCAATTTACTTGGGAAAAGAAGCTTATCAGTTAGAAACCCCGGCTTATAAAAATAAAGTGCGCGAGCAATTTGTCAAGGATATGCAGTATAAAAGCTGGCACATGAGCAAGGATTTGGATTTTGCACCTGCTTTTCAAAAGTTGCAGCATTTATTCAGTACGAATACTTGGCGGAGTTGGCGGACTTTTGGAATGTCTGGGGGGATGATTCCTTGGCAGGAAGGACACGGTTGGGAAGTTTCGGATGCTGGCAGAACTAAGGTGGATCTTGGGGGATTTCAATCGGGTCGCAGGGGCGTTTATTTGAAGCAAGTGTCAAATAATCTGATGCATCATTTGCAGCCAGAAGCTTACAAAATTTATCCGGCAGGGGAGGCAATTATGAATAATAACGGCCCGACTTTAGCTTGGATTGCTGGTGCTAATCAGGCTTTTGCTGCCAAAGATCGCAGCTTTTTTGCAGGCGGCAAATTGGCAAAGCAAATAGTATTAATTAACGATACCAGAGGGCAGCAGGATTTTGCATTAAATTGGCGAGTAATGGTCGGGGGAGAAGAGGTGGCAACTGGCGAGAAGAAGGGGAAAATTGAGACAGCAGGCACGCTATTTTTTCCAATTGACGTGAAATTGCCAAATACAATTTCTAGCAAGGCTGACGGCGAAATTCGCTTGACTGCACGAATTGGCGATCGCCCGCATTCTGATACATTTCCTTTCCGGGTGTTTGCCACTCAAGCCAAAGTCAAGGATGCGGTGACAATCTTCGATCCTGTGGGCAAAACATCGGCAATGTTAAAGCAGTTAGGTTATAGTCTAGTGCCTTGGAACGGTAATGTAGGGGCAACCACGGGGGGATTGCCCCTACTAATTATCGGTCGGGAAGCCTTTTCTAGCGGGCAAAATTTGCCGGGAAATTTAGAAACTTTCGTGCGAAACGGCGGCAAAGCAATGGTGTTTCCCCAGCGCCGGGAATGGCTGAAAAACATGGGTTTGCGGGTTGCCGAACACGTCAGCCGCCGCGCGTATCCAGTTGATAATAACCATCCAGCAATTAGCGGTTTAGACGGTGAAGATTTGCGCGATTGGATGGGGGAAAGCACGCTGGTTGAAGCTTATCCAGATACGATTCAAACGGGGGCAAGATTGAGTCCGGCAAATATGCCTTGGTACGGCTGGCATTGGGGAAATCGCGGTGCTGTTAGTAGCGCTTCAATTGAGAAACCGCACCGCAGCGGTTGGCGGCCAATTTTGGAATCTGAGTTTGATTTAGCTTATTCGCCGCTGATGGAATTGGATTATGGAAAAGGGCGGCTGATTTTAAACGAGTTGGATTTGGAAGACCATTATTCTGTAGATGGTGGGGCGGCGCAGTTAGTACAACAAATTGTGAGTTACGGGATGAATTCTCCAGTGCTTGGAAAGCCGAATAAAGTGGTTTTAATTGGGGGAGACAAGGATGCCAAGAAGTTGGACAGTTTGGGGGTAATTTATCAGCGGGCTGATTCGCTTGCTAAGGATGTTGGTTTGGCGGTTGTGGGTGCCGAAGCGAATCTGAAAGATGCAGATTTACGCAGTTATTTGAATGGTGGCGGGAATGCGTTTTTCTTGCCGCGTCAAGTGCCGGTTGCGGGTTTGGGCGTGAGTTTGCAGCCAGCGAAGGACTTTGGGGGTTCGCTGGCGGTTCCGGGTTGGGATGAGGTGAAGGGGCTTAGCGGTTCTGATTTGCGATCGCGCTCTTTTTATGATACTTGGTTGATTAAGTCTGGGGGAGAAATCGGTGCTGACGGTTTGTTAAGCCGGATTGCTGTAGGTAAGGGCGTGGCGATTTTCTCTCAGATCGATCCGGATAGTTTGAATGCTGATGCTAAGACTTATTTGCGTTTTACTCGCTGGCGGCAAACACGGGCAAATGCTCAGATTTTGGCTAATTTAGGGGCAAGTTTTAAGACGGATGGAGTTGTGTTTAACGGTTCTAGTCAGGAGTTTTATCACCCGGATTACAAGACGGATTTCGAGAATGGGGACGATCCTTATCGGTATTATCGATGGTAGAATTTATAAGGTTTGTAGTGAGGACTTTAGTCCGCATTGGGTCAAAATTTCTCAGAACGGACTGAAGTCCGCACTACAAACATAA
>NZ_JAUBUN010000003.1:192544-206798 GCF_036702665.1 Microcoleus sp. Aus8_D2
GAGAGGTTTGTAGTGAGGACTTTAGTCCGCATTGGGTCAAAATTTCTCAGAACGGACTGAAGTCCGCACTACAAACATAAGAGAGGTTTGTAGTGAGGACTTTAGTCCGCATTGGGTCAAAATTTCTCAGAACGGACTGAAGTCCGCACTACAAACATAAGAGAGGTTTGTAGTGAGGACTTTAGTCCGCATTGGGTCAAAATTTCTCAGAACGGACTGAAGTCCGCACTACAAACAGTCATTTCTATCTCGCTCAAACTAATATTATAAGTCAAAGTGTCGCTTAAAGCGCGGGTCTAGTTTGTCGGTTTTCCTTTGGTTGCAGGTGCGGCAGAGGGTTTGCAGGTTGCTGATGTCGTTGCTGCCGCTGCGGGCTAGGGGGATGATATGATCGATCGTCAGTTCTGCTTCTAGTTTGGTTTGGCCGCAGCTTTGGCACTGGTATTTGTTGCGAGTGAATACGTATTTTCTGACTTCTGGGGGGATGGTAATTCTGGGGGTTTTAGTCATGATGTATTTTAACCGCATATGTTTGACGGATTAGCTGGGTGAGTTTTCGCGATCGAGAAGTTGGCGGCGCAAATCATCAAGGGGGGATTCTGGTTGGCTAGTTTCTGACTCGTTGTTTTCTGGTATTTCTTCGACTTCTGGTTCGTCGGGGCAAAATTCTATGGTAACATTGAGTTTGAGCTTCATCTTTCCTTTTTTCCAGCCCCGAGCACCCACTCTGAGAATTTCACAATCTATACCTTGACCAAACCATTTCTCATATAAATAACGTGTTTGGTCAGTAGTTAAACCTACATCAATATTTAGTCGCTGTTGACTTAACAACTGATTAAGTGTGTGTCCTAACCCATACTCAGGCAAAACTCCATTTACTGTTTCCTTGAGTTTTTCTACTTTAAGCATTGCATCACCGAAAGATAAAGCATCATCATTGCCGCAGTTGTGAAAATCAAATTTATCTTCCATATTAATCTCTATTTTTTTTTACTTTTATCCTAACTATTTTAGAGTAGTATCTCTCTTTTGGCAAGAATCCCGGCGAATAGAATTCGCGGCTATACAAACGATGTCCGCCTCCGCGGACTAAGAATCTCTTATCTCTTCAACCCGCGGAGGCGGGTTTTGTCTGTGTCGCCGCGAATTCTATTCGCCGGGTTTCCAATCGCCGGTTTCCAATCGCCGGATTTCCAATCGCCGGATTTCCAATCATTCACAATCCACAACAACGCTATTATTCTCCCCAATTACAGGTAACAAATGCTCGTGCAACTTCATCGCCTGCAAGCAACTATTAATCCCAGAAACCGCCCGATCGTACTCTTGAATCTTGCCTTCATTCTCCGCTTGCAACCGCAGATTTTTAGCAATCTTTTCCTCAGCTTCCTGTGCCAAAGTTTGCTCCAAATAATCGCGGGCTTGACTGTATTTCTGTAAAATATCATCAGCTTGCTGTTCCGCCATCGGTAACAAATGCTCTTTCAGCGTTTGGTTGACAGTTTGGCGAAAAGTTTGCCGAATTGTTCGAGATACTTTCGGCTCAAAATCTAGCCTCAACAATTGCCTAATTGCTGGTTGCGCGTCTACCATATTTTCGCAGTCGAAACCTTGGGATGTTTGCTGCAATGTTTCCCGGAATTGGTAAATCGAAAACGTGCCTTCGTCGTAAAAACGGGGACTTTCTCGCACGTAGCGATCGCACTCCACGCCCGCTGCATTCACCAAAGCACGAGAAACCCGCTGTGACAACTCCTCTAACTGCTGTTCAATTCCCCCGTCATTCCCCAACAACCGATAAAGCAATCGATAGTATTCCGACTTGCGAACACTGTCTTTCAAATACTGGAAATAGTTATCAACCAGTGACTTAGTAGCCTCTACTAAAATATCTTCCAACTGATTCGCTAAATAATAAAGCGCTTCCACCAAAACCGCAATTAAAGGTGCTGTAGCGTTGCGCGGATGAGCGATCAAAGTGCGTCCGTAAGCCGCCTCAACCGAAAATCCGTCTAGCAATTCATCCAAGCGGCGGATCATCCGAGATTGCAGTTGGCGAAAATCAGTATCGAAAATATCGCATCTGTTCATAATCGTGTCATTGACTTCTTTGGCGATATGTGCGCGGAATTCCTGCCCGACTTGCTGCAATTCTTGATTCAGCCGCAAAAGTTCTTGGGCTTTCATTGCTTCAATTTCGCGGGGCTGGCTGTCCAAATTCCGCTGGATTGTTTGGTATTGTTTCCGCAGTTGAATGCACAAATCCTCTAAATCGTCAGCGAGATTTCTGAACAGTTGCGGGCGCTTTTCTTTTGTGAGATAATCGGTGATGGCTGTGCGGAAATCTTCGATACCGCTATCTTGAATTAATTGCTGAATTAACGGTTGACCTTGTTCCGCTAGAATCCGCACGTAATTTTCGCTGGGCGTTTCGTAGCTGTTAACTGAAATCCGAAATTTGCTGGGAGAAAGTTTGCCGGAATTGGCGCAGTAGCGGTTGAATTCGCTGATAAATTGCGGTGTTTCTTCACTATTCTCGCTGCGATTACCCGCATTCGTGTCTGCATCAACCCGATCGCGATTGGCGGCAAATATGCTATCCAAACCAAAACGATCGCGCCCCGTTGTCCCTTTTTTAATCAAACTCCCGTAAAATCCCAGCAATCCGCTGGTTTTGTAGACTCTGGCGGTGTCGCGAAAGTCGGAATTAATCAGATTTTCCAAGCGCTGTCGCAGTTGCGCGTTGTACCAAGTTTCGTCGATGCGGTTGAAAATGTAAAACAGGCGATCGCGAATTCCGGGATTCGATCGCGTTTTCTCCATCAACTCCGTCTCTTCCGTCGTCATTTCCCCAGACGAAGCAGCCTTCAAGACGCAGACAACCGCCGAAGTATCGGGGCTTTCAATCTTATCATAGGTCAATTCCGCATCTTGTTTGACAGGCGCGTCAATTCCCGGCGTATCGATAATAATATTGCCATCTTGTAGCAGCGGATGATAACAATAATATTCAACTCGCTTGAGTACAGCACTGTTGCTACCGCGCCGTGCGTAACTAGCAGCTTCCTTGAGATTTGAAAAATTAAACTGTTCCATCGAATAAGTAGCATTTTCGACAGTTTGAATGCGATCGCGATTCGCTACAAATCCTTCTAAAAGCAGAGTCAAAGCCTTCGCTTGTTTAGCTCGCTCCGATTTATTTTCTCCGCCTTCCTTTTCAATAATTATGCTGCATCCCTGAGCTAAAATCTTGACTACATCTGTGAGATTAATGTCGATTTCAGTAGTTAAATTCAACTGCTCGCAAAGAGCATAAGCTTGCTGGCGAATCTCAACTTCGCTCGAAAAAGTGAGAACAACGCGCTCTTTTTCAGGCGATTCAGCGTAGGCGATATAACACTCAGTACCAGTAGCGTGTCCTTCAGCACTGTAGAGCAATTCTCGCTCCAGCAAAGCATTAATCAGCATCGATTTTCCCGCACTGAAAGCGCCTGCAAATACAATCTCAAACTCTGGAGAAATTGCCTTTTTCAAAGAAGCTTGTACCGCTGAGATATCCTGTTGTCGCAAAGACGCTTCCTGACGCAGCAGTTGCAGTAGAGAGTCAACTTGCTCTTGCAGATTTTTGCATTGAGGGGGCATTTGAGTCATCGCGGCAGAATGCTCCTGATTGTGGGAAAATTAGCTTGTTGTTAATTTTCGGCTAGTTCCTGAAAAATTGCAACAGTAATTTTACTTATGTTATTTTATTTATAATAATTTTTGTTACCAAACAAGTGTTTGGCTTGTTTTCTCAACCCGAAGCGTAAGGTGCGGATCTATCAAATTGTTGCTTTTTTTTGATGGATTGTCTGTGGCGACGCACCCTACAAAAGACTGTTGCATAACTTTTTAAAATTAGTACGATCCAGGATTGAGCAACATAATTAGTAGAAGGTGCGCCGAAGAGCACCCTACAGAATTAAACCGACAAATCTTGACGCGGTTTGAAAGTCTCAATTTGCCGCAACTTTTCGTACAATTCCCGTTCTTCGTCGCTAATTTCCTTGGGAATTAACACCTGAATTTCTACTAGCTGATCGCCCCGATCGCCATTTCCCGTCGGATAGCCCTTGTTCGCCAGCCGCAACCGCTTCCCAGACGTGACTCCAGGGGGCAGTTTCATCTTCACCAAGCCGTCTAGAGTCGGCACTTCAATATCCCCACCGAGCACCGCTTCGCAGGGCGTCAGCGGCAATTCGCAGCAAATATCCGACATTTCCAAGCGGAAAAATGGATGGGGAGAAACGGTAATTTTTAAGTACAAATCGCCGCCGCCAATACCTTGATTGCGCAGGCGAATTCGCTGGCCCGATACCATGGCCCCAGGCATATTTACCTCGATCCACCGCCCGTCATCCAAGCGGATGCGCTCGGTACCGCCCGAATAAGCTCTTTCCAAAGGCAGAGTCAGCCTCGCATCAATGTCTCTTCTGATTTCGCGATCGTCAATTTCTCTGGTTTCGCGTCGAATTTCGCGATCGTCCAAATCCCTTCTCTCTTCCCGAGAATTAGCAACATAACTCGTTTTCTTAGAAGCCGTATTCCACGGTTCCGAAGCGGGAACTCGCGGTGCATCATTCTCTGTCGCCATCCTCACTTCCCGGCGCCTTCCCAGCACTTGATCGAGAAATTTATTAAAATCTGAGTAATCGCTAAAATCGATGTCTTCGGCTGGTTTGCGGCGGCTATTTTTGTTGCTTCCCCAACTTGTGAAATTGGGAAGTTTGACGCCTTGTTTGCCTTGAAATCCCTTTTGTTTCCAGAATTTACTAAACTGGTCGTATTGAGCGCGCTTTTCTAGATCGGAAAGAATATCGTAAGCTTCATTAATATCTTTAAAGTTATCTTCGGCAGATTTGTCGCCCGGATTTACGTCGGGGTGCAACTGTCTCGCCAGTCGTCGGTAAGCTTTTTTGATCTCATCAGCCGTAGCGTCTCTGGGTACTCCCAGTATTTGATAGTAATTACGAAAGTTTTGCATTATTAGTCATTAGTCATTAGTTATTAGTCATTAGTCATCAGCTATCAGTCATTAGTCCTTAGTTATCCTGATTATTACTTTCCAACTAAAGACTAATGACTAATCATTAATTACAACCAATCGTCGTCATCATCCCAGTCGTCGCTTTGGTTTTGATAGGGGCGAGTCGGGCGGTTATTGCTGGTTCTGCGATCGGGTGTACGATCGTAAGATCGATCGTACGATCGATCGCGATCTGGCATCCGATCGCGATCGTAAGAGCGATCGGGCATTGGATCGACAGTCGATCGCCTGTAGGGCTTAGCATTTTGATAGTAGTTATTATCATCGCTGCGCCGCTTGGTACCGTCGCCCGTAAAAGTCCGCTTCACAGACTCAAAGAAATCATCATCATCGTCATCATCAGCAAAAGCGGAAACTTCGCGGTTCAAATCGTACAGAGCATCTTGCAAATCCGAGCCAACTTGATCGACTCCGCGCTCATCGTTGCGTTCCAAACTGTCTCGCAATTCCCGAATTAACGTTTCAATGCGCTGGCGGCTTCTTTGAGCAAACTGCATTCCGCGATCGAGCGCAACTTCCCGCAACTGTCGCTCAGCTTGATAAGCCAAAGCCTCAGCGCGATTGCGTTTTTCCACCCTTTCTCGCTGCAACTTATCAGCTTGAGCAAACTGTTCCGCATCGCGAATCATTTGATTGACTTCCTGCTGGCTCAGAGTCGAAGCACCTTGCACAGTAATGCTTTGTTCCCTGCCGGTAGTTTTGTCCAAAGCAGTCACCAACAGCATCCCGTTAGCATCAATATCAAAAGCCACTTGTACCTGCGGAATCCCTCGCGGTGCCGGCGGAATTCCAGTTAATTTAAACCGTCCCAAAGACTTATTATCTCTACCTAATTCCCGTTCCCCTTGGATGACGTGAACTTCTACCACAGTTTGGTTGTTTTCGGCAGTCGAAAAAATATCCGATCGCCTTACAGGAATAGTAGTATTGCGAGGAATCAGTTTTTTCATCACCCCGCCGATCGTTTCCAAGCCCAGCGACAGCGGCGTCACATCCAACAGCAGCACGTCGCGGACATCCCCGCCCAAAATCCCCGCCTGAATTGCAGCACCCACCGCCACAACCTCATCGGGATTCACATTTTGATTCGGCTCTTTATCAATCAAACTGCGCACAATTTGCTGCACCAAAGGAATGCGAGTCGAACCGCCGACCAACACAACTTCATCAATCCGAGAAGGACTCATATTGGCATCAGCCAAAGCTTGTTTCACCGGACGGCGCAGCCGCTGCACCAAATCGGTACACAGCCCCTCAAATTGACCGCGAGTCAGCCGAGTCTCCAAATGCAAAGGCCCATCTTCATTCGCATCGATAAACGGCAAATTAATTTCAGTAACACCGACACCAGAAAGCTCAATTTTGGCTTTTTCAGCAGCCTCAATCAATCGCTGCAAAGCTTGGCGATTTTTGCGTAAATCCACGCCTTCTTTTTCCAGGAATTGTTCGGCTAACCAATCAACAATTTTGGAGTCAAAATCATTGCCTCCCAATTGAGTATCGCCGCTAGTTGCCTTAACTTCAAATACTCCATCTCCAACGTCTAAAATAGATACATCAAAAGTACCACCGCCCAAATCAAAAACTAAAATAGTTTGACTTTCTCGCCGTTCCAAACCGTAGGCCAAAGAAGCCGCAGTCGGTTCATTTAAAATCCGCTTCACATCAAGTCCGGCAATTCGTCCAGCATCCCGCGTCGCCTGTCGCTGCGAGTCGTTGAAATAAGCGGGAACAGTAATCACAGCCCCTGTCACTTCTTGTCCCAGATAGCGGCTGGCTTCATCGGCCAACTTCCGCAACACCATCGCCGAAATTTCCTCTGGGGCGAAGTCTTTTTTCAAGCGAGGGCATTTAATTTTGATGTTTCCGTTGTCGTCGCGGCGAGTTGTGTAAGGGACGCGCTTTGCTTCTGGAGTCAGTTCGGTATATTTGCGTCCGATGTACCGCTTGACAGCGTAAAAGGTGTTTTGGGGGTTGAGAACATTTTGGCGTCTGGCCATCTGTCCGACAAGGCGTTCTCCTTCCTTGGTGAAAGCCACCACCGAAGGAGTTGTCCGCATCCCTTCTGCGTTGGCAATCACAACCGGTTTGCCCCCTTCCATGACGGCTACTACTGAGTTTGTCGTTCCGAGGTCAATGCCAACTACTTTTCCCATACGTCCGTTGTCTCCTGTGGCGTTGTGTGTAGCTTTTTTAATATAAGCGTTAAGTACGATCGCATTTATTGTACCGCGTCGAGCAACGGGGCTGCGGGGGGTTCTCTCACTCCGGGCCCAGGGTGCGGTTGGACGGGGGCCGCCACCACATCGATTTAGCTGAAACTCTCTAACAAAGCCATACAATGTAAGTAGCTAGCAGATTTGTTTGGCAAACGGGAGCAGAAAAATATGGCTGTCAACTCCGTTGAAAATTCAGAATCCACTGCAACTCACTCCGTCATTGACGTGCAGCATACAGGTTGCTGCATCGTGGGAGGCGGGCCAGCAGGCGCTGTTTTAGCATTGCTTTTAGCGCGGCAAAACATCCCGGTGATGCTGCTAGAAGTACACAAAGATTTCGATCGAGAATTTCGCGGCGATACCCTGCATCCGTCAGTCATGGAAATTATGGATCAATTGGGATTAGCCGACAAATTACTGGAATTTCCCCATACCAAAATGCGCCGCCTCACCATCCAAGCTGGGGGAAATAGTGCCGCCCTCGTAGATTTGAGCAGCCTCAAAACCAAGTATCCTTACATTACGATTCTTCCTCAAGTCAAGTTTCTGGAATTCATCACCGCCGAAGCCCAGCGCTACCCCAACTTTCAACTCGTAATGGGAGCGAACGTCCAAGAAATAATTCAAGAAAATGGGGTAATTTGCGGAATTCGCTATCGCGGACACGGGGGATGTCATGAAGTGCGATCGACCCTGACTGTCGGCGCAGACGGTCGCTTTTCCCGCCTCCGCCAACTAGCAGGTTTTGAACCGATCAAAACTTCCCCGCCGATGGACGTTCTGTGGTTCCGTTTGCCGCGCAGCCCCCACGATGTCAAAGATTCCGGCGTGGGAGGGCGAGCTGCGGGAGGTCATTTATTAGTGATAATTGACCGATTGGATTACTGGCAACTAGGTTATGTAATTCTCAAAGGCAGCTATCATAAATTGCGCGATTCAGGAATAGAAAACTTGCAAAAATCCGTTGCTGAACTAGCACCGGAATTTGCAGATAGAGTCGAGCAACTCAAAGATTGGTCGCAGGTTTCATTTCTCTCAGTAGAATCGAGCCGTCTTCCCCGCTGGTATCGTCCCGGTTTGCTGTTAATTGGGGATGCCGCCCATGTCATGTCGCCCATAGGCGGTGTGGGAATTAACTATGCGATTCAAGATGCTGTCGTCGCGGCCAACGTACTGATCGCGCCCCTGAAAAACCATCACTTGCACCTGTGGGATTTGGCAGAGGTGCAGCGACAGCGGGAATGGCCGACGCGCATCATTCAAGGATTTCAGTCCTTGATGCAAGAGCAAATTATTAAAGGAGCGTTAGATACTAATAAACAGTTTACACCTCCAGCGTTCTTGCAGTTGCCAATTTTCCGCAATATACCAGCGCGATTAATTGCTTTTGGCCCCACCCGAGTTCGCGTGGAAGAGTAATGAGATATACTAATCCTAAATATAACGGTTTGTAGTACGGACTTTAGTCCGCAATATCCTACGGACTAAAGTCCGCACTACGAACCTTACTTATTGGTTTGTAGTACGGACTTTAGTCCGCAATATCCTACGGACTAAAGTCTGCACTACGAACCTTACTTATTGCAGATTACGTAAAAAACCCGGTTTTTTTGGCCCAAATGCGTCCAGGGCTGACAAGATTAATTTTTACTACAAACTTAAGGAGGCAAAAGTTATGCAAAGTATTAAAGTGCGATCGCGCGTCGGTGAGGACGGGATGCTGCATTTGCAAATCCCCGGCGGCATCAAAAATACCGATTTGGAAGTAATTGTAGTTTTCCAGCCCGTAGCACCAGCAACTGAGGCTAAAACGCCGGAAGATTTAGGCTGGCCACCGGGGTTTTTTGAGACAGTAATAGGAAGTTGGGAGGGAGAACCGCTGGTTCGTCCAGAGCAGTTGGAATATGAAATGCGGGAAGAATGGCTGTGATTTATCTTTTAGACACCAATACTTGCATCCGTTTGTTAAATCCCGACCGCAACTCATCGGTATCGCGCCAACTAGCAATGATGCGGTCAGGTGATGTAGCAATATGTTCTGTAGTTAAAGCAGAACTTTATTGGGGTGCTTTCAAAAGTTCGCGTCAAGATAGCAATTTAGTTCGACTAGAACGTTTTTGCAATGAGTTTGTCAGTTTGCCTTTTGACGATCGATCTGCCATAATTCAATACGGTTCACTTAAGACTCCTGATGGTTGGAGATCCCCCTCGCATCCCCCGAAAGCAAGGGGGACTTTAAGAGCTTTCTTTTCTTGTCCCCCCCTCCCACCAGGGGGGTTAGGGGGGATCGGTCTTAAGTGAACCGTATTGGGCCCTAATTTACGGAGAAATTCGCGCTCAATTAGCTGCATCTGGAACCCCGATCGGCCCTAATGACCTCTTGATTGCCTCTATTGCTCTGGCTAACAACCTAATTCTTGTAACTCACAATACCCGCGAGTTCAGCCGCGTTGAAGGTTTGCGCCTGGAGGATTGGGAGATAGAGACATAAGTTAGATGTATCGAGTTCGCATATAATCGAAATCAAAAGCTCGCTGCTAACAATGCTTGCAATCAACATAAAATTATGAAATTTAGCCTAGATGTAGAAAACAACCCCACTGGCTGGCCAGACCACACTCAGCTACCAGAATCCGACGGTACTTTTGTGAAAAATTTTCAAGAACATCCCCAAAGCATTCTGTTAACCGATTCCATTACTCCCGTCTTGCAAAGCATTCATCCAGATGGTAACTATTGTATCGGTCAAGACAGCGGCATTTATTGGCGATTGACAGATCCGCTGGAAAAGGGTGCAGAAGCGCCAGACTGGTTTTACGTTCCGAATGTCCCGCCAACACTTGACGGTCAATTGCGCCGTTCTTATGTGTTATGGCAAGAGTTGATATCGCCGTTAATTGTGTTGGAGTTTGTATCGGGAAATGGTGCCGAAGAACGGGACAGAACGCCTTTATTGCGAACCGGCCAACAGGAAACTAAGCCGGGTAAATTCTGGATTTATGAAAATGTGATTCATCCGGCATTTTACGGGATTTATGAAGTTAATCGAGCTAGCGTTGAAGTTTATCATTTAGTAGATGGTAGTTATCATTTGGTTTCTGCAAACGATCGCGCTCATTACCCCATTCAACCCCTAGGAGTGGAATTGGGCATCTGGCACGGGAGGTATCAAAACGCCGAATTACCTTGGTTGCGCTGGTGGGACAGTTCCGGGAATCTGCTGTTAACGGGCTTTGAAAGAGCTGAGCAAGAACGGCAAAGAGCCGATCGCACTCAACAAGAATTAGACCAATTGCGCGCCCAATTGCGATCGGCCGGCATCGAACCGCAATTGTAAACGAAACCTTTGCTGGGCGGGGATTGAGGGGGAAGAACCAACTCTTGTACAATCATTCCTGGAGGCAGAAACCGGGTTTTTTACAAAATATTCGATCGCAGCCTTTAATATCGGTAAAAACCCGGTTTCTTTGATATTGATGCGTCACTCACCATCATCAAAGTCGCCCTTGTTTCCGATCGCACTAATTCTCACACACAAAATCCCATGCCCCGCATCTTTGACAACATCGAACTTCCCCTACTTCCCGCACTCCGAGAAACCATAAAACTTTCCTATAGAGCAGATTTTTGTGTTGGCTACTTCAATCTCAGAGGCTGGCGGAAAATTAGCGAATCAATCCAAGCATATATGGGAAATCAAGGAGCCTGCTGCCGCCTTTTAGTTGGAATGCAAAGATTGCCCTCCGATGAATTGAATGCTAGTCTTAGCCTAATTCGCCCTCACCAAAGCATTGACAATAGTGAAATCAATCGGCTCAAAAAGCGGATGGCCGAAGAATTTCGGCAACAGCTTACAATCGGCGCTCCTAACGATGAAGACGAGAAAGGTTTACAACGGTTGAGCTATCAAATTAAAACCCAAAAAGTTATTGTAAAATTATTTTTAGCTTATCCCCTGCACGCTAAACTGTATCTCGTGCACCGTCACGATCCAAACAGTCCAATTGTGGGATTTTTGGGTAGCAGCAATCTAACTTTAGCCGGACTTTCCAAACAAGGCGAATTGAATATTGATATTTTAGATGGTGATGCTTGCAATAAATTGCAAAAATGGTTTGACGATCGCTGGCAAGAATACGGCTGCATTGATATTTCTCAAGAACTCGCAGAAATTATCGATCGCAGTTGGGCGAGGGCCGAAACAATTCCACCATACCACATTTATTTAAACATCGTCTATCACTTATCCCGCGAAGCCATTGCCGGCCTTGCGGAGTTTCGCATCCCCAAAGAATTTAAGGGTTTATTTAGGTTTCAAGAAGAAGCTGTAAAGTTAGCCGCCCGTCACATTACCAAACGCGGCGGCGTAATTATTGGCGACGTTGTGGGTTTGGGCAAAACTTTGGTTGGTACGGCAATTGCTAAAATCTTAGAAGAAGATTGTCTCCTGGAAACCCTGATTATTTGTCCGAAAAACTTGGTGACAATGTGGGAAGAATATGCAGGAAAATATCGCCTGCTTGCCAAGGTTTTACCCATCAGTCGGGTACAGCAAGACTTGCCAGAATTGCGCCGCTATCGAGTTGTGTTGATAGATGAAAGTCACAACCTCAGAAACCGAGAAGGTAAGCGTTATCGAGCGATTCAGGAATATATTAAAGCTAACGAAAGTAAATGTATTCTACTTTCGGCAACTCCCTACAACAAAACTTATTTAGATTTATCTTCTCAATTGCGCTTGTTTGTTCCTGAAGATGAAAATTTAGGACTGCGCCCGGAAGCTTTGCTGAATGAATTGGGCGGCGGGAGTCAAGGAGAATTGGAATTTCTCAAGCGCCATCAATGTTCGGTGCGCTCTTTAGCAGCCTTTGAAAAAAGCGAACATCCCGATGATTGGCGAGACTTGATGAAGCGCTATATGATGAGACGAACTCGCTCGTTTATTAAAGACAATTATGCGGAAACCGATCCAGAAACCGATCGCAAATATTTAGAATTGGACGATCGCACTCGCTCCTATTTTCCCAGCCGCATCCCTAAAACCATCAAGTTTAGCTTAGACAACTCCGCAGCCAGATTGTCGCCCCAGCCTGACTTTCAGGAAATCGTCGAAGTCATTAACGCCCTAAATCTGCCCCGTTACGGGCTGGGAAATTACATCGCCAAAAAGCCCAAACCAGAACCGACAGAAGCCGAACAGCGACAGTTAAATGCCCTTTCCCGCGCAGGACGCCGCTTAATGGGTTTTTCGCGCACGAACTTGTTTAAACGGCTGGAAAGCAGCGGTAGTGCGTTTATTCAGTCACTTGAGCGGCATATCTTGCGGAATTTTGTCTACTTATATGCGATCGACAATCAGTTAGATATCCCGATCGGCACCCAGGATGCAGACTTGCTAGATATTCGCAATAGTGATGAAGATGCAGATTCTGTGATTGCTCGCAATATTGAAACCGAAGAAATCGACGATGAAACAGGAGAAACCTTAGACATTGAAGCCCAACTAATCTTAAGCGAAAAAGCTTTCAAACAGCGGGCAGAAGTTATTTATCAAGAATATCAAAATCGTTACCAGCGCAGGTTTAAATGGCTCAAAACCAGCTTGTTCGACACCAAGAAATTAAAACGGGATTTGCTAGCAGATGCCGGCTGCGTCATGCAAATTTTGCAAACTTGCGGTAACTGGCACTCTCAACCCGATCAAAAATTGACGGCTTTAGTCAAATTAGTCACAGAAAATCATCCCGGTGAGAAAGTATTAATTTTTAGTCAATTTGCCGATACAGTGCGCTACATAACTGATAACTTGAAAGCCTTAAATATTAGCAGAGTTGCGGCGGTGACAGGTCAAACAAAAGACCCCACAGAACTCACATTAAGGTTTAGTCCTGCTAGCAGCGGTAAGCGGGATACAGTCTCGCCCGATCGAGAATTGCGGATATTAGTTGCTACGGACATTCTCAGTGAAGGACACAACTTGCAAGACTGCGGAATCATTGTTAACTATGACTTACCTTGGGCAATTATTCGGTTGATTCAGCGGGTAGGAAGAGTCGATCGCATCGGACAACAAGCCGAGCAGATTTTCTGTTATTCGTTTTTGCCAGAAGAAGGAGTCGAAAAGATTATTAATCTGCGGGAAAGACTGCGGCGGCGCTTGCAAGAAAATGCCGAAGTTGTGGGAACAGATGAATCGTTTTTTGAAGACGACGATCCGCAAATTATTCTAGACATTTACCATGAAAAATCTGGCATTTTAGACGGAGAAGAAGATGGCGAAGTTGATTTGACTTCCGAAGCTTTCCAGATTTGGAAAAATGCCACAGACAACAATCCAACTTTAAAGAAAACTATTGAATCAATGCCCAATGTAGTCTATTCAACTCGCGCCCACAGTCCCGCGCCGATGCAGCCGGAAGGAGTTCTATTATACATGAAAACCGCCGAGGGAAATGATTCCTTAATTTGGGTCGATCGCAATGGGAATAGCGTTACTCAGTCGCAACTGGCAATTTTAAGAATTGCAGCTTGCGATGAATCCACGCCAGCTATTCCTAGGGACAAACAACATCACGAATTAGTTCAAAAAGGCGCGGAATTGATCGCCGAAGAAGAACAAAGCGCCGGCGGACAATTGGGGCGGCCTTCCGGTGCTCGGTTCCGAACATACGATCGCCTAAAAAGATATGCACAGCAAATGCAGGGTACAATATTTGCATCGGAGGAGTTGGTAAGGGCGATCGAGCAAATCTACCGCTATCCCCTGCGCCAGTCCGCCCTTGACACATTAAACCGACAGCTAAAAAGCGGTATTAGCGACAAGCAGTTAGCAGAATTAGTCCTAGGGATGCGGATTGACGATCGCTTGTGCATCGTCAGCGAAGAGGATGAAAAACGCGAACCAATGATTATTTGTTCATTAGGTTTGTTCGAGGGAAAAGAAACC
>NZ_JAUBUN010000003.1:206898-279248 GCF_036702665.1 Microcoleus sp. Aus8_D2
TCAACTCAAGAAACCGGGTTTTTTACCTAATCTCCCGACTCCCGCCCAAAATTCTGGGAAAAACCCGGTTTCTCGCCACCCCTACACACCTCAACTCAAGAAACCGGGTTTTTTACCTAATCTCCCGACTCCCGCCCAAAATTCTGGGAAAAACCCGGTTTCTCGCCGCCCCTACTAACCTTTAATCCAAAATCTAAAATCTAAAATCGTATTATGTCTCTAAACATTCAACAAGCCCGCCAATTCATCCAAGACTTTGACTTTAGCAACTTATTCATCCGCGAACTCGGTTGGTCAAATCCAGATTCCCACAAAACCATATCCCTATCGGTAGGCGGCGAGACTTACACCCGCAAACAAATCGCCCAACTTTTAGGAGCAGCCGTATTTGAAATTACCGCAGCTAGCGGTCAAATTCCCAACAGCAATCAAAGACTCGCAATTTATCGCGAAATCGTCCAGATATCCGGCGAAAACCTGTTGATATTTGTCAGCGAAAACCGCACCCAAAGCCTGTGGTATTGGGTGAAGCGAGACGGCACAAAATTGTATCCCCGCGATCGCGTATATATCAAACAGGAACCCTGCGATTTGTTGCTGAGTAAAATCAGCGCCTTGAAAATTTCATTAGAAGAATTAGACACAACATCGCTGATTGATATCGCCCAAAGATTGCAAGCAGGATTTGATGTCGAACGAGTTACCAAGAAGTTTTTTGATGAATTCCAACAGCAGCACGCTGAATTCCTGAAAGTGATTCGGGGAATCGACAAAGAAAGCGACAGGCGCTGGTATACTTCGGTTTTACTCAACCGATTGATGTTTGTTTATTTTTTGCAGCGCAAAGGGTTTATTGACAGCGGCAAAATGGAGTATTTGGAGGAAAAATTAACCGCAAGCAAGCAGCGGGGCACCGATTTATTTTACTCAGAATTTCTGAAAGCACTATTTTTTGAAGGATTTGCCAAACCCTCAGATTTGCGGCAGCCTGACGCTCAAAACTTGATTGGGGAAATTAAATATTTGAACGGCGGACTGTTTCTGCAACATCCCATCGAACAACAATATCCTAACATCGCGATCGCCGATGCCGCCTTTGATAAAATCTTTGATTTATTTAGGCGATATTCTTGGAATCTCGACGATACAGTAGGCGGGAACGAAAACGAAATTAATCCGGCAGTTTTGGGATACATCTTTGAGAAATACATTAACCAAAAAGCTTTTGGCGCTTATTATACGCGGCCGGAAATCACAGAATATTTGTGCAACAGAACAATTAACAAGCTAATCTTAGACCGAGTAAACTCTTCCTCCCCCCTTAACAAGGGGGAATCTCCCTCTTCCTCCCCCTCCCCCCTTAAGAAGGGGGGCCGGGGGGGATCTCCCCAATCTGAAACCATCACCTCTCCCTCTTCTACCTCTCCCTCTTCCTCCCCCCTTAAGAAGGGGGGCCGGGGGGGATCTCCCCAATTTGAAACCATCAACGAACTACTGACCAATTTAGATGCCAATCTTTGCCGCCGCCTGCTAGAAGAAATCCTGCCAAATTTAAGCTTATTAGACCCAGCTTGCGGTTCCGGCGCGTTCTTAGTCGCCGCGATGAAAACCCTAATTTACATCTATTCAACTGTCATCGGTAAAACCCAGTTTTTAACCGACCACCACCTCAAAGACTTACTCGAAAAAATACAATCCGAACATTTGTCCCTCAACTATTATATCAAAAAACGGATTATTAGCGATAATCTCTACGGCGTAGATATCATGCCCGAAGCGGTGGAAATTGCCAAATTGCGGCTGTTTTTAGCTTTGGTTTCGGCGGCCCACGATGTCAGCGAGTTGGAACCGCTGCCGAATATTGATTTTAATATTATGGCGGGCAATTCGTTAATTGGATTGATTCGGGTAGACGAAACCAGATTTGATACGGTGGGAGGTTCGCTGCAAGGAAATTTGCTGCAACCTTTAGCCGCTAAGGATTACCAGAAGATTTTAGCCGAGAAGAATCAATCGATCGATTTGTACAAAAAACACGCTTTTTTGTCGGGGGAACAAGAGGGAACTTCTCAAGAATCGCGGCTGTTAAATTTGCGGCAGCATATTGAACAGTTAAATCGGGAGTCGCAAGCTAAGTTAAATCAGTTATTGTTGGATGAGTTTACTCAACGGCTGAAAATAAAGTACGAAGAAGTACAGTTATCGGGGAAGCCTAAAAAACGAGCTTTAACGATTGATGATATTGCAGAGTTGCAACCGTTTCATTGGGGCTATCACTTTGACAGAGTGTTGGAACGCGGCGGGTTTGATGCGATTATTGCCAATCCGCCTTGGGAAACTTTCAAGCCGCAAGCTAAGGAGTTCTTTGCTCAGCATAGCGAATTGGTGACGAAGAATAAGATGGATATTAAAGCTTTTGAAAAGGAGCAAAAAAAACTCTTACAAAATAAGGAAATTGCTAATGCTTGGTTGGAATATCAAAGCAAATTTCCTCATATTAGTGCTTACTATCGTTCTGCTGAACAGTATAAAAATCAGATTTCAGTTGTTAATGGTAAAAAAGCGGGAACAGATATTAATTTGTACAAGCTTTTTGTCGAACTCTGCTTTAATTTACTTCGCGATGGTGGTGACTGTGGAATTGTGATTCCTAGCGGGATCTACACCGATTTGGGGACTAAGCAATTGCGAGAAATGTTGTTCGAGCAAACTCAAGTCACTGGTTTATTTTGCTTGGAGAATCGGCGCACAATTTTTGAGGGAGTTGATAGCCGTTTTAAAATTGTTGTCCTCACTTTTGAGAAAGGTAATACAACTACTGATTTTCCGTCGGCTTTTATGCGGCAAGATGTGCAGGAACTTCAAGGTTTTCCCAATGATGAGAGTTTGAAAATTAGCGTTGAATTGGTGCGAAGGTTATCTCCTGATTCTCTGTCGGTGATGGAGTTTAAAAATCTGGGAGATATTCGGATTGCCCAGAAAATGCTCCAATTCCCTTTACTTGGCGAAAAGATTGATGGTAAGTGGAATCTGCGGCTAACTGCTGAATTTCACATGACTAATGACAGTCATTTATTTAAGCAAGAACCGGGGAATGGGAGATTGCCACTTTATGAAGGGAAGATGATTGAGCAGTTTACTCATACTCTTTGCGAACCGCGTTATTGGATAGAGGAATCAGAAGGAAGAGTGGCGGTACTTGGCAAAGAACAGGATAGGGGTCAAATTCTAGATTATCAGACTTATAGGACTGGATTTCGTAAGATTGCAAGAAATACAGACACAAGAACAATGATAGCAACAGTTATCCCACCAAACTTTCAAGCAGAAAATTTTCAGTCAGTGTTGCGTTGCTCAGAAGGCAGTGAAAGTCCACCTAATAATCAGCATTGTTTATATTTAGTCTCTGTTTGGAATAGTTTTATTCTGGATTATGCACTTCGATTCCGAGTTTCAGCCAACATAAATTTCTTTTATGTCTACCAGCTACCAGTTCCTCGCTTAACATCAGGCGACAAATACTTCTGGGACATCGTACAGCGCGCCGCCAAACTCATCTGCACCGCCCCAGAGTTTGACGAATTAGCAGCAGAAGTCGGCTTAAACTCCCACAAAGAAGGCGTTACCGATGAAACAGAAAGGGCTAAATTGCGAGCAGAATTAGATGGCATCATCGCTCACCTTTACGGATTAACTGAAGCAGAATTTGCTCACATTCTCACCACTTTTCCGATTGTCGAAGCAGCCGTCAAACAAGCAGCATTAGCAGCTTATCGCACCTTTGCAGCGAAAACCAGTTGGGGATGAGATTTCTGATTCGCCGTTGGTGGCAGAGAAACCGGGTTTTTGCTAAGTTTTTGGATGAAAGTGAAAGATTGTCGGAAAAACCCGGTTTCTGACTCGCGGTTTGTGGCAAAGAAACCGGGTTTTTTGCCAAGTTTTTGGATGAAAGTGAAAGATTGTCGGAAAAACCCGGTTTCTGATTCGCCGTTGCGTGGCCGAGAAACCGGGTTTTTTGCCAAGTTTGTGGGTGAAACCGCAAGATTGTCGCAAAAACCCGGTTTCTGACTCGCCGTTGCGTGGCAGAGAAACCGGGTTTTTTGCCGAGTTTGTTGGTGACAGCGCAAGATTGTCGGAAAAACCCGGTTTCTGATTCATCGTTGCGTGGCCGAGAAACCGGGTTTTTTGCCAAGTTTGTGGGTGAAAGTGAAAGATTGTCGGAAAAACCCGGTTTCTGATTCATCGTTGCGTGGCAGAGAAAATGTAACGAGTTGTAAACTATAATGAGACCGAAGCAAACAGAGGGCAGTAGTATTAAATGCGAGTTGCGATCGCCGGAGCCGGCCTAGCAGGGTTATCCTGTGCAAAATATCTCACCGATGCGGGTCACACCCCCATCCTCCTAGAAAGTCGGGACGTACTCGGCGGTAAAGTGGCCGCCTGGAAGGATGCAGACGGCGACTGGTACGAAACCGGCCTCCACATCTTCTTCGGTGCATACCCAAATATGCTCCAACTATTCAAAGAACTTGACATCGAAGACCGGCTGCAATGGAAAGAGCACTCGATGATTTTCAATCAGCCGGAAACCCCCGGAACCTATTCTCGCTTTGACTTTCCCAATATTCCGGCACCCTTCAACGGCGTTGTGGCTATCCTCAGAAACAACGATATGCTGACCTGGCCTGAAAAAATCAGCTTCGGCATCGGTTTGATTCCGGCGATGCTTCAGGGCCAAAAATATGTCGAAGAAATGGACAAATACTCGTTTTCCGACTGGCTGAAAAAGCAAAATGTCCCCCCCAGAGTCGAAAAAGAAGTATTCATCGCCATGTCTAAGGCGCTGAATTTTATCGACCCCCACGAAATATCTGCAACCATTCTGCTGACAGCCCTCAACCGTTTCTTGCAAGAGACAAAAGGCTCGAAAATGGCCTTTTTAGACGGTTCCCCTACAGAGAGGTTGTGCCAGCCGATGGTAGACTACATAACTGAACGCGGTGGCGAAGTCCGGCTGAATGCACCCATTAGAGAGTTTTTGCTCAACGATGACAACACGGTGCGCGGTTTCCACATTGGCGGCGTCAAGGGGGCAGAGTCAGAAATTCTGACGGCTGATATTTACGTTTCGGCGATGCCGGTTGACCCGCTGAAGTTGATGATGCCGAAACCTTGGGGCGAAATGGATTATTTCAAAAAGCTCGAAGGTTTGGAGGGAGTACCGGTGATTAATGTACACTTGTGGTTCGATCGCAAACTCACAGATATCGACCATTTGCTGTTCTCGCGATCGCCCTTGCTGAGCGTCTACGCCGACATGAGCAACACCTGCCGCGAATATGCCAACCCAGACAAATCCATGCTGGAACTGGTTTTAGCACCGGCCAAAGACTGGATAGGCAAATCTGACGAAGATATCGTCGCCGCCACAATGGTTGAGTTAGAAAAGCTCTTTCCCGACCAAATCCCAGAACCCGCCAAACTGCTCAAATATCACGTAGTCAAAACCCCACGTTCCGTCTACAAAGCCACCCCCGGCCGTCAAGAGTGCCGTCCCACCCAAACAACTCCGATTAGCAATTTCTATCTAACGGGGGATTATACAATGCAGCGTTATCTTGCGAGTATGGAAGGTGCTGTGCTTTCTGGTAAGCTGACAGCGCAGGCTATTTCAACAGCCAATAAAAAATGAAAAATTAAGAATTTTTCATAAAGACTGGGACTGACGCACGGGCGACCAGAAACTGGGTTTTTAGCCAAAATATTTGCTTAAAACCCTCAATCTCGGTTCAAAAACCCGGTTTCTTTGTTCAGATGCGTAAGTCCTAAAGATGTAAAAAAATCTCCCGTTGTCTCAACGAGGGAATGTCAGTTCTAATCTTTAAATTTCTTATTCTCGGATGCTGCAACTGTCAAAACTCCAGTGCATGAGAACTCTGGCCTCTTTGGATGAATCCTACGAACTGTGCCGCCAAGTCACAGCGAGTTATGCCAAAAATTTTTATTTAGGCACTCAACTCATGCCCGAAGCCAAGCGTCGGGCAATCTGGGCGATTTACGTCTGGTGCCGCCGCACCGACGAACTCGTGGATGGGCCGGGTTCTGAGGCTACGACCCCTGAAACTCTAAATTTGTGGGAAAAACGTCTAGAATCGGTGTTTGCGGGCCATCCCCACGACGATTATGACGTGGCGTTGGTGGATACGCTGTCTCGTTTCCCGATCGACATTCAGCCGTTTCGAGAGATGATTGCGGGCCAGCAAATGGACTTGTACCGCAGCCGCTACGAAACTTTTGAAGAGCTCAATCTTTACTGTTATCGAGTAGCGGGTACTGTGGGGCTGATGTCAATGTCTGTGATGGGCGTAGACGAATCCAACTCCGCTGCCAACTGGAATTGGCACTGGGGGAATAAAATTCCCAAAGAAGAAGCCGTCGCCCTCGGAATTGCTAAGCAGTTGACGAATATTCTGCGCGATGTGGGAGAAGACGCCCGCCGAGGCCGCATTTACATTCCCCTAGAAGACTTAGCGCTGTTTAACTACACTGAAGAAGATTTATTCAACGGTGTGATTGACAACCGCTGGCGGGAATTGATGAAGTTTCAAATTCAGCGAGCTCGCAAATTATACGCCAGCGCCGAACCGGGAATTAAAGTGCTCAGTCCCGATATCCGCTGGACAGTTTGGGCTGCGACGATGCTGTACAGTAAGATCTTAAATGCGATCGAACGCAATCAGTACGATGTGTTTCAGAAGCGGGCTTATGTTAGCAATTCTCAGAAACTGCTGTGCATCCCCGCCGCTTGGCTAAAGTCAAAAGTGCTTTAGCAGCGGGCAATTTGGCTGGCGATTCGGCAACGGGTAAGGGGTATTTGTGAAGTTACAAATTATATGATGTCCAGCAAATTGCAGATAAGATTTGTAGGGACACGGCAGTGCCGTGTCCTTAACTGTCGCGTGTTAATCTAAGTCAAGTTGGTGGTGTAGTCGGTGAATTTTTCAATTGGGCGATCGTACTTTCGAGCAATTCCTTTTCTTGTTGTAGTTTTGCCTCTAAATTTTGAATTTGTTCCCGGCGGGCTTCAACTTCGATCGATCGGCGAGACAACTCTTGACTCTGCAAAGTGAGAGATTGCCGCCACCCTTCCGCCTTCTGGGCTTCTTGCTGTAAAAAATCGGGAGAAAAGCCTGTGGTTAAATACTTCTGAACTAATTCTAGCACCCAGTTGGTAGCCGATTGAATATGCAAAACCTTGCTATTTTCGCCAATATCTGCTAATACTAGCATCCCTTCATTTAAAACAGTTTGAGCCAAATCTGGCGGTAGCGTCAAGGCATTTTCTTGAAAAAGCATAGCCCAAGTGCGATCGGAATTTTGACAAGCCAACAATTGCAGACTTATCTTACCTGAAATTTCCTTCTTTTGTACTTGGGCTAAATATAGCATCAGCGGAATGGGGAATGGGGAATGGGGAATGGGGAATGGGGAATTGGGAATTGGGAATTGTAACTGCCCGTGTTATAAGAAATTGTTAGATTATTTAAACACCAATTTGTAGGGGCGGGTTCGCCAACCATTTCTGGTAAAAACGAGTAATATTATAAACCCGCCCCCGCCCACGAACAATAAAAATGTACGGTGAATTGATTTGTAAAATGTTGGTGTAAACAATCGCGAAGATGGGCGGGTTTATGAAATTATTGGTGAGTTTCATAGATGGTTGGTGAACCCGCCCCTACAGGATTTGGGGAGGTTTTTTATGAAGCGAGGCTTCACAATAAATAAGAATGGTAATAACCTCAGAAACCGGGTTTCTTCCGAGATTTATCGTAACCAAACAGAAAATTTATAAGAAACCCGGTTTCTCACCCCACCCGCGAATGAGTGGCTGTAATAACCTCAGAAACCGGGTTTCTTGCGAGATTTATCGTAACTCAACAGAAAATTTATAAGAAACCCGGTTTCTCACCTCACCCGCGAATGAGTGGTTGTAATAACCTCAGAAACCGGGTTTCTTGCGAGATTTATCGTAACCAAACAGAAAATTTATAAGAAACCCGGTTTCTCACCTCACCCGCAACTAATGACTAATGACTAATGACTAATGACTACTGACTACTGACTAATGACTCCTTAAAACAACTTTAGCCGATCGCGCAAAATCTCAGCTTGTTTTTCCGCTTCCGCCAAAGCATCCCTCGCGCCCTGAACCACATCAGGAGTAGCCTTATCCACAAACTTCTGATTAGTCAAACGCGCCGCAGTATGCTTAACTTCAGCTTCCACCTTGGCCAGCTTCTTCTCCAACTTACCACGCAAAGCCACCAAATCGACCACTCCAGCCAGAGGAATCAAAACTTGTACAGTACCGACAACCCCAGCAATTGACCCCCCTTGTCCCGCCTTACCAAGGGGGGGATTAAGGGGGGGTTCTGCATCCAAACTAGCTGTCACCGTCAGATTTTCGACTTTTGCCAAATCTTTGATATAAACGCTTCCATCCGAGAGAATTTGGCGTTCCTTCTCATTTTCGCTTTGCAAAATCACCGTTACCTTCACGCTGGGTTTGATGTCAGAATCTGCCCGCAAATTGCGAATAGTGCGAATAGTCCCGAACAACAACTCAAACTGCTGTTCTAATTCTGGATTAATTAGCGATGTATCCGGTTCAGGATAAGCTTGCAAAGCCAAACATTTGTCATCACCCGTTTGAGTCAGAGTGTGCCAAATTTCCTCAGTAATGTGCGGCATAAAAGGATGCAGCAGTTTCAGAATCCCTTCCAACACAAAAGCAAAAGTTTGCTGGGCTACTTTCTTAGAATTCGGTTCAGCATCCTGTTGCAAGCGAGACTTGACTAATTCAATATACCAGTCGCAAAAATCGCCCCAGATAAACTCGTAAAGTCCCTTCGCCGCTTCTCCCAAACCGTAATTTTCCAAACAAGTGCGACTTTGTTGCACAACTTGATAATAGCGAGAAAGAATCCAGCGATCGCTAAGGTTCGTAGTAAGGTTCGTAGTAAGGTTCGTAGTAAGGACTTCAGTCCTCTCCCCCTGCGGACTAAAGTCCTCACTACGAACCTGGTTTGTAGTAAGGACTTCAGTCCTCTCCCCCTGCGGACTAAAGTCCTCACTACGAACCTGGTTTGTAGTAAGGACTTCAGTCCTCTCCCCCTGCGGACTAAAGTCCTCACTACGAACCTGAGTGAGAGGTTTACCCAACTGCTGCGGAGTCTGTCCTTCCAGATTCATCATCACAAACCGGGCCGCATTCCACAACTTATTCGTGAAATTCCGGGAAGTCTCGACTGATTTCGATTCATCAGTTTTGCGATCGTACTCCATGCGAATATTCTGCCCGGCCCCAATCACTTCCTTAACCAAAGTGTAGCGCAAAGCATCAGTACCGTACTTAGCAATCAACAGCAGCGGATCGATACCGTTATTTTTACTCTTAGACATTTTGTGACCGTTCTCATCCAACACCAAACCGTGAATGTAAACAGTCTCAAACGGCATCTTACCAGTAAAATGTCCTGCCATCATCGTCATTCTAGCCACCCAGAAAAAGATGATATCAAAACCAGTCACCAGAGTAGTTGTCGGATAGTAAAAATCCAAATCCTTCGTTTCATCCGGCCATCCCATAGTTGAGAAAGGCCACAATCCCGACGAAAACCAAGTATCCAATACATCTGGATCTCTTGCTAGTTCGACATCCTTGCCAAACTTAGCCTCCGCTTTTTCCCTGGCTTCAGCATCAGTTTTTGCCACCACAAACGGCGTCGTGTCAGTAATTTCGCCGTTAGTTTCGCTAACAGCATACCAAGCGGGGATTTGATGTCCCCACCACAATTGGCGAGAAATACACCAATCTTTCAGCTTCACCAACCAATCGCGATAAACCTTTGTCCATCTCTCAGGAACAAAGACTGGTGAGTTACTTTGGTCTAATGCTTCTAAGGCGCGCCTAGAAAGCGGATCTATCTTGACAAACCATTGTGTAGATAGCAACGGTTCGACGGGAACTTTGCCGCGTTCGCTGTACGGTACTGTGTGCTTGTAATCTTCTATTTTTACTAAAACGCCGTCAGTTTCTAACCGCTTTACTACATTTTTTCGAGCAACAAATCGGTCTTGTCCGTTGAACTCTCCGGCATTTTCATTTAAAGTGCCGTCCTTGTTCATAATATTGATAAACGGCAAATTGTGACGCTTACCCATCTCGAAGTCATTCGGATCGTGGGCGGGAGTCACCTTGACGCAGCCGGTTCCGAAAGTCGCATCAACTAATTCATCGGCAAAAATGGGAATTTCGCGATCGACAATGGGCAAAGTCACAGTTTTACCGATAAGATGCTTGTAGCGATCGTCCTCTGGATTCACAGCTACTCCCGTATCGCCCAACATCGTCTCCGGCCGAGTCGTCGCCACCTCCAAATAACCGGAACCATCCGTCAAAGGATAGCGAAAATGCCACAAATGCCCCTCAACTTCCTGCTGGTCAACCTCCAAATCCGACACAGCAGACTGACTCGCGGGACACCAATTCACCAAGTAATTGCCGCGATAAATCAGCCCCTCATCGTAGAGGCGGACAAAAGCTTCTAAAACCGCAGCAGATAAGCCTTCATCCATCGTAAAGCGTTCCCGCGACCAATCGACAGACACGCCCAAACTACGCAGTTGATTAGTGATAGTATTGCCAGACTCAGCTTTCCATTCCCAAGCCCGTTCTAAGAATTTTTCTCGACCTAAATCGTGGCGAGTTTTGCCTTCTGCTTTGAGTTGCTTTTCGAGAATAGTTTGAACTGCGATACTAGCATGATCCGTTCCCGGCAACCACAGGGTATTGCGTCCAATCATGCGGTGATAGCGAACGAGGACATCAATTAAGGTTTCTTCAAAGGCGTGTCCCATGTGGAGGCTGCCGGTCACGTTGGGCGGCGGGATGACGACACAGTAGGGTTCGCCGCCTGCTTCGGGGTCAGCTTTGAAGGTTTGGTTGTCTTCCCAGTATTTTTGCCACTTGGTTTCGGTGGCGCAGGGGTCGTATTGGGGCGGTAGGTTTGCGGTCATTGGCGAGAGGGTGCAGGTTTTATATTAAGATTGTGCCACAGGAGAGGGAAGAGAAGAGATATGAACCGCAGAGGGCGCAGAGGACACTGAGGGAAGAGTGTTGGGAGGGTTTTTGGGTGGGTAGAATTGTGGTGTGCGGTTTTTAGGATTAAAATTATGACATCTGTTTGAGAAGGGAAGAGATATGAACCGCAGAGGCCCAGAGAACCCAGAGAGAAGAGAGTTGGGAGATGAGCTCAATGAGTTGACTTATGCTGTGATTGGGGCGGCTATGGAGGTGCATAAGGAGTTGGGGCCGGGGTTTTTGGAAGTGGTATACGAGAATTCGTTACGTGAAGAGCTCCATCGTCGGGGAATTCCTTTTCAACCTCAGCCTAA
Organism: Microcoleus sp. Aus8_D2; assembly: GCF_036702665.1. Lineage (NCBI taxonomy): Bacteria > Bacillati > Cyanobacteriota > Cyanophyceae > Oscillatoriales > Microcoleaceae > Microcoleus > Microcoleus sp. Aus8_D2. Next base: position 218,359 of record NZ_JAUBUN010000003.1, read on the forward strand.
AGTCAATGTGATTTACAAGGGTGTTCTGGTTGGGAAAGGCAGATACGATATGCTGGTGGCGAACACTCTCCTTGTTGAATTAAAATCAGTCCAAACCCTAGCTCCTATCCATGAAGCTCAAGTTATATCCTACCTCAAAATGACAGGTCATCCTCTCGCCCTTCTCATCAACTTTAATGTCCGCTTTTTAAAAGAAGGAATCCGCCGCCTCATCCTCTCCTAAAAAACCCTCTCCTCCCTCTCCTCCCTCTCCTCTCTGTGCCCTCTGCGCCCTCTGCGGTAAAATCCTCTTAATATCTATTTCACTTCCTTATAATCCACCCCATAACTCGTATCTCTCCCCGACAAATACGTAGTTTTCCCCGTTAAAGTCTCCAGAGTTTCCCTCGTTTTACTCGACGTAATCGTATTCAGCGGCACTCCCAACTTGCTAGCCAAACCCGCCGCCACGCCCACACCTTGTCCTTGATAAATATTTACCGTCGCAATTCGCCCCACCGATACCGCCATACCGACATAACCGGACGATCGCCCTACGATCGCCAAATTACTCACTTTACTAGCCAAAGCGCTCTCTATTCCAAAATTATACGTCGGCAGCGGCGGAATTCTCGAACCTAAATCCTTGACTCCACCCCGCAAGTCGAAATCATAGGAAAAACTGCCGATCGATTTTTCGGGTAATGTTCCCCCTTGAATAATCTCCTTCCCCGTCAGCGGAGCTACCACATCGCGGACATTCAATGTTTGTCTGATATAAATCTCTTCCGGGATAAACACTCTCACATCTTTACCAGATTTCTTTTGCAGCCATTCTTGGAGGTGCGACATTTCTTTCACCATCTCAGGAGTCGGTTTTCTGCCGTTAGCTTCCATCTTCATCAATTCATCAACTTGGTATTTAAACAAAAACCCGTTCCACGACAGCGAATTATCTTTATAAACGCAAACATTGGCTTTATCAAAGAAGAATCCTTTATCTTGAGTAAAGGGCAAGTTCCTGTCTACGTGATATGCCGCCCCTAGGGCTACGCTTCTGATGTTGTAGCCGTCTCGATATGCCTGATAAATCGTACTCCAGAAATTTCTCATCCAGAATTCTGTACTTGCGGGGTCTTTATATTTGGTAATGCTTGCTTTAATCTTTTCTACTAAAGGGGTGTCGTAAAGAATGTCATCTTCTATTTTGCGGAAGTCTCCCATCGTTAGCCCCGTAATTATCGGAACTACAGATACAGCTAAAGTTTCATTTTTTGATTTGATGTTTTGCGATTCATATCCTGTATAATAAGATAATCCGGCTTTTCTTGCCAGTTCCGCGTCTTGGGTTACGTCAATAAAAGAGTTAGCTTGAATTTTGATATTGCTCTCTTTAACTTCGGCATATTCAATTTTTTGATTGACTACGTGAGGAGTAAGAGTTGAGTGGGAAATAACTTTAACTCCTGCTTCCGCAAGCATCTCTTTGAGAGCTTTGTCTGCCAGTTTTGGTTCTAAGCAAGATTCGGGGACATTGGCTTTGTCTAAGAATTCGCGGAAGCATTGGGCGTAGGGTTGGCGGTACCAGTCGGGGATTTTATCTAAATCGACGTAACCCAAACCGCCGCGGGTGAGTACGCCACCCAAAAGAGCTGTTGCGTAGTTCGATCGCACCACAGCAACTTTTCCCTTTTCACCTAAAGTCTTCTTTGCCCATATAGCTGCACATATCCCCGGTACTTCATCACCATATACTACTACATCGAACTTTTGATCGGGTGATTTGTGGGGTTCTGTGGCTGCGGGGCTGCTGGATTTCTGCCGCAGAGTTTCGGTGTCTGATGTGGCACTTGCTGGGTTTCTGTGTGTGATATCATTGGCAGCTTGTTGGAACTGCGGAGAGTCAACTAAAAATTTTACGGCTACGAAGAAGATTGCGATCGAAGCTAATTTCTTGAAAGTAAAGGGCATTTAGTTGACTCGTTGATAATTTTGGCAGACCTGAAAGCGCTGTTCAGGGTTTACGCAGTTGAATATAGCACTTTTAGGTAAGTTTGGCATAACTTTCGGATGTTTGTCTGGAGTGGCGGCTCTGGGGTGGTTGCTCCGTTGGTACTTCCTTTTTTGCTATTAGTGTGATACGGGAATGCGACGGGTGCGATCGCCTTTCAGATGTCTGGTTTCACGAAGGGCGATCGGGTACAATAAGTTAATCACAACAATTAAGTCACCTTAAAAACACGGAAAACATGGAAAAAGTTTTTGTACATCCTGAATGCCCTTTTTCAGTAGAGACATTTAACCTATTGGCACAATTTTATGCAGGCAAAAGCCCAGATTTTTACATGGCACACAAAAAAAATTGCTTAAAATATGTAGAAGATCCATTAAAGTATATTTTAAGCCAGGTAGAAGAGCAGTTGCCTGATTTTATGAAAAAATATCTAAATATAAAGCATGAGATCTGGGCTTTTGACATTGAAACAAAATATGAGCAATCACCAGCTTACGGTTTAGGCTTGTGTTTTCACGAGAGCGATGACAGTTCTAAGTTAATATTACTACTTCAAGAATCAAGATTAATTTTTGGCTTTCATGCAGCAGATGCTTTTTTGAGTCGTATGGTAATAAATTACCAAAGTCATTATAGACATGATGTGGGTTTACTCAATTTTTTTAAACTTTATAACCTTCCCAATAGGCATCAGTATCGTTTAAAATATGGCGGTGAAGCTTATCATTATAATGGTTGGGAGGAGTTTGATCGCACAATGAAACCAAACAAATCTATTTATGATCTATTAGAAAGTATTTTGGAAGAAATTACTATCGATTCAATAGAAGAGGGAATGGTTTCTTATGATAATATTCTCGTCGCCTTGTCACTTAATAACTCGGAAGAATTATTAGGATATTCTGCTAAACAGTTAATTTACAAAATAGCACAAGCATTTAAAAAATTATTTCCTTTATTGTTAATATCTCATTGCGATAATTATGACATACTTCTTCTTGTAAGTCAATATTTCTCAGTATATGAAAAGGAATTTAATCCAGTGTATGAACTAGAAGAGATTTCACAAACTACTGGTTTTCAAACAACCCAACTAACCCAATGGATACACACCATTAACCGCAAAGGCCAAACCATCATCCAAGGCCCGCCCGGAACCGGAAAAACCTTCCTCGCCCAAAAACTAGCCCAACACTTAATCGGTGGCGGTGACGGTTTCTCAGACACGATCCAATTTCATCCAGCTTATACTTATGAAGACTTTATTCAAGGCCTCCGTCCCCAAAGTCAAGATGGGCAATTAACTTATCCAATAGTTCCCGGTAGATTCCTGGAATTCTGCGAAAAAGCCGCAGCCTGTGAAGATATTTGTGTTCTCATTATTGATGAGATTAATCGCGCAAATCTCTCCCAAGTCTTTGGCGAATTAATGTATCTCCTAGATGACCGACAAGATACAAAACGTTTTATTACACTAGCTAGCGGTCAAAAGTTTAGAATCCCTACAAATGTCCGCATTATTGGTACAATGAACACCGCAGACCGTTCTATTGCTTTAGTCGATCAAGCCCTCCGCCGCCGCTTCGCATTCATCCCTCTTTATCCTAACTATGAACTGCTGCAAAACTATCATAAGAGAGAGCAAACAGGTTTTGCCGTTGAGAAATTAATTGGCATTCTCAAAAATGTCAATCTGGCAATTAATAACAAACATTATGAACTCGGCATTTCCTTCTTTTTGACCAAAACCTTAGGTGAAGATATCCCAGATATTTGGCAAATGGAAATTGAGTCATATCTCGAAGAATACTTTTTTGATGATGTTGGAAAAATGGATGAATTTGTATGGGATAAAATTAAAGATAAATTGAGCAAGTAGCCGTAGGGTGTGGATACATCGACAATCCTCAATCAAGAGCGACAATCTAATAGCGACGCACCTGCTCCATCGCGCTCTGAGAAATCAACCCTCTGTTTCACTCCGCCCAACATTTTTGTATTAAGCAAGCTTTTTTATAAATGGTATAAGGTGCGGATCTGTGAGATTGTCGGTTTTTATTGAGGGATTGTTGGTGGCGACACACCCTACGAATAATCTTGTAAAAATTAGTAAATTTAGGTGTAAGGTGCGGATCTGTGAGATTGTCGGTTTTTATTGAGGGATTGTTGGTGGCGACACACCCTACGAATAATTTTGCAATAATTATAAAAGTTGATATTATAGCATCTATGAAACGAGAATCACCCCAAATCATCGAACTCACAGAATATCAATTAGCTACTTTTGACCGAGATGCAATACCCGAATTAGTAGGAGAGAAAATTCACCAAAATTATGCCAAGGAAATAAATATAGAATTTCCCAACCGTAAAACTCAAGATAAATGGGAATTAACATCTAAAGGCATTGTTGGCAATATTCCAATCACTCCAGAATTTCACATGGTCATCCGCCCAAAGGTTCCGATCGCAAATTTATTCGGAATGCTTGACTATGCCTACAAGCTTAAGATAAATCTTCCGAATGGACAGATTGAGTGCGAATATTTAGAACAAGTCTATGAAAGATTAGCTAACATCCTTGCTCAGAAAATTCTCGAACGCTGTCGCAAAGGATTATATCGCGATTACTTACCCAAAACAGAAAAACTTTCCTATATTCGCGGTCGGATTGATGTCAGGGAAGCTGTGCAAAAACCTTGGGAGGTTAAACTAAAATGCCACTATAACGAACAAACAGGCGATATCGAAGACAATCAAATTCTGGCTTGGACACTCTTCATTATTTGCCGCAGCGGTTTGTGCAGCGAATCTGTCTCATCGACTGTGCGAAAAGCCTTTCACGCACTCCAAGGATTTGTCACTCTAATATCTTTTAAACCTGAAGCTTGTATTGATAGAAATTATCACCGTTTGAATCAAGATTATCAAATATTACACGCCCTCTGTCGCTTCTTTCTGGAGAATACTGGGCCAAGTCATGAAAAAGGCGATCGCGAAATGCTTCCTTTTCTCATAGACATGGCTAATTTATATGAACAATTTGTCGCTGAATGGCTCAACGCAAATACACCAAAAGGCTTTTTTGTCCAGCAACAACGCCGAGTCATACATGACGAAAATTATTCCGATCGCATTGACTTACTCCTGTGCGATATTGAAACAGGAAAAGTTCAATACGTCCTCGATACCAAATACAAAGCTCCCGATCGAGTAGCCAGTAGTGACCGCCATCAAATAATTGCCTACGCAACAGCAGTAAACTGTAAAAATGCTATTCTCATCTACCCGCAAGACCTCAAACAGCCACTAGACAAGACATTTGGCGATATCCGAGTTCGCAGTCTCAAATTTTCGCTAGATGACGCTCTCACTGAAGCCGGAAAGATATTTTTAAGCTCTCTACTTCCAAACACCGTTTTTCGGTGATAAGTTAAGAAAACGTCCAAATTGTCAAGACACGCAAAAAAAGCAAATACCTGAAACCTTTACAGATAAAGCAGTTGGGTTCCATTGAATCTGTAAGGGAGCATCTCTGTTTTACTTTTTTAGCGCGATCGCCGCCGATCGCTAATGAGACACTCCCCAAAACTGTCTCGATGTACAACAGCTTAATTAATAAGTCGTATAATGCAAGAAGCATAAAAAGCAATTATCCAGAAACAACTTCCGTTCCCCAAAAGCGCATTGATTTGCGCCGCCATATTCAGATAGACCTGGCAACTGTGATAGATTGGTTCGACGCAGTATTACTGCACTGTGACAGTTTCGACACTGCACAAGAAGCAATCCACAAAAAGCTGTGAGCTGGATGAATGCCGGACAAGGAACTACCCACAGGGTGCCATCTCTTAACCTCGCTCGCCCTACTTAAATCACAAATATGATGAACTCTCAAGATGTTTTGACGAGTGGTGATGGGTACTTACCCAACAAAGAAACTGATGCACCAAAAACTACCCACGATGTCTGTGTCGATCTTCCATTATCTAGTCAGGATATTTCCTCTGTCGAGGACTCTCAAGTCGATCTAACTCCATCTGACTATGCGAGTATCCATCAATGGTTTGAAGCACAGGTTAAGCAGACTCCTGATGCGATCGCCCTGTCATTTCAAGGGCAAGAATTAACCTACGATGCCTTAAATCAACGCGCAAACCAGCTCGCCCATTACCTTCAAGCACTGGGAGTGCAACCGGATGAACTGATTGCTATCTGTATGAATCGCTGCATGGAAATGGTGATTTGCTTTTTGGGCGTGATGAAAGCTGGTGCGGCCTATGTGCCGATCGACCCAGCCTATCCCCACGAACGTCGAGCGTACAAGTTACGAGACGCCGCTGTGCGATTCATTTTGATTCAACAGCATCTGGTTGAATTTTTGCCCGAACACAATGCTCGTGTGATTTGTCCAGATACAGACTGGCACGATATCGTGGACTACAGCACAGAAAATCTGCCTGTACTGACAGAGCCCGAGCATTTGGCTTATGCGATCTACACTTCTGGTTCGACGGGGAATCCGAAGGGTGTGATGATTACCCACCAGGGTATGATTCACCATAGTAAGGCGATCGCACAGGAATTTGCTCTCGGATTGGGCGATCGGGTACTGCAATTCTCTAGCATGAGCTTTGACATCATCATTGAAGAAGTTTTTCCATCCTTGGTAAGTGGCGCAACTATCGTGTTGCGAACTGAGGACAGTATTAGCTCTACCCGCCAATTCCTCGAATTTATTGAGCAAGAACGCATTACTATTCTGGACTTGCCAACTGCTTTTTGGCATGGCCTTGTCAGCGGACTCTCATTGCTAGGCGTTCCCATGTCCCCAGATGTAAGGTTGGTGATTGTGGGCGGTGAAAAAGCCTCTCGGGCTATCTATGCTGAATGGCGGCAATTGGTTGGGGAATATCCCCGTTGGCTCAATACCTACGGGCCGACTGAAACCACCGTGACGGCAACTATTTTTGACCCGATCGCTGAAGGTTACGATCTCAGCAGTGAAGCAGACATTCCGATCGGTCGTCCTCTTCCCAACAGCCAAATTTACATTCTCGATGAAAACCTAAATCCTGTGCCAGATGGCGATATTGGAGAACTGTATATTGGCGGCCCAGGGCTGGCGAGGGGATATCTCAATTTGCCAGAACGCACTGCAAGTAAGTTTATTGCTAATCCATTTAGCGATCGACCTGGAGCCAAACTTTACAGAACAGGGGATACTGCCCGCTATTTACCCAATGGAACCTTGGAGTTTATTGGCCGCATCGATTTTCAAGTAAAAATTCGAGGTTTTCGGATTGAGTTACTAGAGATTGAAACCTATTTGGAACAGCACCAATCTGTGCAGCAAGGCATAGTTTTGGCACGGGAAGATGTACCCGGTGAAAAGCGCTTAGTCGCATATATCATTCCGAAGCACGGGCAATCAATTCAGGTGTCTGCATTGCGTAGTTTTCTACAAACAAAGCTACCGGCATACATGATTCCGGCAGCCGTTGTAGTGATGGAGAGCTTCCCGATGATGCCTAATGGTAAGGTCGATCGTCGTGCATTTCCAGAACCGCAGGTTGCCGATCTGGTTCAGTACAGTGAAATTGTGTTGCCTATTGATGGACTAGAAGCTCAACTCGTCCAAATTTGGGAGCAAGTGCTCAATATTAAGCCGATCGGCACAACCGATAATTTCATGGATTTAGGCGGTACATCCCTGTTAGCCGCTCGCTTAGCTGACAAAATTGACGAAAAGTTGCAGCAGAGTCTCCCACTATCAATTATCTTCCAAGCCCCAACCATCAAACAACTAGCCGAGATTCTACGTCAAGGCGATATCCCCAACCAAAGTTTTTCCCTAGTTGAGATTCAACCGCAGGGTTCTCAGCCACCACTATTTCTGTTTGAAGGAGTGTCTCTTTATCATCCGTTAATTCCATATTTGGGGCTAGATCGGCCGATATATGGCTTAATTGCTCTTGTTAAAGATGGCGTGAATGGGCCAGTCAATCAGGTTGAGGCGATCGCAAACTATTACATCAATGAGCTAGTGAAGCTGCAACCAGAGGGCCCTTATTATTTGGGTGGTTTGTCCTTTGGAGGTATTGTGGCCTTTGAGGTAGCTCAGCAATTGGCAGCTAGAGGACAGGAAACAGCGTTATTAGTGATGTTTGATTCCATGTTACCCTCTGCCTACAAGCCCCTACCCATTCAGCAGCGGCTGCGCTTCCATGCCCAAAAAATTGCTAAGCAGGGTATAGGTTACATCGTCAGTAGCGTCGTCGATCGCGCGATCGCACTTACAGATCGAATGACAATGCTAGCCCGCAAAACGATCGGGCGATACATTAAGGCGGAAGAACCTACAGAGTTAATGTCTTGCACCACCGACTATTTGATGACAGACAAGAGGATTGAGCAAGCAGAACGAGCTTACGTGCCAAAACCGTATGCTGGTCAAGTAGTCATGTTTCGAGCGCTGGATTCTGAAGATGGCAAAAGTGTCAGTCTCGATCCGGATCTAGGCTGGAAACCTTATCTCAAAGACAATCTGACCATTTACGATATACCTGGAGACCATCTCGGTATTTTACAGGAACCCAATGTCGGGGCGATCGGCAACCGAATCAAGCTATTGCTGGAAGAGGTAATGGTGCAGCAGTAAAGTTTTTGGCATTCTTAATCGATATTCAGACAGGGTTGCATCGAATTATTGCGGTTATCAGAAAGATGAGGTACAACTTAGATTTTAGATTTTAGATTAGGGGATTGGAGGATTCGAGGATTGGAGGATTCGGGGATTACGGGATTTTGTAATTGTTAATGAATTGGTGAATAAGCTGTTACGCATTTAAAATAGTATTGTAGGGTGCCACGGGCCGCAGCGTTTCCCTTAGCCTTTGGGGCGATCGAGCTGACGCACCCGGAGGGCCTCGTTAGTTAATGAATTGGTGAATAAGCTGTTACGCATTTAAAATAGTATTGTAGGGTGCCACGGGCCGCAGCGTTTCCCTTAGCCTTTGGGGCGATCGAGCTGACGCACCCGGAGGGCCTCGTTAGTGGTTTAAATGCGTAACAGCTTACCTCATCTTTGGGAGGGCCGCTATAGATAATTCAAGAAAGTAGAACTTCCCTCAATCAAGCCTGAAAAACATTTGTAAACTCTCTATTATCAAACACTCTACCCTAACTCTGTATGCTTGGATTAACGCTTTTTTACGAATCTCATCTGACGATTTCATAGGCAATACAGGCATTTTTTTAAATTCCGATATTTCGGAAATGAATTGTATAGCAACCGCCACATCGGTTAGGACAGAAATAAACTCATGAATAGATTCCTGACCCCTCCAGCATAAGCGGTTTGATTTGGTTGCCACAACTGTCACTTGTCTACTGTCAACTGTCAACTGCTATATTATGCCCTAACTCTTCTCTGCCCCAAAATCACCATAAAAAATTGGTTTAAAGCCTCTCCATTGTAGGAGAAATTAAAATCAGACGATTCATTACTCCAATCCTCTTCCTTCTAGGTAGAGGTCGCCCTCTACTGTCACTTGTCTACTGTCACTTGTCTACTGTCACTTGTCTACTGTCACTTGTCTACTGTCAACTGAATCACCGTCGGCCGTTCATTTCACCCACAAAAAAAAGAGGCGCACTCGCGCCTCTCAAATCTTTCATGTCAGAGTTCTAAACACTAACAGCAACTTTTGATTCTTTTGCAGTCAACTTCTCGTAAGTCGCCCGCATCTTCAATCCGACCAATACTTGGAACAAACCTGTTCCATTGTTGGAACCAGGATATTCGCGGTGTTGGAGTAACAGGTGAGTCAACTCGCCTTCGTATTTCGCAGAAGTCTTGCTCAAATGGCTTTCGATGTAAATCACTTCTTCGAGATTCTCGAACTGACCGTCTACTTCCAAAATCGAGACTTCGTGGCCGTAGAAAGCATCTGGCCCGTAGTACATCTTAATTCCAGGATAGGAACAAGTCAGTTTGCGGCCGCAAGGAATCCAGTTAATTGTCGAACCTTCGTCAAACAAATACGCAGGTTCAAAGTTGGCGATACCTTCGCGCTGGATCATTTGGACGCGCAGAACCTTCCGTTCTTTGTCATCTTTGATCAAGTTGGTCGGCAATACTTGAATTACCACGTCAGCATATTGCTTTTGTGGGTCGATGTAGGCTGTGAAATCCGGTTTGCGAGCATTGATCGCAAACAGCACGTCTTCGTAACGGTGGCCCCGTTCCGCCATGTCGCGCTGGATTTTCCAAGCAATTTTTACTTCGTCGCTGATGTCGAGGTAGACGCTGAAGTCGAGGAGATTTCTCACTCGCTCGTCGTACAGCGGATGCAACCCTTCTATCACAATCACGTGATTCGGCTCTACCCGCTCTGGAGGATCGAGCAGACCGGTTTCGTGGTTGTAAATCGGCTTGTCTATTCCCCGACCTTCTTTGAGGGCCTTCATTTGCTCGGCCATCAGGTCAAAATTGTTCGCTCTGGGGTCAAGGGCGGTAATCCCTGTTTCCTTGCGCTGCTTGCGATCGAGACAATGATAGTCGTCGAGGCAGATTACAGTCACGAAATCTTCCCCGAACAAATCTGTCAATCGGCGCAAAAAAGTAGATTTTCCGCAACCGGAGTCTCCGGCTACGCCAATTAAAACCACGCGATCCGGCTTACTGGTCATAGTTTCCCTCTAACAAAATCACTGTTTACTAAGTAACTGAAGTCTAGATTCCACAAAATTTCAGCCCGCAGGTAGCTACAAGCAGGCTTTCTGCGGGTTTGCTACCCCGAGAGGATCGAGCACTCACCAGCATACAGGAGTCAGTTGACTGCCTGCCCGGGAAGACCCAAGCAATCTTCAAGGCAAGAAATTAATACTAACTTTAGTGGTTAATCTTACCAGAATGCGTCCGCCCCCTACAAGCTCAACGTCATTTAGCTTAATCCTACTTTCAGCAAGACAGCATTTAAATTGTATATTTCAGCCGTAGGAAAAATCGTCAAATCCTGTCCCCATGGGATCGTCTCCCCATCGGACTATCTCGCGCTCTCCCCAAATCAGAACGAGTTATCGGGGCAGATCCCCCGATCGGGTAAAATATTGCCAGTACGCAGACAACAATAGCTATAGGTCAACACCTGAACGCAGCCGGGCCATGCCTTGCGGGGCGATCGGCTAATGGGGAATTAGAGGCAGAGCGATCTCAACTTGACACTCCCGCCTGCGCGGCGAGGCCCAAAGATTCGCGCGGGCAATTAGTCCAGGTGGCCTTAAGAAAAAAGTAAATTGAGTCTAACGTCACATTCTCTCTCTTTATAACTCTGTATCGTGAAGGACAAGCAACAAATGTACAGCCCAAGCATATCTGGTGTAGCTGCCAACTCAGAATCAGGCAGCCGCATCTTTGTTTACGAAGTGGAGGGTATGCGTCAGAGCAAAGCAACTGACCAAACAAGTCACCAGATTCGCAGTAGCGGCAGCGTGTTTATCTCCGTGCCCTACGATCGCATGAATCAGGAAATGCGCAGAATTGCTCGCATGGGTGGCAAAATCGTCAGCATCCGCCCCTCAAACGGCGCTCCCGAAACCAATGGCAAAGTTGCACCAGAAGCAGGGCTACAGAGTCAGAAATCTGGAGAAAAAACTAAGCCCATGACTCAAGCCAAAGAAAAAGTTCAGGTTCCTGTTAACCTCTACAAGCCGGCCAATCCCTATATTGGTAAGTGCATTTCTACAGAAGAATTGGTCAGAGAAGGCGGCGACGGCACAGTCCGCCACGTCAAATTTGACATTTCTGGTGGCAATTTGCACTATCTCGAAGGTCAAAGTATCGGGATTATTCCCGATGGGACTGATAAAAACGGTAAACCTCACAAAATTCGGCTTTACTCGATCGCCTCTACCCGTCACGGCGACGATGTAGATGACAAAACTGTCTCTCTGTGCGTCCGCCGGCTGGAGTACAATGACCCGAACAGTGGCGAAAGAGTGTTCGGCGTTTGTTCGACTTTTCTAACAGGTTTGCAGCCTGGGGATGATGTCAAAATCACCGGCCCGGTAGGCAAAGAAATGTTGTTGCCCGAAGACGAAGATGCCACCGTGATTATGATGGCTACTGGTACGGGTATTGCTCCTTTCCGAGCTTATTTGTGGCGGATGTTTAAAGAAAATAATCCAGATTACAAATTCAAAGGTTTAGCTTGGCTGTTCTTTGGAGTTGCTTACACTCCCAACATTCTTTATAAAGAAGAATTGGAGCAATTGCAGCGCGAATTCCCCGATAATTTCCGCTTAACTTATGCGATCAGCCGCGAGCAAAAAACTGAAGCCGGCGGTAAGATGTACATTCAAAACCGGATTCAAGAGAACGCAGACCAACTGTGGGAATTGGTTCAAAAGCCAAAAACTCACACTTACATCTGCGGTTTGAAGGGCATGGAAGGCGGCATCGATGAGGGAATGTCGGCTGCATCTAGCAAGCATGGCATTGACTGGGCTGGCTATCAGAAACAGTTGAAGAAAGAGCATCGCTGGCACGTTGAAACTTATTAATGTGTAGCTTGATTTAATTTGATTTGTAGGGCGGGCTTTGGCTCGCCCTATATTTTTTGAAACTGTTTGAATTTTTGAGTAATACCAATTTAAAGAAATATTGCAGAATCAGAAATTAGACATTTTCACCTGTAGGGAAACGGCACTGCCGTGTCCGGCCGAGAGTTATGACGCGAGGACAGATAATTTATATACGGTTTCACCTGTAGGGAAACGGCACTGCCGTGTCCGGCCGAGAGTTATGACGCGAGGACAGATAATTTATATACGGTTAATAACCGTAGCAGCTTATTCACCCAATACAAGTGTAAAATATACAGTAAGCTCACCGAAAAAGGGGGATAACTGAACATGGTTATAACTTCTACCCAAAAACTCACCTTTGAAGAATATCTGAACTATCAGGGAGAGTCAGGTGTTTGTTATGAATTATATCGGGGCAATCTAATCGAAATGCCAACACCTACAGCCATACATATCAAAATTTGCGAATTTTTGGTTTACCAGTTCCGGCGCTTCTTTGCAACACACAACCTACCTCTTGTTGCAATTGTGACTACCGCAGTGCGAACTGAGGAAAACTCTTCCCGCATTCCTGATGTGGTAATTTGCACTCAGAGTCTGTGGGAACAAGTCTGCGCGCAACCTGGTTCCGCAGTGCTGGACTTTGAAGAAAAACCGCTGTTAGTTGTCGAAGTTACCAGTCAAAATTGGCGGGACGACTACATTCGCAAACGGGCAGAATATGACTTAATTGATATCCCTGAATATTGGATTGTAGATCCCACTCGACCTAAAATACGAGTATGCAGCCGTCCCGAAAATGAAAGCAGTTATTCTCATCAGGAATTTTTGCCGGGAGAGCAAGTTCAATCTGTGCAGTTCGCTGAATTTATTTTATCGGTGAATGAAGTGCTAGATCCGCCCCTAGTAGAAGCTTTAATTCGAGAAGAAGAAGAACAGCTTCAGCAACTAGGACAGCAAAATGTGCAACTCGAACAGCAAAATGTGCAACTCGAACAGCAAAATGTGCAACTCGAACAGCAAAATGTGCAACTCGAACAGCAAGTGATTGCAGAAAGGCAGCGCGCCGAAATATTGGCGCAACAGCTCCGAGATTTGGGTGTAGAGATGGATACAGAACTTTAAATTGCTATTCAAAGTCTGGATGAATTAGTCAGATAGTGTCCGCAGAAAACTATCCCAATCAAATTGGTTTGTAGTAAGGACTTTAGTCCTCAAATTATGCGGACTAAAGTCCTCACTACGAACCGTTTTTATTACGAGTGATTGACCGGATATGATATGATATAGAGTCTGACTTTTTAAAGAAGTCGAGCCTGTGGGTACTCTGTGAATGCCCGGTTGTCATACAATGATGGTAGATTAAGTGATTTTCTACGGGTCAAAGTCGTGGCTTTCAAAATTGGTTTGCTAGGTTTAGGTACAGTTGGCGCGGGAACAGCAGAGATTTTGCTCTCTCCAGACGGCCGCCATCCGCTGTTACAGGAATTGGAAATCTATCGGGTGGGAGTGCGCGATATTTCTCGAACTCGGTCTTTACAATTGCCAGAAAATGTGCTGACAACTGACCTAGAGGATCTCGCCACTGACCCGGAAATTGATATTGTAGTAGAACTGATTGGCGGATTGGAACCGGCGCGATCGCTCATTCTGCAAGCGATCGCCAACGGGAAGCACGTAGTCACCGCCAACAAAGCAGTTATCGCCCGCTACGGTAATGAAATCTTCGACGCTGCTAACGAAAAAGGCGTTTACGTAATGCTAGAAGCCGCTGTCGGCGGCGGCATTCCAGTCATTCAAACCCTCAAACAATCTTTAGGTGCAAACCGCATCAAAAGTGTTACCGGCATCGTTAATGGCACAACTAATTACATCCTGACGCGGATGCAGACAGAAGGTGCAGACTTTGCCGAAGTGCTCAGGGACGCTCAGCAATTAGGTTATGCTGAAGCTGACCCGACAGCGGATGTAGGTGGATTAGATGCGGCTGATAAAATTGCTATTTTAGCCTCGCTGGCTTTTGGCGGGCGCATCAAATTAGCAGATATTCACTGCGAAGGTATCACGCAAGTTAGCGCGGCTGATATTGACTACGCCGACAAGCTGGGATTTGTAATTAAATTGTTGGCTATTGCTACAGAAACCAGCAAAATTTCCGCGCAAAATGGAGATGCAGAAGGGGAACTTCTCTCGATTCGGGTGCATCCTACTTTTGTCCCGAAAGCTCATCCGCTGGCGAGTGTTAACGGGGTTTATAACGCAATTTTAGTCGAAGGAGATGCGATCGGGCAATTGATGCTTTACGGACGCGGTGCGGGGGCTGGGCCGACTGCGAGTGCGGTGGTATCGGACATTTTGAATGTGGCGGCTATCTTGAAAACCGAAACTGTGCCGATTCCCCATCCTTTGCTGAGTTGCTCTCACCAACATTACTGCAAAATTGCCGAAATGCAGGAACTTGTGACTCGGTTTTACGCGCGTTTTCTGACGCGGGATACTCCGGGGGTAATTGGCAAACTCGGCACTTGTTTCGGGAACTACAAGGTGAGTTTGGAATCAATTGTGCAAACGGGAATTCACGGCGATTTAGCAGAAATTGTTGTGGTGACTCACGATGTTCGGGAAGGGAATTTTCAGCAAGCGCTCGATGAAATTCGGGCGATGGAAGCAGTCGATAGTATTGCGAGCACGTTGCGAGTTTTGTAAGAATTCCACCAGGTTCGTAGTGAGGACTTTAGTCCTTCTTCTTGCGGACTAAAGTCCTCACTACGAACCATTTTTAGAGCTTTTTTAGTTTAGTATGGATCAATAAACTTGGATTTTGTCGATCGCCCTACAGGAAGGCACTTGCTAGATTCCCTCTACGAAAAGTTTGCCAAACCCCAACTCCACGATACTGAGGAGCCCAGCAATCCGTCAATTTATGTTCGGCACGAATCGGGGCAAGTTGTTGATGGAAATTATACCATAGAAAAAGTCTTTGAAGACATTCGCACTGGTTTTTATGCTGAAAGTCGCCTTCCGGTTTCTGGGAATAATCCGCCCGTGCTCGTGATTCGCGGATACGGTTCGTGGTATCCTTTCGATCGCGTTTTGGAAGATACGCCCGATGTATTTATGGCAAAAGTACAACGCCAGTTAAAAGCGGCGGAAACTGTAGGCGCTATAGATTGGCTTAAACAGCAATTTCGCAGCGGAAGTCCGGCGGATGTCATCGGAGAAAGTTTGGGCGGCAAGGTTGCTCAACAGATTGTAGCAAAATACCCGGATTATTTGCGATCGACTTTAACGTTTAATTCTTTGGGCGTTGCGGAAAAGTTAGCTCAAACTTGCACCGCTAAGAATGTTTTTCACTACTTTACTTTAGGCGAAAGGTATGCTTTCTGGGCAAATGGAGGCGATTACATACCGGGAACAGTTTTGATAATTTCCCAGAAAGGGAAAAACTGGTGGTATAAAATCGAAGAGGCGATCGTCCGCATGGCTCATTTTGAACGCAAGTTTCGCAAAAGGCGAGTCCTGGTGGTAATATTGGCTCAGTGGCTGTTGTTGAATCGGCATAATGCGATCGTCCTCAACCAGAAAAAGCCGGTAGTCGTTGAGATCGATCGCGCGCAACTGCAAATTTTCCGAAAAAACCGCTTTACCTAAACGCCTACCAAAGCCTTTGATACCGCCGATGGCTGATTTTCTCGTGCTGCGGCGGCGAGTACCAGACAAAGCGCTGCGATCGCTTTTTCCCACTCTTTCTTGACGGCGGTGGGTTGAACCTCATCAAAGGCGCCAACTAACCGAGGAATCGATCGCTCTAATGCTTTGCTGGGAATCGATTTGTGCATCTCAACTAGATGAGTTAAACTTTCTTGATTTTTCAGAAAACCAACTACCCATTTTGTGGCATGATCGGGACTGTCCGGGACATTTGTAATTCTTAATTCAGTTTGCAACCAGTCATAAAAAGCTGGGAGTTTTTGGGATAAAACAGCGCCAGCAGTTGGCAAAGTTTCTTTGAGCAAACCAGTATCCAGACTTCCCAACAGTTGATTTAATTCCGGTGAATCTAGCAAGCTGGTTAATGGAAGTGCAAGCAGGGCTTCGGAATCGTCAGGGGATAAATTTAAAGTGCGCGAAAATGTTGGTAACATTGGAAAGTATTTAGTAGAGATGATGCTTTCACTATGCCAGTAACGCACAGCAATGAATATGAGCTACCTCATATTAGCTGAATTGGTTCGTAGTGAGGACTTTAGTCCGCAGCAAAGAAGGACTAAAGTCCTGACTACGAACCTAGAGCTGAATTGGTTCGTAGTGAGGACTTTAGTCCGCAACAAAGAAGGACTAAAGTCCTCACTACGAACCTATATATGAACCTGTATTTGACGATTTTAAATAAATTCTCCTTTCGCTACCATCACCACTTTACCTCCGACCAAAATTTCTATTTCTTCCTGATTTTTTTCTGCTTTCAACAACAGCAGTGAAGGTCTACCAATCTCATAACCTTGTTCGACTCTGACATCAATCTTTGATTCCCCACAATAAGTATATTCTACCAAATATCCAGCTAAACAGCCATTGGCACTCCCCGTTGCTGGATCTTCTGGAATTCCTAAGGAATGGGCGAAAACTCGGACGTTTAAATCATTAATGTCGCTGTAAGTTTCTGGACAAAATATTAAAATTTCTTTGGCTTCTGTGGTATTGATTAGTTCAAAATATTTGTCTAAGTTGACTTTGGCTTTTTTGAGCGATGCCAGGGTTTTCAGCGGTACAATTATAAACGGTACTCCGGTAGAAACTTCTTGAATCGGAAATCTAGAATCAATTTCATCGAGTTCTAAATTTAGGACGCTGGCGAGACTTTCGGCTGATAAAACTTGACCGAATGTTGGCGGCTTTTGTCGCATCCACAAGATATCTGCGGCTTCGTTGCGATAATTAAAGGTGACTGGAATTTGACCAACGGCTAAATTGAGAATTACCCGATCGACCTTTTGGCCAATTATCTCTTGTTGTAACACAAACGCCGTCCCCAGCGTCGGATGGCCGGCAAACGGCAATTCCTTCTTGGGCGTGAATATCCGCACGTCGTAGCCGTTATTTCGCGATTCGGGCGATCGAATAAACGTGGTTTCCGAATAATTGATTTCCTTTGCTATCAGCAGCATTTGGGCTTCGGAGAGCTCCGCAACTCCCGCGCCGCAAAACACAGCTAGCTGATTGCCTGCATATTTTGACTCGGCAAATACGTCAACTATATAAAAATTCATATTTCTCTCTTTCAACAATGGTTTGCAGTCAGGACTTTATATCCATTAGTGTCAACTTAAGACTAAAAACCATTTGTATCTCTCGTTTATAGCCGAGTCTCGATCCCCCCTAGCCCCCCTTAAGAAGGGGGGAACCGGAGCGATCTCAAAGTCCCCCTTCTTAAGGGGGATTTAGGGGGATCTGGCCTCGGCTATAAACAAGAGATCAAAAGGGTGTTAAGCAATTGTTGACACCAATGCTTTAGTCCTCATAAGTTGCTACTTCAAACAGCGAATAGCCTGCAACATACCCCTGGCTTTATTGAGAGTTTCTTCATACTCCATATCCGGATTAGAATCAGCCACCAAACCAGCACCAGCTTGCACAGAAACCGAATGTTTATCGCCTCCCTGAGAACGAACAATCATAGTCCGAATTGTAATCGCACTATTCAACTGTCCCTCAAAATCATAATACCCGTAAACCCCAGAATACGGGCCGCGACGGCAACCTTCCAACTCGTGCACAATTTCCATCGCCCGAATCTTGGGAGCACCGCTAACCGTACCCGCAGGAAAACCAGCTTTCAACAAATCCCAAGCTGTCTTATCTTCAGCCAATTCTCCGATTACATTGCTCACAATGTGCATCACATGAGAATAACGCTCAATTCCCATCAATTCATCAACTTTTACAGTACCGCTGCGGCACACTCTGCCTAAATCATTTCTGCCCAAATCAACTAACATCACGTGTTCCGCAATTTCCTTCGGATCTTGCAACAATTCCGCAGCCAAAGCATCATCTAATTCTGGAGTTGCACCTCGGCGGCGGGTTCCAGCAATCGGCCGCAAAGTTGCCATCTTTTTGCCGTCAGCCGTATTTTCGGCTTTCACCATAATCTCGGGACTGGAACCGATAATCTGCCAATCTCCAAAATTGAAATATGCCATGTACGGAGAAGGATTGATCAGGCGCAAAGAGCGGTAAAGTGCAAAAGGATCGCCGCTGTATTCTGCTTCCAGCCGCTGCGAAATCACTACCTGAAAAATATCTCCGGCTTTGATATAATCCTTGGCTTTCAATACATTTTCACAATACTTGTCACGGCTGGTATTGCTGCTGTAAGCTAATTCTGTATTTTCAGTTGTGGAACTGGCATCTTGCCCGTAACTCGGCGGAGTCCATTCTATCAGAGTAGATTGTTGTGAAAGCGGCGATTTCAGTTTATCAACTAACTGAGAAACCCGATCGCACGCCACCCCATAGGCCTGGGCCAAATCAACGCCAGTCTCGCGCAAATCCGCATAGGCGACGGCCCAAATTTTCCGCTTCACCTGGTCAAAAATCAGCAAATTATCAACCTGCATCCACAACCCATCCGGCAAATCATTCTCGCCCGCTGGATGCACCGGTACTCGCGATTCTATCCACTTAATTAACTCATAACCCCAAAAACCGAATAACCCGCCGATTCCCGGCGGTAACTGCGGCAATTTCACCGGTTTGTAAGGCTGCAAACACTCGGTTAAAGCGGCAAACGGATCGCCCGTAAATACTTTTTGAGAACCGTCGCGGTAAACTTGAGTTGTACGATCGCCCCTAGCCTCCAAAATCCACAACGGATCGCACCCTAACAAACTATAACGCCCAACCTTCTCCCCGCCTTCCACCGACTCCAGCAGAAAACTGTAGGGTTGACCGGCACAAACCCGATACCACGCAGATACAGGCGTATCCAAATCAGCCACCCATTCTTGATACACGGGTACAAAATTGCCTTGTTTCGCCAGTTCCGAAAATTGTGAGAAATCGGGAAATATCATATACTAACTTTGCTATACAATCAATAAACAAAAGACGGAAACCAACATCCTTCCGGCGATTGGTACTCGCCAACTGCCATCACCGCCATCGGTTTGACGGCGCGCAGCCCTTCTTTCAAGCACCACCGAAACAAACTTGCATATCTCAGCGGCAAGTGAAAAGCTAGCATTTCTTCGGAACTGTACGCAGCAGCCCCCAAGAGCAAAACCTGCATATCTGTCTCGGTTTCGGCGATGCTGTGACCCAAAGTGGACACCGCACAAGTATAAGCCACAATCCGACGTTGCTGGTAAGTAACCAAGGGAAAAAGGTGATTCAGGGCGTATTCAATCTCGGAAGTTCGATCGCACCCACAGACTTTTTCGCACAAAGCCGCGCATTCGCCAACATCCTCACTAGCCATCGGCCGTACCTCAAACCCATACTGTGGCGGGCTGTGAAACTTCCCCTCCATTAACACGAAAGGTTCCTTCACCTCAAAACCCAGAGAAGCGTACAGCGACAGCGAAGCCATGTTGAAAGATTCTTGCACCAAACGGATGCCCAGAGCGTCTTTTCCCCGTTCCAGTAAGGCTTTCATGATTTCCCGCCCTGCGCCGCGGCCTTGAAAAGTGCGATCGACACCCACAGGCCCGATACCGCGAATCGGGTTGCGTTCGTCCATAAAACCGCAGCCGACAACCGCACCGTCACTCTCGGCTACAACGCCGAAATATGACGGATTTTCGATCAGAAGGCCAATAATTTCGGTTGAAAACTCCTGCGTCGGAAAATCTGTAGGGAATTGATGGCGATCGGAAATATCTTTAAAAGCTTGATAATTAATGCGAGCGCAAGCATCGATATCAGAAATCTGCGATCGCCTGATTGCGACATTCATTTTTAATTTAACGATTAATTCTTAATTATATTGGAAGTTGGCAGTATAGCTGAGTCCTGCCCTTTGCTGCCCAATTAACCCTAAAAACCTTTGTATTCTCGCTTTGATCCGAGTCCCGATCCCCCTCAATCC
Source organism: Microcoleus sp. Aus8_D2 (assembly GCF_036702665.1). Lineage (NCBI taxonomy): Bacteria > Bacillati > Cyanobacteriota > Cyanophyceae > Oscillatoriales > Microcoleaceae > Microcoleus > Microcoleus sp. Aus8_D2. The sequence goes on from NZ_JAUBUN010000003.1 coordinate 239,031, forward strand.
CCCGGATAGTCGGGGGAGGAAAGAGAATGCTCTTGTCCTATCCTTTTTTAAGAAGGAGACGAAAGAGAATGCTCCTGTCCCCCCCGACTATCGGGGGGCTAGGGGGGATCAGTCTTAACTGAGTCCCAAATAAGCAATATTACTTATGTTTTGCTCAGCAATAGAGCGATCGCTTAAGGATCGTAGGTCTTCTTACCTGTGAACTTCACCTTGATCGGATTGGGATTGCTGCCAATATTGCGAGGGACACTACCATTAGCAACACGACCTTCGTTCACCTTCTCAGGGAACACGCCATCCTTGGGATGCAGGTACTCAGTAGAACCGTCAGGAAAAACGCGGTAAATTTTGTAGTTCGAGATTTTGAATTTCGCCCGCAGTTGCTGGCCGCCCAAAGCGATACACTGCTCTTTCCGAGGCAGATACAGCAAGTTGTCGCCTTGACGCATAATCGCAGCGCCACCTGTAGGCATTTCAAACACCTGCTCCTTGGGGCTAGTCCAAGTGATAGCATACTTCTCTTCAACTAGCGCCTTTGTCAGCAAGCCGCCGGTGCTGCCGCCGAAGAGAGGAGGTTGTCCAGTCAGTTCTTCTGCCATAGATATATCCAAAGGATTTTTACGGCATCCTATCATCAAGGCTGTACGCTGTTCTCAAAATTGTAAGGAAAATTAACAGTTTTTTGGCGCTCGATCTTTTATGATAATTGCTAATTAGTATTTAATAATTGATAATTGGGATTTTTCACCAAAGTTATAAAATAGAATTCTATCTTCACAAATCCCGAAAAAACAATCAAAAAAATAGGAATGCTTCGGGTGCGCTATAAGCACCCGAAGCATCGCACATTCCCCCAATTCCCCACACACACACATCGCACAATTTACCGCAGCCTAAGTCAAGAACCAATTCGGGTCATAGCCGCGCGGAATTTGACTCAAAGCAGTCCAAGTTTCTTGGTTGACAATCCCGTCGGCCTTCATCCCAAAGCTTTTCTGAAATGCGCGCACAGCCTTCTGGGTCAAAGTAGAAAATTGGCCGTCAATTTGGCCGCCATAGTGCTTGGAAATCTTGAGAACTTCCTGAACAGTAGTGACTGCTTCCCCAGAACTGCCCAATTTAAGTACCGGCATATTCACAGGAGCTTCAGTATAAAGCGCCTCCCAAGTCAGCGGCCCCACAATGCCGTCCGGCGACAAGAAAACCCGAAACTGAAACAGTTTCACGGCAAATTCAACTGATGAGTTAAAAATTCCTTTAGCAGGTTGCCGGTAAACCCGCAACTTGGTTAGCAGTTGTTCGAGTTCCAATACCGCTTGACCTTGAGCACCTAATTGCAGTTGCGGCTTGTTGGCGATAGCTTGGGTAGATTTCATCTTGGTTGTAGGTGACATAATCGATTTTCCTTGAGGTTTGAGTATTCTTCTGCCACAAAACCTTTTCCGGGCGAAATATTGGCATCCTCAACTTTTCACGAATCAACACTGGCGCCCCCAATGTCTCAACAGATTCGATCGACTTTTACCGCCTCAAGAGGCGTGCACCTTCCGACTTCATTCTCGCAAGCATCCCTAGGGCCAAACCCTAAATTTTGCCGAAAAACCGGGTTTAAGAGGGCAAACGCATCCTGAATCTGCTTTGATACTTTCGATCCTAAGGCCCAACACCGCCGGGCTGCATCACCTGTAAGACCTATCTCACAGGGTGAGGGTGAGTCGATTTTCCATTTTTAGATTTGAGATTAAAGAATTGAATAATTTTAGATTTACCAGAAAAAATCGGTTTAAAGCCCGCCCGCCCGATCGGGAGAAATTAAAAGAAGACGATTCATTACTCCAATCCTCGGACTTCCTTTGTCAAGTGCCCTCAAGCGGTCACAGGTCAAGCGGTCACAGGTCAACTGAATCCACAGATTAATCACCGGAGCCCGAACCAGAGTCTAAAATTTTGGGATCTTCACTCTGAGTGTCGGAAACTTGTATCCGTTTTTTGGGCGGGGTGAGAGGGGGTGTGGCAGCGGAGGCTGGTTTGGCTGTGAAAATTTTTCTGTGCTATCGTGCATCGATCGACAGTCGATCGCGAATTAAATAATTTACACAAGTTTGTGGGACGGGCTACAAGAGCCCATCCCACAAGAACCATCAAATTGTAAGTTATTTAATTCTCATTCCTAACTCGATCGAGACTTACGCCCTGAGACGCTCAGAAACCCGGTTTTTTAACTGGGTTTCTGGGTTTTAACCAACTATTTTCCTTAAAAAACCGAGTTTTTACGCAATTATTGTGAATTTGCGCCGGCCGCCGCCTACAAAAAGAGTTTTTAGCTAAGTAATGTCCGCAGCGTGCAGTCTAAAATAATCTTTCACACGTAAGTAATGTGCGAGCCCCTGCACCCTACAATAAAATTTTGTAAGTAAGTCAAGTGCGCCTTACTTACCTATAAAAACCAGGTATTTCTGTGATTTTTTGTTGGGTCAAGCAATCTCCCAATTCTGCGATTGCTTTCCCCAACTCGCCATCACCAGCTATTTATCTACTCCCTCACTTTTATTATTAAAGTTTGATAAACTAATTTACAACGCTAGGCGCGATGTTGTAAGATTTCATTAAAAGCCTGTAACACTTCCACAGGAGGAAGGAAAAATCAAGGGTTGCAATTTCTCGGTCGCTCGACCTCTTTTAAAGAAACACCTGTAAATACGTAAGTAATTTTAAAATTGTGCGATCTATGGATACATCGCTCCAAGCTGCTTGTTGGCCCAGCGGCGATCGCCCGCCATTCATCTGGGTTCCATATGTGCCATTCTAGAATAGGGAATTGATTGATAATCTACTAGGAAAATCAACTATGCTGCCAGCTTCAGGGATTTCTGGTTACAACTTACAAGAACTCATTCACCAAGGAACTAACACAGTTATTTATCGGGCAATATCGACAGCAGACAAACAGTTAGTCATTCTAAAAGTCTTAAACACAGACTGTCCCACCCTAGAACAGAGTGCCAGTTTAAAACACGAATATCAAATCACAAAACATCTCGACTCTGAATATGTCATCAAAGTCTATCGACTCGAAATTAATCATTTTTCTTTAGTGTTAGTATTAGAAGATATCGGAGGGCTATCCCTGAAATTTTGGCTCAAAATCCTAGCAGATAAACCAGAATTATTCGGGCGCGAAACCGAAACTTCAGCAGCGAATGCCACCAATTACCCATTATCCCTTACCGAATTTTTCAACACAGCCCTGCCCTTGGCAAAAGCTTTAGTATTCCTGCATCAAAATCAAATCATCCATAAAGACATTAAGCCGCATAACATTATCATAAATCCCCAAACAAAGCAAGTAAAACTTGCTGATTTTAGCATCGCTTCCCAGTTAAGAAAAGAACAGCCCGACTTAAAAAATCCCCATCGCCTAGAAGGAACCCTGGCCTATATGTCTCCGGAACAAACCGGGCGCATGAACCGTTCCATCGACTACCGCACTGATTTCTACTCTCTCGGCGTCACCTTTTACGAATTGCTGACAGGACGATTACCATTTACCAGCAGTGACCCCTTAGAAATGGTATACTGTCACATAGCCAAACAACCCCTTTCCCTGCAACAATTAAACCCACAAATCCCCCCTATTTTGACCAAAATTGTGGCAAAACTCATGGCAAAAAATGCCGAAAATAGGTATCAAAGTGCCACAGGATTGTTAGCGGATTTAGAACGCTGTCAAAATCAAATCAATAATTCAGGGACAATTTCCAACTTTATTCCCGGAGAACTCGATGCCCTGAGTCAGTTGTCAATTCCTCAGAAACTCTACGGACGAGAAACCCAAATAGCAGAACTATTAGAAGTATTCGATCGCGCCTGCAAAGGCAGCAGTGAAATTGTCCTAGTAAGCGGCTATTCCGGCATCGGCAAATCTGCATTAGTTCATGAAATTGTCCGCGATATAACGCGGCAGCGCGGCTATTTCATTTCCGGTAAATTCGACCAGTTTAAACGGAATGTTCCCTACGCTTCTTTTACTCAAGCTATGGGCAATTTCGTGCAGCAAATTTTGATGGAAAGCCCAACTCAGCTAGCAGCATGGCGACAAACACTACTAAACGCTTTGCAGAAAAATGCTCGAATTGCGATCGATGCCATTCCCGAGTTACAATTAATTTTGGGCGAGCAACCTCCCGTACCCGAACTCGGTGCTATTGAATCTCAAAACCGCTTCAACCGAGTCATGCAGAAGTTTGTCCAAGCAATTGCCACCGCCGAACATCCGTTGGTGATATTTCTCGATGACTGTCAGTGGATGGATGCTGGAACCATCAATTTGTACCAACACAATTGCATGGGAGAAAACTCTTACTTGCTGGTTATTCTTGCTTATCGAGATCGTGAAGTAAGTCCAACGCATCCCTTCATGCTGGTAAATGAGGCAATGAGGGCAACAGGAATTTCAATCGCAAATATTCACCTGGAACCTTTAGCAATTTATGATGTAAATCGATTAGTTTCTGACAGCTTGAACTGTTCTCCTAGAAAATCGGGATCTCTCAGTAAATTGCTAGTAGAAAAAACTCACGGCAATCCTTTATTTGTCAAGCACTTACTGCACTCATTGCATCAAAAAAAACTGCTGATTTATAACACTAAATTTGCCGAATGGGAGTGGGACACTCAGGAAATTCAGCACCAGAATATTTCCGAAAATGTGGTGGATTTAATGGTGCAAAAAATTCAACATTTGTCTGAGCCAACTCAGAAAATTTTACAGTTGGCTGCTTGTATAGACAACGAATTTAGTTTGGATATATTGTCAGTAGCGAGCGAACAATCTTTAACAAAGACAGCGCAAGATTTGTGGGAAGCGCTGGAAGTAGGGTTAATTTTGCCTGTAGGTGGCGCCTATAGAGTACCGCAAGTATTTGAGCAGCAGGAATTAGAAAATTTGGGTAAAATAGTCGGCAAAGTGCGCTACAAGTTTTTGCACGATCGGGTTCAACAAGCCGCTTATGTGATGATTCCTGACTCGCAAAAACAATCGGTTCACTGGAAGCTGGGACGTTTGTTGTTGCAAGGAAGTAATGAGGCCCAACGCCAAGAACTGATTTTTGATATTGTCAATCATTTGAACTTTGCTCGCGAGTTGATTGCTAATCCTGAAGAACTTTATCAATTAGCACAATTAAATTTACAAGCCGGTAAAACTGCCGCATCTGCTTCAGCTTTTGAAGATGCGCTTACTTTTTTCCAAGCGGGCTGCGATTGTTTGCCTGTCTCAAGTTGGCAAGATAATTATACATTGAGTTTCGCGCTACATTTAGAGCTGGGAGAAGCAGAATATTTAAATGGCAAGAATGATGCAGCTTTAGCAATTATTGACAGGATTCTGCCTCAAACTAATACTTTGTTAGAACAGTGTGCGATCGCAGAATTGAAAATAACTTGTCTGCGGATGAAGAATGACTTATCTGCTGCTTATCAGTTAGGGATTGAAACGTTAAATTCTTTGGGGGTTGAGATTGAACCGTACCCGGATGATGAATTTCTAGCCAGAGAATTAGCAGAGACGAAGAGGACGATCGGGCAATCGATCGATATATTAGCAGATTTACCCGAACTTACCGATCCGCTACAACTCGCTGCTCATCGGATTTTGAAAGAACTTTTCCCGATCGCCTATTTTACCAGTCCCAACGCTCAATATCTCTGCGCGATGAAGTTTGTACAGACGAGCATCCTATACGGAAATTCCCAACTTTCCGCCTTTGGTTACACTTTGTACGCCTTTACCTTGGTCAACAAATACCGCGAAATCAAGGCGGGCTGCGCCGCCGGAGAACTCTCGCTCAACCTCTACGAAGGCTGTGACAATAAAGAGTTAGGTACTTGTATTTTTCATATGTGGGGGGCTTTAACTTTACATTACATGAAATATATTGATGAGTGCAAGCCTTTTATGCTAAAAGCTTTCAATAGCGGTTTAGAAACAGGTGCTTATCAATGGTCGGGATATGCTTCGATTAATTATCTGTGGGTTTGCTTTTTTGGCAACGAATGTTTGAGCAAAACTACAGAAATTGCCGCTCAATTTATTCCCGTACTCTCAAAGGTCGATCGCAATATGCTAGCTTATCACTTGCTGACCAAAAATGCGATCGCCCAACTTACCAGCTCACCAGAAACCAACCCAGAGGCGGAAACCTTCATCGACGAACACCAGCTTTTACAATTTGCAAAATCCTCAGCCGATCTTACCACTGTTTTTGTCATTTATCTTTACAAGCTCACCCAGGCTAATTGGTTTGGCGAGGTCGATCGCGCCTTAGAATATGCTCTGACAGGCGCGGAATTTTTGAAAGGTGGTGCCGGTCATTTTGTCAACCCAGTTTTTCGGTTCCATCACGCGATCGCCCTAGCTGCTGCTTGCACAAACGCCAATGATACCGAGTACAAACTATACCGAAAACAGCTCAATCTTAGTCTGGAGAATTTTCGAGATTTGGCAGAACACTGTCCTGCAAACTATCTGCACAAATATTCATTAATTCAGGCAGAAATCGCCAGGTTGTCAGGAGACAGCCATACAGCAGCACAACATTATGATTGGGCGATCGCCTCCGCCCTCAAAAATGGCTTCGTCCAAAATGCTGCGCTAGCTAATGAATTAGCTGCGAGATTTTACCTAGCAGAAAATCGTGCCAATCTCGCCAAAATCTATCTCAACGATGCCCGCTTTTGCTATATCGAGTGGGGTGCAACCGCCAAAGTACATCAACTAGAACAATCTTATCCAGATTGGTTTAACAAAATCAGGGACGAGCGGATCACGATAAATACAACTGCGAGTACCGCCACTGATGCCAATATTTTTGATTTGAAAACAGTAATCAAAGCCTCTCAGGCTATTTCTAGCGAAATCGTCTTAGAAAACTTGTTAACAAAACTGCTGCATATTATTTTAGAAAATGCAGGTGCCCAAACCGGGTGCATTCTTTTGGAACGAGACGGATACTTATTCGTTGAAGTCTCGGATAGCGATCCGCAGAATTATGCAATATTTGAAGAATTGCACCCTGTCAAAAATAACTGCCAAGTGCCTCTTTCTATCGTCAACTACGTAGCCAGAACCCAGGAACCGCTGCTGCTGGTCGATGCGACGCAAGAAACACTTTATCAATTCGATACCTACATTCAACATCAGCAACCTAAGTCAGTTTTGTGTGTGCCAATTGTCTATCAAGGAAAGTCGATCGGTATAGTTTATTTAGAAAACAACTTAGTCGCTGGAGCGTTTACTCGCGAAGGCTTGACACTTTTGGAAATGCTGACAGCACAAGCAGCAATTGCCATTGCAAATGCGCGTTCCTACGCTAGCGAACAAGATAAATCCCGCCAGTTAGCTGAATCCCTAGAAAATCTGCAACAATCTCAAGCCGAACTCGCCCAAAAAGAAGAGGAGTACCGAACTATTTTTGATAGTGTAGCAGATGGACTTATTTTAATCGATTTGGAAACAGCAAAAATGGTGGCAGCAAACCCCATAGCCTGCGAAATTTACGGTTATTGTCTGGAAGAATTTTTGAGCTTAAGTATCTCAAGTGTCCTGCACCCTAACTACGTATATATCTTCGACGAGTTTATGACAACCATCAGCTCCCGACAAGAATTTTATTGTCAAGCTGTGGTGCGGCGCAAAGACGGTACAGAATTTGATCTTGAGGTAAGAGCAAAGTTTTTTGAATACAGAGGGAAACCCCATGCTTTGTCAGTGATTCGCGATATCAGCCAGCGCAAAGCAGCGGAACAAGCTTTACAAACATCAGAAGCTCAACTGAGAGACAAAGCTGAAAATTTAGAAGTCATACTAATCGAACTGCAACAAACTCAAGCGCAATTAGTTCAAACAGAAAAAATCTCGCAACTCGGACAACTGGTGGCTGGAGTAGCGCACGAAGTAAACAATCCTATTGGTTTTATTTCTGGGAACTTGCATCACATCCAAGAATATATTGATGATTTAATTAAGTTGGTGAATATTTATCAAGAAAAGTTTCCCGAACCGGGAGCAGAAATTGAAGAAGAAATTGCATCGATCGACCTAGAATATCTATTAGCCGACTTGCCGAAAACTACGGCGTCCATGAAGATGGGAATCGATCGCATCCGCGACGTTATGCAATCTCTGCGGAACTATTCCCGCACCGACAGTCAGGATAAAAGAGCAGTTGACATCCATGAAGGCCTGGAAACTACTTTAATGATTTTATCTCACCGCCTCAAGGCCAAGCACAACAGACCGGCCATTAAAATTATTAAACATTACGGTGATTTGCCACAATTCAAATGCCATCCGGGACAAATCAATCAAGTATTTATGAATTTGATTGCTAATGCGATCGATGCTTTGGAAGAATCCAATGCCGGAAAAACCTACGCAGAACTTGAACAAAATCCGAATACAATTATGATTTCTACGGTGGGTGTTTGCGAGCAAGAACCGGACATCATCGACACTATTGTGATTCAGATTGCTGACAATGGACTGGGAATGCCAGAATCAGTCATAGAAAAATTGTTTACGCCATTTTTTACAACTAAAGCAGAAGGTAAAGGTACGGGATTGGGACTGTCTATTTGCTATCAGATAGTCACTGAAAAACATGGAGGAACTTTGGAATGTTTGTCTTCGTTAGGAGGTGGGACAGAGTTTGTGATTAGTCTTCCTATGTAGTCAGTTGTCAGTTGTCAGTTGTCAGTTGTCAGTTGTCAGTTGTCATTAGTCAGTTGTCATTAGTCAGTTGTCATTAGTCAGTTGTCATTAGTCAGTTGTCAGTTGTCATTGGTCATTAGACCTCTTGCAAAAGTCTTTTTAATCAACTTTAGGAACAGGCTCTCCGGCCCGTTCCACAAACAAATATCTTTGTGGAACGGGCAGAAGAGCCCGTTCCTAACTATTTTTGCAAGAGGTCTATTGGTCATTTTTCTTGAATTTCAAGTCATAAAAATGGTTTGTAGTGAGGACTTTAGTCCGCACAATCATAGGACTAAAGTCCTCACTACGAACCTATTTTATTCTGGTCGATCGCTCGGACTCTATAGGATCAGTCATTAGTCAAACCATTGGAATTGTAAAGTGAAATTCGCTTCCTCGGTCTTTTCCTGGGGAATCTACCCAAATTTTACCGCCCCAGCCGGCAACAATTTGCTTGCAAATTGCTAATCCCAAACCGGTGCCGCCGGCGCTGCGCCGCAATGCTCCTTCTTCTTGATAAAATCGATCGAACACTACTTTCAAACTATTCGCCTCTATTCCCCTCCCCGTATCGGATACGAGCACTTCCACCATCCGAGAACCGTTGCATTTCGCGCGTACTGTGACGCTTCCCTGGGGTGTGGTGAATTTGCAAGCGTTGTCTAGGAGTTTGGAGAGCACCTCCACCAACCATTCGCCGTCTGCTTGCACTAGGGGCAATTCTGCGGACACTTCGGCGATAATTTCGGGTAATTGTCGATCGACTCCGCCGCGCGATCGCACGCTGCTGAGGGCCAAGTCAACGCATTCTTGCAGTGTCAGCGATTCTACATTCCATTGAACTCGCCCGCTTTCTAAGTGAGAAAGAGTTAAGAAATCCTGCACGAGTTTCCGCATTCGGTCAGCATCACCGAGGGCTGTTTCTAACATTATTTGCCGCAATTCTTGGGGCATATCTGGCTCGGAGTTCAAACTTTCTAGACACACTTGAATGGTAGAAAGTGGTGTGCGGAGTTCGTGACCTGTGATGGCAATTAGATTGCTGCGAGTGCGGTCTAATGCTTCTAATTGTTGGTTGAGTTCTTCTAAATGAGCGTAGGTTTCCGCTTGAATTAAGGCTGCTCCGAGTTGGGTGGCGATCGCCTCTACGAGAGCAATTTCGTCTTCTTCCCAAGGCGAAGTCGATCGGCACTGGTGCATTTCCACCATCCCCAACACCCGCCCCTGATAAAGCACTGGCACCATCAACCAAGAGACAATTTGCCAATTTTTGACAATTTCGCCGAGGGATTTTGTATTGACAATCTGCGGGTGTTGTGCTGTGTCTTGGATGTAAACTCGCTCTTGTCGCGTTACTGCGTCCCGAAATATGGGATTTTCCTGCAACGGCCAAGTCTGATTTAGCAGAGAAGTAGCGCCGACACGCAAAAACTCGCGATCTATTTTGACGACAATATCTGTGGCTTTGCACCGATAAATCAAACAGCGGCTTGCTGACAGGGCTGTTCCCAATTCTTGGACTGCGACTTCGACGATTTCTTGCGGGTTGAGAGACTGCCGCATGGCAGTGGTAATTAAGTTTACGAGGCGTTCTTTGCGTTCCTGGGCGGCGATCGCGCTGTATGCTTTCAGCAGTTTGTGCTGGCCTGCTTGCAAGTAGGTGACTAAGCGTTCAGCAAAAGCGTCGCTCAATTTGGGATTGGGAATTCTTGAGTCTTTGGCCGCAATTTTTTTGGGTTTTGCTGTTTTAGAAGCTGCGGATTTCCGCGTTTTTTTGGGTTTTTGGCCCAGATTGTAAGTTGCGCGCGCTCGATCGATCTTTTCTGCCAATTCCGGGCGATATATTACTATTCTATCCAGCAACAACTCGGCAGCTTTGCAGCTTACCTCTCTGTCGAACGTCCAAATTCCTTCAAATCTGCGAGCTTGATCCATCAACAGCGGCCCGCGATCGTCCTGATTGTCGATCGGCACAATTTTTTCTTGACAAATCAGACAAGTTGAGTAGTGTTCCCCCAGCACCACTAAGTGCCACTCTTTACTCAATCCGTCCTCCGGTGCAAACGCCACATTTTCGTGACATTCCGAGGAATTTTTAAACTCAGTTTCCGGTGCAGCCAGCACGTATACCTGAGAAGATCGATCGGCAATTCGTCGGTAGCGGTGAGCTTCTTGGCGGTAGAAGCGCTCTCGCTGAAAGCTGGCAATGACTAGGGGTTCGTCGTCGGAACCCGCCAAAACCAAGTCTTCCATCGCGTGAGACAGCGCTGTCATGGAAGATTTGAAATAAATTTGTGCCCGGAGTTGGGGCAAAGCTTGCAGAAGTTCTGCCAGTAGCGAAATTGGGACGATCATCTAGCTTTAAAACGTGCACTTTTGCCGATGACAAAACGGGAGCGATCGAACTTAACTTATGATCGATCCCTTTTAAGTATCTCTCAAAACTCACTACAAATTGACCGTTAGTTATAAACTAACGGCCAATTATTTTTTTTAGGGCGATCGGCTCTGAGTATAAATGCTCGGAGTGCGATGAATCAGGCCAGTTCGCCGCCTTCGTCGCTGCCGCCGGGAGATGATTTGTAAAGAGCATCTAATTGTTCGCGGGCGTCTTGGACAGTCAGCGAACGCATGACTAACAGCGGTTCGTTGACAAGATTTCCATATTCGTCTAACAGTTCTGGATGGGGTACGGCTTGAGAGCGAGGAAAGGATGCGTAGCGATTGTTTGCCCTGAATTGTTGGGGGCGCTGGGACTCCATACCTACGGTGACTAGACTGCGGATTAAGTTACCGACGGCCAGAAAGGCAAGAACGGTGAAAGCTAAAATATAAAGCAGGTGTAACATTATTTTCTCCTCCGGGCTGTTATAGCCACACAGCAATTTACAAAAGTGTTTCAGCAAGTAATAACTTATTAACTGGAAATCTGTTGGAGCTTGTCAAGCGAGCCGAGACATTTCCCAAGGTGTGGGATTTGACTGCCGGTTTAACTTGAACTCGCCTCTTTATTTTCCAGGGGAATGTGACTGCGATGAGCGAAAGCGCGCCGATACTTGCCAGCATTCGGCGAGCAGTCTGTGCCACGGCATGAGTGCTGCGGTTTCAATGGCAACTTGCCCTCCGGTTGCTTGAAATAGAGCTTTAGCTGCGCCTACTTCTTGCTGAGCCTGTTTCACTCGCGCCAGCAAGTCGGATTGATCTTCGTCGCTCAGAAAATGAATTTCCTCAGTTTCTAAGAAGGTGGTCGATCGCTCAAACCAGTATTTAAAATCCTCTAACAGCGGTTCCAGTAACGCTTTTAGCAATTCTGATTCGGGCACGTTGGAATTAAGCATGGATTAAAATTGGGTTATTTATTTATTCTAACCTTAAACGTGCTTTACAAATTGTAACATATTTTTAACAAAAATTCAATAATTTAACAAAAATTAGTCAGTGGGTGTGCATAAACTTAACAGTGTCAGCAGCGATTTTTGAGTCAAAATCCCCAAATTTTGCCAAATATCGGCTCATACAGCGCCTGTATAGCTGAAGGCTTGTTATACAGAAAACAACAAAAGCAACAGTTTCAAAAATCAAGAACATCCACAGGTATCAACTTAAGGTCAAACGCACTACCCGTCTGCTGTCTGACGATTAGGCCGCCGATCCCCCCGGCGCCCCCCTTCAGAAGGGGGGAACCGGAAATGACGATCGAAGGGTTAGATTGTAGGGTGCGTCAGCCGGCTGAATGTAACTACCCCAGACTAAAGACTTGGCCCCGCTGACGCACCCTACGGTTAGATTGTAGGGTGCGTCAGCCGGCTGAATCTGACTACCCCAGACTAAAGACTTGGCCCCGCTGACGCACCCTACGGTTAGTTAGCACTCCTGTAACAGTTCCCCAGCCGGAAGTCGGCGCTTGCTGTCCCAACCTGAGTAATATAGAAGCAAGTGCAACTAAATTAATTGATAATTCAGCCGATGTCTAGCTCAGAATCCATGAACGCTCCAGAAGAGTCCGTTAAGATTGAGTTGCTCCGCACGAGTGAGTCGGAACAACTAAAAAAAATTCGCCACACGACATCTCACGTTATGGCGATGGCGGTGCAGAAGTTATTCCCCAAGGCCCAAGTCACAATCGGCCCTTGGATTGAAAATGGTTTCTATTACGATTTTGATTGCCCCGAACCTTTTACCGAAAAGGATCTCAAAGCAATTAAAAAAGAAATGATCAAAATCATCAATCGCAAATTGCCTGTAATTCGGGAAGAAGTCACCCGCGAGGAAGCGGAACGCCGAATTAAGCAGATAAACGAACCTTACAAATTAGAAATTTTGGCGGGTTTGATTGAACCGATTACTCTGTACCATTTGGGTGACGAATGGTGGGATTTGTGCGCTGGGCCCCACTTGGATAATACCAGTGAGTTGAACGGAAGGGCGATCGAGCTTGAAAGCCTAGCAGGCGCCTACTGGCGCGGCGACGAAACCAAAGCTCAATTGCAGCGGATTTACGGCACTGCTTGGGAAACACCCGAACAATTGGAAGCCTACAAGCACCGCAAAGCAGAAGCCTTAAGACGCGATCACCGCAAATTAGGCAAAGAATTAGGCTTGTTTATTTTTGCCGATCCGGTGGGCCCCGGTTTGCCTTTGTGGACGCCCAAAGGCACTATTTTGAGAAGTATTTTAGAAGATTTCTTGAAACAAGAACAAATCAAGCGCGGCTATTTGCAAGTAGTGACTCCGCACATTGCTAGAGTCGATTTGTTCAAAATTTCTGGACATTGGCAGAAATACAAAGAAGATATGTTTCCGCTGATGGCGGAAGATGCAGAATCGGCAGCCAACGAACAGGGTTTTGTCATGAAACCCATGAACTGCCCTTTTCACATTCAAATTTATAAAAGCGAACTGCGTTCCTATCGGGAATTGCCGATGCGCTTAGCAGAATTTGGCACAGTTTACCGCTACGAACAATCGGGAGAATTGGGCGGTTTGACCAGAGTTCGCGGCTTTACGGTGGACGATTCCCACTTGTTTGTCACGCCGGAACAGTTGGATGCGGAATTCTTGAGTGTGGTGGATTTGATTCTGTCAGTATTCAAGAGCCTGCAACTGAAGAATTTTAAGGCGCGTTTGAGTTTCCGAGATCCAGAAAATTTAGAGAAATACATCGGTTCCGATGAAGCTTGGGAAAAGGCGCAAGGTGCGATCCGCCGCGCGGTGGAAACTTTGGGCATGAATTATTTTGAGGGAATTGGGGAAGCAGCTTTTTACGGGCCGAAACTCGATTTCATTTTCCAAGATGTGTTGGATAGAGAATGGCAATTGGGAACTGTTCAGGTAGATTACAATTTGCCTGAACGTTTTGATTTGCAATACGTTTCTGAAGACGGCAGTCGCCAGCGTCCAGTAATGATTCACCGCGCTCCTTTTGGTTCTTTGGAACGCTTAATCGGGATTTTGATCGAACAGTATGCGGGGGATTTCCCGATATGGTTAGCGCCGATTCAGGTGCGGTTGTTGCCTGTCAGCGAGGAGTTTTTGCCGTTTGCTAAGGAAGTGGAAGCGAGGATGAAGGCGCTGAATATTCGCGCGGAAGTTGAGAGTAGCGAGCGTTTGGGCAAGTTGATTCGCAATGCTGAGAAGGATAAAATTCCGGTGATGTGTGTCGTGGGTGCTAAGGAGGTTGAGGCGAATAGTTTGAATATTCGGACTCGTGCTTCTGGGGAGTTGGGGTCGATTTCGGTTGATGAAGTTCTTGGGAGATTGCAGGCTGCTATTAGTAGTTACGGCGATTTTTAAGGGATTTTTTTAACCGCCGATGCACGGGGATTAACGCAGATAATGATATTTGATGTATCCTCGTATATCTGCGTTAATCTGCGATTAAATATCGAACTCAAAACAACCCTAAATTGAGAGATTTCTCAATAGGGAAAGTAGCACCAATTCCCAGCCAAATGGCAACTAAAGTTCCGAACAAGAAAACTGCCATCGCAATTGGACGGCGAAATGGATTTTGAAATTTGTTGACATTCTCGATGAAGGGAATTAGCATCAAACCTAGCGGAATCGCAATCATTGCCACAATTCCTAACAACTTGTTGGGAACAATGCGGAGGATTTGAAAAACTGGGTACAAGTACCATTCTGGGAGAATTTCTAGGGGGGTTGCAAAGGGGTTGGCCGGTTCCCCCACCGCAGCGGGGTCGAGAACTGCTAAGCCAGCGCAGAGGGCAAATGTCCCCAGCATTACTACTGGAAAAATATAAAGCAGTTCGTTGGGCCAAGCTGGTTCGCCGTAGTAATTGTGACCCATGCCCTTTGCTAGCTTAGCCCGCAATTTTGGATCGCTCAGATCCGGTTTTTTCGATGTTGTTGCCATAATAGAAATAGTTTGTGTTTATTTGGTTTAGGATTTGCGCATCAGGCTTTATTTGTAGGGGCAATTGCTGAATTGCCACTGCAAAAAGTCAACAGGACAGCCTCAGTCTGCGCAAGTCCTATTCTTTCTAGCCTGTAATATATACAGACCTGTCTGTATAGAATAACTTATGCCACCGAAATCTAGCAAGACCCGCGAGAAAATTTTGTCCACAGCTTCAGAGCTTTTTTACCGCAAAGGCATCCGCAACGTTGGCGTTGATGAGGTGATTGCCTCTTCTGGAGTTGCCAAGATGACGCTTTACAAGCACTTCCCCTCAAAAGACCAACTCATTTTAGAAACTGTGCGGTATCGAGACGAACAGTGGTGCCGCTGGTTTTTTGGGGCTGTTGAACAGCGGGGAAGCACTGCGAAAGAGCGGCTAATTGCGATGTTTGACGTGTTGGAAGAGTGGTTTGGAAGTCCTGAGTTTCGCGGCTGTCCTTTTATCAATGCCGTGGCGGAACTCGCTGATTCAGAACATCCGGCACACCGGGCCGCACTTGGCCCGAGACACGCAATTCGCACTTACGTGCAGAAGCTTGCTGAGGAGGCTGGCTCGCCTAATTCAGAAGAATTTTCGCAGCAATTTGTAATTTTGTTCGGGGGAGCAATTGTAATGGCAAGTATGGAGGGCGGGCCGGCGGCGGCACAGTACGCTCGTCAAGCGGCGTCAGCGTTGCTTTGTGCTAGCTAAAACGGTGATTTGCCGAAAGGCGTTTGAGCTAATGGTTTATTATGGAGCTATCAAGGGTACAAACTCAGCAAAAACTGCCCGCTTTCCCAACTAAAATTTCTATGCCTAATCCATTTCCGGGGATGAATCCTTATTTAGAAAGTCCTGAATTTTGGCGGGCTGTTCACAATCGCTTGATAGTGGCGATCGCAGATTTTTTGACTCCGCAACTGCTACCTAAGTATTTGGTGGACATTGAACAAAGAATTTATCAAATCAGCGGGGAAGATGCTTTATTAGTCGGTATTCCCGATGTGGCGGTGCAGCGATCGCCAATTCAAGCAACTTCTAGCACTGGAAATGTCGCTGTTATGGCATCGCCTGTGACGGCTTTGAGAGTGAGAGTGCCTACAACAGTGGAAGTTAGAGAAAGTTATTTGCAGGTAATCGAACAGGAAACTCGGAAAGTAGTTACAGTAATAGAAGTGCTTTCGCCGACAAACAAGCGCGGTAAAGGGCGCGAGATGTATGAGGAAAAGCGGTATAAAGTGTTCGCAGGGCGATCGCACTTAGTGGAAATTGACTTGCTGCGAAGTTACCAACCTCTGCCTGTTTTTGGGGACAATATTGAGGGAAGTTACCGAATTTTGGTGAGTCGGGGAGATTGTCGCCCTATGGCTGATTTGTATTTGTTTAATCTACCGGATGCAATTCCGGCTTTTCCTTTGCCTTTGCGCGGCGATGCGGAACCAATTGTAGATTTACAGGCGTTGTTGAATGATTTGTACGATCGCGCCGCCTATGATTTTAGAATCGATTATACTACCGAACCCGTGCCGCCGCTTGCCGAACCCGATGCTGTTTGGGCTGATGCTTGGTTGCGGGAGAGGGGATTGAGGGGATGATAACAGTGGCTGAACGCATTAAAATCAAAGAAACCGGGTTTTTCGCAGTTTCTGGGTGGTGTATCGCTTTTATCGGAAAAAACCCGGTTTCTGGCCACACCCAAAATCAAAGAAACTGGGTTTTTCGCAGTTTTTGGGTGGTGTATCGATCTTCTCGAAAAAACCCGGTTTCTAGCTACCCCTGCATAAGTCCTCAGTAGGTCAATCAACAGGAGTTAAATCAATGCCTAATCCATTTCCGGGAATGAATCCCTATTTAGAAAGCCCTGACTTTTGGCCAGAAGTACATCACTTGCTGATTGGCATGATTCAGGAGTCTTTAGTTCCCCAACTGATCCCCAAATATCGAGTGGCTATTGAAAAGCGAATTTATGAAATTAAGGGAGAACAATCGCTGTTAGTCGGGATTCCTGATGTTTCGATCCCGCACAATCCGATTCCGAGAAATTTAAGTACATCTAATGTAGCTGTGGCTACACGAACTACTGAACCTTTGAAAGTAAGATTAGCAATGTCTGAGGAGTTGAGAGAAGGATATTTAGAGGTTATAGATATGGCAACGAAGGAAGTTGTGACGGTAATTGAGGTGCTTTCACCTGCTAATAAACGTCCGGGAAAAGGGCGCGAAATGTATGAGGAAAAGCGGGATAAGATATTCGGAAGTCGCACTAATTTTGTGGAGATTGATTTGTTGCGGGGTTGGGAACCTCTCCCAGTTTTGGATAATGATATTGCAGCCCATTATCGAATTTTGGTGAGTCGGAGCAATCAAAGACCTGGGGCGGATTTATACTTATTTAATCTACCAGATGCGAGCCCTTGTTTTCCGTTGCCTTTGCGGGGAGGCGATGTTGAGCCGATCGTCGATTTGCAGGCGTTGCTGAATACAGTGTACGATCGCGCCGCCTATGACTTTACCCTCGATTATACGGCCCAGTTAGTCCCTGCACTTTCAGAATCCGATGCTGTTTGGGCCGATTCTCTGCTGCGCGAAACCAGCCTCCTGCCATCCGAAAGCTAAAAAATCCTACACAAAACGTTACAAATTTGTTAACATCGTGGCGAGTCTGTCCTCCGCAGCCTCTGGTGTTAACCTTCTAAAATAACCGCTATGACTCAACCTCCCTCCACAACTCCCGCCGCCTCCGAGTCCGCCCCCGAAACCCCGATCGCCCCCACAAACAATGCACCTCCACCGAGTTATGTCAAGCTAGCGATGCGGAATATGGTTCGCAAGCGGGCGACTTCTCTGTTTCATTTTGCTTTGACGGCGGCTGGACTTTTGGGCGTACTCGTCGGTTTGGCTTTTCTCGATCGCTATTTCAACTCTTAGAATACCGGTTGAAACCGCGTCGGTACAGACACTCACGCACTCTAAGAGCGGGTTAAATACCGCGCCGTTTGATCCGATCGTGCGATCGACCCATTGCAATCTTCAGCAGATTATTGTAATCTGCCTCCTAAAAGCAAAAAGTCGATTACCCCGCCCAATTTTCACTTATCAAAAAACTCAATACATCCCTTGACAAAAGAACCCAAAAATGCTAATTGAGGTGAACGTCGAAGACTGTTATGGACTAGCCGACGCTGACAACCTCCCGGAGAATCAACCCAGCGGGGAGATTGCCGCCGAAACCTGGGAAAATTGGTTTAGCATTTGGCTAGAAAACCAGGAAGCAGATGTGCCAGAGGCCCCTGGCTACGAAGTCAGTCTGCGTTTAACCGCCGATGCTGATATCCAAGCCCTCAACGCCCAGTATCGCCAACAAGATCGATCGACCGATGTCCTAGCTTTCGCAGCTTTAGAGGTAGACTGTCCTCAGCTAGAGGAAATCCAGTCATCGGAACCTCTATACTTGGGTGATATCGTAATCTCGATCGATACAGCGCAGCGACAAGCCCAGCAGCAAGGACATCCCCTGAAGACTGAACTAGCTTGGCTCGCATCCCACGGTTTTCTACATCTTTTGGGCTGGGATCACCCGGATGAGGAGAGTCTGACTCAAATGCTCGATCGACAAGAAACACTGCTGCGGGCGATCGGACTTGAGATCCAAACAGCATAACTGACGTTGATGGTGACTTAACCAATCATGTCAAGCCAAACATAACTTTCTGAAATCATACCAAAACTTTAGTAAAAACTTAGGAAAGTTAACTAGACTTAGTGAAGGAAATTTTCAAAGTCTAGCTTTCGTTAATCTCTGTAACTTAAAGTTGGTTGTTTATGACACTAGATCAACCGTCAATTTCATCAAACATCCCACCGTTTGCGATCGTGCCTCCAGATTCTGCCATGCCTACAGTCCACGAGCCTAAAAAAGCCTTGAAATACAAGCGAGAGCTTTCCTGGAAAATCGCATCTAGCTTAGCTACGAGTTTTCGGTATGCTTGGGGTGGCTTGATCTATGCTTTTGAAACTCAGCGCAATTTTCGGATTCACACTGTTATAGGAACTTTGGCGATCGGACTCGGACTATTTTTGCACCTCAAACCTGTAGAAATATCAGTGATCGGCGTCACAATTGGTATAGTTTTAGCAATGGAATTGTTGAATACGGCGATCGAATCAGTGGTAGACTTAACCGTCGGGCAATCTTACCACGAACTCGCGAAAATTGCCAAAGACTGCGCTGCCGGAGCCGTATTGGTATCGGCAATGGCTGCGGCGATTGTAGCTGGTGCACTGCTGCTTCCTCCGTTGTGGGTAGTTGTTCAAATTGCGATCGTCCGTTAGTAAACTTGACTGGGCAAGCTAAATTTTAGGTTTTAGATGACAAATTTGAGATTTTTGGTTTGATTCGTAACATATTGCAGCTATTTTAATCTCGGGCATCTATCTAAAATCTTCAAACTATTGCATTCAGGCAGCGAGTCAATCTAAAATCAAAAATCTCAAACCTAAAATCCAATTTAACCCGTGATTATAGTCATCGATAACTACGACAGTTTTACATACAATTTGGTACAGTACCTAGGAGAACTAGGTGCTGATTTGCCCGTAGCAAAAGAAGTCCAAGTCTACCGCAACGACCAAATTTCCTTATCAGACATTCGCCGATTGCAGCCCGCAGCAGTGGTGATTTCTCCAGGCCCGGGACGGCCGGAAGATGCGGGGATTTCTCTGAAATTGATCGCAGAATTGGGGCCGACTCTGCCAATTTTAGGCGTGTGTCTCGGACATCAAAGTATCGGTCAAGTATTCGGCGGCAACATTGTTTCCGCACCAGTATTAATGCACGGCAAAACTTCTCAGGTAGAACACGCAGGAGTCGGAGTTTTTGTAGGTGTAGAATCGCCGATGATTGCAACTCGCTATCATAGTTTGGTAATTGAAAAGCAGAGTTGTCCAGAAGTTTTGGAAGTTACAGCTTGGGTGGAAGATGGCACGATTATGGGCGTGCGGCATCGGGAATATCCCCACATTGAAGGCGTACAGTTTCACCCGGAAAGTATTTTGACTACTTCCGGAAAGCAATTATTACGGAATTTTTTGGAACGGCTTTAAGTAGAAGGAAGTTCGGCAACGGATTATGTAACGGATGTAACGGATGTCAGGAAGAAATCAAGCGTGAAGTAAGTCGGAACAAAGAAGAAGGAAGAAGGAAGAAGACAGACACAGCCAGCTTATTTCTTGTTACCAGGCTCTTCCTGGTAACGAATATCTTGAGGCTCTGCCTCATTTTACCTCGCAGCTTATAGCAAAAAGGATTATATAAAATGTTTAAGTTATTAAATTGTCGTTCCTTAGTTGAGTTTCTCTGGATTTGTAGAGTACGCATTACGCAATTTACCATAAAACTCGATCGCACATTTCGCACGTTGTGGCATTTTATGGTATAACGTCATACGACCAACACCCGATAACCGCAACCAAAAGATGAAACGGCGACAATTAATACGTTACGCACAGACGGGTTTGCTAGCGGCTTTCTTCACTGGTTTGCCTTCTGGATGGGAAAGCTATCAAGCTCAAACTGCTGATTCTTTGTCGGTTCAGTGGTTGGGGCACACTTGCTTCTTGTTCGCCGGTGGCGGTGCGAGGGTGCTGGTGAATCCTTTTCGCCCCCTGGGCTGTACGGCAGGCTATCGTTCTCCTAAAGTGCCAACTGATTTGATTCTGATTAGCAGCAGATTGCTCGATGAAGGGGCGGTAGACGGATTTTCGGGCAATCCTGGTCTTTTGTACGAACCAGGCACTTATAGGTCTAACGGGCTGAAGATTCAAGGCATTCGCACACAAAAAGACCGTGAGGGAGGAAGGCGGTTTGGGGTGAATGTGGCTTGGTTGTGGCAGCAAGCCGGTGTTAAGATTTTACACTTGGGTGGAGTCGCTGGCCCGATCGGCATAGAAGAACAAATCTTAATCGGGCGGCCGGATATTTTGCTAATTCCCGTGGGCGGAGGACCGAAAGCTTACACTCCGGCGGAAGCGAAGCAAACTGTGCAACTTCTTAAACCGAAAATGGTAATTCCCACACACTTCAAAACCCAAGCCGCTGATGCTGCTGCGTGCGATTTAGTGTCGCTAGATGAATTCTTGGCCCTAATGGATGGTACATCGATACGCCGATCGAATAACGACACGATTTCGGTCAAATCTGCTGACTTACCGCAAACCGGTTCGGTGATTGAGGTTTTGAGTTACAGATTTAGCGGTTGAGGCTCTTTTTCCCTGAGCTTGCGCTATAGTAAGGGAGTTTTTAGTCGATCGCTCAGCTCAGAAAATTTTCTCTCTACCGAGTGCCTTTCCCAACCTTAACTTTTGTGGAAATTTGGCTAACACAAGAATTCACCTTCACTGTTTTATTGTCATAAGGAAATCCAAGCGCAATGAAAAATCAAAATGTACCTAGCTGGATGAAACAACTCACAGGTTTCGCAGGAGTAATCGGCGCTAGCGCGTTGATTGGTTTCCCGGCTTGGGCTCACATCAACTCCAACACCAATGTGAAAAATGCAACTCCAACTCAACTTGTTGCAGGAAATGTGAAAACCGCTGCTTCACCCGCACCAACTGCTTCACCGGCAACAGCCGCCGCCGCTAAGGATATTGTTGCTATTGCATCTGGCGACGCTCAATTCAAGACACTGACTAAGGCTTTAACAGCCGCAGGTTTGGTGACAACTCTCCAAGGAAAAGGCCCTTTCACTGTTTTTGCACCGACAGATGCTGCATTTGCTGCTTTGCCAACAGGCACTGTGGATGATTTGCTGAAACCAGCCAACAAAGCCAAACTTACTAAGATTTTAACTTACCACGTTGTTCCGGGTGCAGTTTTATCTACTAGCCTGAAATCCGGCGATGTTAAAAGTGTTGAAGGCGCCTCGCTAAAGGTGGCAGTTGCCGCAGGCAAAGTTAGTGTTAGCGGCGCTAATGTTGTGAAAGCTGATATCAAAGCTAGCAACGGCGTTATTCACGTAATTGACAAGGTTTTGATCCCTGCTGATGCGAAGTAGGACTAGCATTTTTGGCCTCAAATGATGTCAGATTCGGTTAAATGAAGGCGAAGTAAGGAAACGGCACAAGTCAGGAGACGGCAGTGCCGTTTCCCTACAGATGAAATACAGATATTCTGTAGGGACATATAGCGGTTCGATCGCGTGGTGATGTATGCCCACGGAGTCCACGGAGGCCACGGAGCCCACGGAGGCCACGGAGCCCACGGAGCCCAGTCGTACCTCATCTTTCTGAGAACCGCTATAACATTTTTGTGTCCTTATTTGTATGGGAGACAATGAACGCGAAGCATCGGACACGGCAGTGCCGTTTCCCTACCGATACAAATACGCTTGGGTTATAGAACAATCTGATACCCAATCCGGGTTAGTCGTGATTAACCTTTCGTCATTGCGAGGAACGAAGCAATCGCCTAGTCTCTGCGATTGCTTCGTTCCTCGCAATCACAAATCTTACATGAACCCTATTGCGTTATAGCCATCTTCCATCTTCCATCTTCCATCTTCCATCTTCCTTCTACCATCTTCCTTCTTCCGACTTCCATCTTCCTTCTTCCTTCTACTTATTGCAATTGTGCCGGCAACCTGAGAGTAAAAGTTGACCCCTTGCCAAACTCGCTATTCACAGTAATTTCTCCCCCCAGCATCTGAGAGTATTTCTGCGCTATTGCCAAACCCAAACCCGTACCTCCGTACTTGCGGGTAGTCGAAGCATCAGCTTGCGTAAAAGGTTGAAATAACTTTTGTAGCTGTTCCGGAGTCATCCCAATCCCCGTATCAGTACATTTAAAAATTAACTGTTCAGCATCCCAACTATTCTCATCATTTTTAATTCTTTCAACGCTGAATGTAATTGTCCCTTGCTGAGTAAACTTAGCTGCATTGCTGAGCAAATTCAACAAAATTTGAGTAAACTTAATTTGATCGGAATACAATTCACCAAGATTATTAGGACACTCAACATTCAGGCGATTGGTGTTTTTTAAAAAGAGCGGTTCAACAGTTTTCGCTACATATTTAACTGCCTCGGACACATCAAAAGTTTCTAATTCAAGTTCCGCGTGACCGGCTTCAATCTTCGACAAGTCCAGAATATCATTAATCAATCCCAGTAAATGATTGCCTGCATTGTGAATTCTTACTAAATCAGACACAAAATTTTGTTCGCCCAAATCTAAAGCATCTTCTTGCAGAATCTCGCTGTAACCGATAATCGCATTCAGAGGAGTTCGCAGTTCGTGGCTCATGTTAGCCAAAAACTGACTTTTAGCCAAATTAGCTGCTTCTGCGGCTTCTTTTGCATTGTAAAGTTCTGCCTCGGCTTGCAAGCGGTCGGTCACGTCGTGAGCCAGCACTAATTCTGCATTTCTGCTATCAAATATCAGGGCATAAGAAGTAATTTCTACATCAATAATTGTGCCGTTTTTGGTCTGGTGCTGGCACACACCGGCAAAATCAATACCGGTATCTACTTGGGATATATTTTCTAGCAATCTCGGCAGTTCTTGGGGGGGACGAATGTCTGCAACGGTCATGTTGAGAAATTCGTCGCGACTGTAGCCGTAGTGCTCGATAGCAGCGTGATTGACGGCTATAAATTCCAGAGTTTCTAAATCGTAAACCCACATCGGATGGGGGTTATTTTTAAACAAAAGTCTGTAGCGTTCTTCCGAGGCTCGGAGTTCGGCTTCGGCTTGCTTGCGCTCGGTAATGTCGCGGACAACAGTGCAAATAATCTCGCGGCCGCCGTAGGAAATCACGCTGGCGCTGACTTCCACGTCCACGCAGGAACCGTCTCGGCGGCGGTAGAGAACTTCGCCAATTCTCAATTGTTTGTCCGCCAGCAGGAACTCGATATTGCTGTCAATTAGGTCTTTAGAGTAAGCGAGGATCTCGTAAATAGTCAGTTGCGAAATCGTATCAAGACTGTAATCGAGCAAGTTTCTAAAGGCTGTATTGGCTTCCAAAATGCGTTTGGTTTGAGCGTCCCACAGGAAAATGCAGTCTGTAGCTTGCTCGACTACGGCTCGGTAGCGGGCTTTTTCTTCTAGTTGTTCGCTTTCGGCGCTGGCGATCGCCCCTAACATTCCGTTGATAGTATGTGCAAGGTCGGACAACTCGTCTTCGCCCGTCACCGGCAGCCGCACCGAGAGGTCTTGGCTGCTGCTGACGCGGTTCACTGCTTTCGCCAAACTGCTCAATCGAGACAGCACCAGACGCTCTATCAGCAGCAGAGTGCAGCCGATAAACCCCATTCCGGCTAACCCTACAGACACCAGCAGGTACAGCAAACTGGTTTGACCTTGGCGGTATATTTCTCTGGGCATATCCACCCGCAGCAGCAGCGCCGGTCGATCGTAAATATCCTGGATCAAAGCATAACCTGCCATCAAATCTTCGCTGACAGGACGCACCAAAATCGGTTTTTTTGCCGACAGTTTGTGCCGCGCTTTCAGAAAATCAGCAGGTAAATGAGGCTCATTAATGCTGTGTACAATCAATGGCAAGCGAGTAATTTTAGAAAGCTTCTCAATGCCCGCAGCATCCAAATTGCGCCCGAATACCAGCGTACCTCGGATCGGGCCGGTGCTTTTTGTGGTGACAATTGGCCGGGAAGTAATCAGTATCGGCCCTGAGGGCAGCAGCAGCATACCAGCGAGGCTGCTTTTGACGTTGGGGTGTTGCAACAGCGGGTCGCTGAGAGAAATGTGCTGTTTTAAGGCTTCTGGAACAGGCGTTAGTTTCATCTTTTCGCTGTCTAAACCCGTACCGTAAACTATTTTGCCAGAAGTATTGACAAATACGGCTAGATGAACTCTCAAATTATTCAGTCCTTCTGGAACTAAATTTGAGGCAATGAATTCTGAGTTGCGGTTTTGGATAAAAGTGTAGGTGTCATCCCAAGCCGACCAGTCAGCAAAACGCGAGTTGAAGTCGTCTGCGGTTTGCCCGAACACGCTGAGAACTCCCTTGACCACCTGTGTGGCTTCTTGTTCCTCTGCTTTGATCAGGCTGCCCAAGAGGATGCTGGAGGAGGCTGCATAGAGAATGCCAGTCAGTCCAGCGATCGTAAGGCCAACTATGGATAGTGTTTTCCGACGCAGTTTCATCTTGCCTTGTGTGTGATGTCCGTCCGAAATTATCAACTCAGGAGCAATTTTACTGCTGTTTCCTGAATCCTGACTGCTGGCGCTGCGCCAGTCTGCCGGGAGGGAGTTTTGTAGGGTGCCCCGCAGCCTCACATTTTCTCGGGTAATTCGAGTTTTCTGTCTGACACACCCTACAGCTACCTTGTTAAAAAGTATACAGGTAACATCCGGTAACTTCAGGCATGGGAATGAGAGTTCGTTTTTTGTTAAACAAGTTTTTCGCCAAGCGGGAAAATCCCTTCATAAATTAGGTTGGGTTAAGGCACTCGTACCGAACAAATAGGTTTTAGTTTCGCTTTGCTATACCGAACAAACCAAGAAAATCGGGCAGGTTTTGGTTAGACGATTTTCATATAATGAATGCAACTCTAGGGAAACTCCAAACTCTTATGCAGTAAATCATTCCCAATTCTTTAATCAGCAATCGAAAATCGAAAATTGATTAGTTTCCCCACACCTGCTGTTTGTGAGCTTCCTTGCAAATACCCAAAATGCGCCGATCGTTGTCGCTGACGGTGGAAATTGGCTGATATCGTTGCAGGTTTACGGAGTAGGGAGAGCGACTGCCGTCGTAACTGTCCACTACTGTTAAATTTAATTGATTTTGCTCCGCAGTGCCGTAAAAACAGTAAAAAGCAGACCGAGGCAGGTAAAAAGCGCCGACTACTTTACTCTGTCGCATCTCAAATACAAAATATTCTGTTTTAATTCGATCGGGCTGGCTCGACTGGCCGTAGAGGTAAATACCGTCTGCTAAGCCTGTGCTAGCGGTATCTGGCGGAGCATTTGGGAGGGATTGCGAGGTAAAAATGCCGGATTTGATGTCCGACTGCTGTGCCTCGCCTACGGGAAATTCGATGCTGAAGTTACCGGGCGAGAGAGCAAGGGCGATCGCCTCTAAACTGCTTGTTAATACGATTAAATAAGTTAAAACCACTTGCTTGCCCCAAAATTTCAAATAGCTGCTGCACAGCGCCTCTGCTACCAGTTTCCAAAAGATCGTACAGAAACCGGGTATTTGGCTTAGCGCTGAATATTAACTTGAATTTTCGATCGCTCGCCCGGTTCCTAAATTCAAATCTCAGATTAGTTTTGATAAATTGCGATCGCCCTTAGAGTGCGATCGACCTCTCAAATATAGCGCTTATCAACTCTTATGAGGTACTCGCCAGCCTAGCAATTACCGATTACAATCTGTACCTCACTCATATCATGTCCGGTCGATTACCATCACAAAAACGGTTCGTAGTGCGGACTTCAGTCCGCTCTCAAGCTGCGGACTGAAGTCCGCACTACGAACCTTTACGAACGAATCTGATTGCGGTCAATTCACCGGACATGATATCACTTGAGAATTTCTATAAAAGTATCCTTCCCGGATGCGCTTGCACAAAAAAAGGGTTGAGATTAGGGGAAAATCTCAACCCTTTTAGTGACTAACTCGCCAAATATTCTCGGACTTGAGATTGACGCCGCCGCAGGTGTGCGAGGGCTTGATGTTCTAGCTGTCGCACCCGTTCCCGGCTGAGATTTAGCCGTTCTCCGACTTTCGCCAGAGACATTTCGGTGCCGTCTTCCAAACCGAAGCGCAGAACAATCACATCTCGTTGCTGGGGGGTAAGTTCCGATATCAAAGTATCGAGGTCTTGCCGTAGCAATTCCGAGGTAATGTAGTTGTCTGGAGATGCTGTTTCATCTTCTAAGAGTTCTTGCAGTTCGGTATCTTGGTTGTCTCCTACGCGCAAGTCCAAAGAAACTGGATGTCTTGCCATCAGCAGATATTCCCGAATCTGGGAAGGTTGCAGTTCCAGGGCGGTGGCAATTTCCGCAGGCGAGGGAGAACGGCCCAACTGCTGGGTGAGTTCCCGCTGCACTTTTTTGATTTTGTTGAGTTTTTCGGTGATGTGAATTGGTAATCGAATGGTGCGGGCGTGTTGGGCGATCGCGCGGGTAATGGCTTGCCGAATCCACCAGTACGCATAGGTAGAAAATTTGTATCCCCGCATCGGGTCAAATTTTTCGACTCCTCGTTCTAAACCGAGGGTGCCTTCTTGAATTAAATCCAAGAATTCCATATTGCGTTTCTGGTATTTTTTGGCGATCGCAACTACTAGGCGCAAATTCGCTTCAATCATCTTTTTCTTGGCGCGCCGCCCTAACTGCAAGATCCGATTCAGTTCGGCTTCGGTCAACTCCATTTCCGCAGCCCATTCTTCATTCGTCAGATCTCGCTGCCATTCTTTAGCAAGCGCTTGTTTTGCTTCGATTAATTTCATCATTTGCTGCACCTGCTTCCCGAAAACAATCTCTTCTTCTCGGGTTAGCAGGGGTACTCGACCGATCTCGTGCAGATAGGTACGAACCGTATCCGTTGAGGAGTATGGCCGGGTGCCCATGCGATCGGCTTTCACTGTTTTGGTTTTGGGGGTTGTAGTGGACATGGGTGAGTATTGCACTCCTTGTAACAACAGATAAAAAGTTGGTGATACCCTGTCCCACCTGTAAAAGTGGGATAAATACTGCGACAGGGGGGATGTTACCCCTCCTGTTTATCGGTGACGATCGGTAGAAGCTTATTGTTTTGGATTACTTTTGTGCTTGATTTTCTAGTAATCCCCGTTGATTTTCCGTAGCTCGCTAGCTTTAACGGCTAGTTTCAGGCGAAGTGAATTTGAGTTTACTTTTCTCAATATTATTCCAAATTTTGAGGATCGTAAAGGGTAAAAACCTCTGTCTTAAGGTCAAGATTCTGCATTTTTCCTTAAGGTGTTAAATTCCCTGCTAGTTTTAACTGCAACTCAACTTCACAATACTCATGCAAACAGACTCATGCAAACACGCTCATGCAAACAGACTCAAGCAAACAGACTCATGCAATTCGAGGGCTTTGTTTTGCTCTCTATTCCATCATCGCTTGAATTTTTCTCGCTGCCTAGATGCTGCGATGCGAGATAACCGAACTCGATCGCCGTATTCGCTGCAACTTAATCTGGAAAATATTTCTTGACATTTTTTGTAAAAGATGCTATAGCAATTCTGCTAGGAGTAAGTAAGGATATATAAGAGCTGGCTGTTCGGTTATTTGAGTTTAATTGTGCCGCGAGGCAGAACAATATTTAAGCTTATCCAAATTTTCTGAAGTTAGGGATGAGGGTTGATACTCCCCAGGGCTGAAGCCACAGGGATTCTTGGAAGAATCCTAAGATTCCCAAAGGCCCGATCAAAGTGCCTCTAGACGCTTAAAACAACTACCTCTTGCCAGAGGTATTGCAATTGCGCTTACTTTTAAATTGTGTTTGCAATCGCGAGTCCATCACTTTTGCCAGATAGGTACGCTTCACACTCTGCCATTGCTTGTCAGTTATACAGGCTTGCTGCTTGATAGCAGTAGTGGCTCATGCTCGCCGGGATTGCTCCGATACAAGGCGTATTTCAACACGTAGATGGTTATTCTTACTTCAAAGTAATACCATTTTTCCAATCATGCAACAGTAATCGAGCGGGTGCGGATCCACCAACAATCCCTAGCTACATATCGACAATTTAACAGATCCGCACCCGATCGCAATGGTCTTATAAACAAACACAACATTTATTGTGTAGCAATCTTTTGTCAAAATGCTATAAGTATATCACAGAAACAAATGCTATTCCAGATAATTTTCAAGGCGACTAAAGTCGCAACCGAGTTCCTCCCCATGTCTAAAGCCAGGGGCTTCCCTCTCGTCCCTCGGTGAGGGGGAGGGGGAGAGTGGGGGAGTGGGAGAGTGGGAGAGGGAAAAAATCTTCATTCTTTCCTCTTGATTCTTTCCTATTCTTGATTCCCTCTCTCGCAACGATAAATAAAGCCTGATTACTTCTGGCTTCTTCAGTTGTCAATCTAAAATCCCAGATCCATTTTAGCAGCTTCAGCCTCGGCAAATACTTGTTCGTCGGGCATTTCTTGCCAGTCAATATCCCCGATTTCCCTGTAGAATTGCTCGTCATAAGGACGAGTCTGCACAACTACGGGCATCGGTACGGCGTGCCCCAAAACTAAAGCTTGCTGTTTCGAGTCTAGCTTAGCCAAAACCGATCGCAAACTCTGGCCTCCAGAAACGCCGGTGAAGATAGCATCGATGTCTTTATCGTCGTTTAGTAAGGCTGTAATCCGCGTACCGACTTGCGACATCACCTCGCCGTCGATACCGGAGGGACGCTGGTCTACAATCAGGAGAGTTACGAAGTATTTTCGCATTTCGCGGGCGATTGTGCCGAAAATAGTCGATCGGACGATCGCCGGATCGAGAAAGCGGTGGGCTTCCTCAATGGTAATCACTAACGGTTGCGGCTTGTCGCACGGATTTTTACTCATCAAAAACTTCTCAGCTTTCCGCACGTAAGATGCGTGAATGCGGCGAGTAATCACATTTGCTGCTAACATATACGACAGCAAATCCGAGTGAGAACCGAATTCGATTACTACATTTTTTCCACTATCCAAACACTGCAAAACTTCAGTTACATAATTTTTGGGACAGCGTTGGCGAATATATTTTAAATCATTTAAACGCTCTAGCTTCCGCTGCAAAGCCATAATTGAAGATTTATTTCCGCGCTTTTCTTCACAGAACATTTGAATATCTTCGTTGGTCATTTCCAGCAACTTATTGATCCAACCCTTACCCAACTCGTTTCGCAAAATAATCGCATTTTCGATACTAGCTTCCGACAAATTCAACTCCCGCTGCACTAGCGAGATATCTTCCACTTCAATTTCCTCGAAACTCAAAAACAACTCTTGAGCGTCGCGGACTCCCCGGCGTTTTGTTGATTCAGGATCTAGTGTATAAATCTGAATTTTATCGGGAAATAATTGCCGCAAACCTTTAACAGTGCTGAACTGTTTGCCTTCCGAAACTGCTTCCCAGCCGTACTCCGAGTGCATATCAAAAATTAGATTGACAGCAGCTTGTTTCCGAATAATTCCCGACAGCAGCAAGCGCGTCAGAAAAGATTTTCCGGTTCCCGACTTGCCAAAAACTCCGTTGCTGCGTTCGACAAATCGGTCTAAATCCAAGCACACAGGAACATCCATGTCAATCGGTTTGCCGATCGCAAAATTGCAACGGTACGGGTCATCTTCCCAGCCAAAAACCGCCCGAAAGTCGGTTTCTTTGGCATCAAACACCTGGGAAAAGTGGCTGGGAATCGTTTTAACCGGTAGCAGCTCCATATCAGCGCCACTTTGTGGCTCAAACGAACCCAAATTCCCTAAGGCCAACTTTTTATCGGGGACTCCGTTTCCTCTCGGATCGAAGATTGCTTGAGATTTTTCTTTTTCCGCAGTCAGCATCAACATCGGCGCCAGCTCGATCGTACCGTAGGTGCTGCTACCGGCAAGGACTGCTAGGAGAAAATCGTCATTGGGGTTGGGAGGGTTGGATAAAATCCGAGTGCTGGATGTTCCGAGAGACACGTCGGTTAGCATACAGAAAAAGTGCGATCGCACCCCCCGCACTACTAGAAATTTCCCCACCCTCATATCTTCCACGGAAACGTCGGCGTGCAGTCGCACTTCTAATCCCTTGCTGAGGGAACCTTGAATAACAGAGCCTAACGGTTTGTCATTAGTCATTGGTCATTGGGCATGGGGCATCTTGCCCGCTCGCGAAGTCGAAGGGTGGGCATGGGGCATGGGGCATCGGGCATGGGGCATTGGGCATCGGCCAAAGAGGGCATCGGGCATCTTGCCCGCTCGCGAAGTCGAAGGGTGGGCATCGGGCATCTTGCCCGCTCGCGAAGTCGAAGGGTGGGCATTGGTCATTTTACCCGCTCGCGAAGTCGAAGGGTGGTCATTGGTCATTTTACCCGCTCGCGAAGTCGAAGGGTGGTCATTGGTCATTGGCCAAACAGGGCATTGGCCAAACAGGGCATCGGCCAAACAGGGCATCGGCCTCATTGGCCAAACAGGTCAGGGGGCAGGGGGCATCGGCCTCATTGGCCAAACAGGGCATCGGCCTCATTGGCCAAACAGGTCATTGGCCAAACAGGTCATTGGCCAAACAGGTCATTAGCTAAGATTATTTATCCTACACTTATTAGTTATTAGTTATTAGTTATTAGTTGTGAACTGTTGACAATTGCTAGCTAATGACTAATGACCAATGACTGATGACTAATGACCAATGACTGATGACTGCTGACTAATGACTAATTACCATTCCGATTCTAATGGTAGTTCAAAGAAACTCGGACTCAGCTCTATATCGGTCAAATCCGTTTCGCTCAAATAAGCATCGGTCAAAGATACCCCTTTTAAACTTGCGCCTTTGAGGTTTGCACCTTTAAGGTTAGCACCTCTGAGATTAACTCGGAATAAATGAGCATCACTCAAGTCTACCTCAGTTAAATCGGCTCCCTCCAAATTTACTCTCATCAAATCTGCTTTTCTGAGGTCAGCTTCGTTTAACTTCGCGCCGCTGAGGTCTGCTTTTGTCAAGTCTACACCTCTCAAGTCCGCCCCGCTCAAGTTAGCGAACAACAAAGTAGCTCCGGTGAAATCTGTCTCCCTCAAATCGGCATCGCTTAAATTAGCGCCGCTGAGGTCGGCTCTTGTTAAGTCTACACCCCGCAGGTCGGCAGAACTCAAGTTTACTTGGTGCAAAATTGCGCCGCTTAAATCGGCTCCTCTCAAGTCTGTTCCCTCCAAGTTTGCACCTTTGAGGTAAGCTTTTTTTAAGCTGGCTCTGCTGAGGTCTACATTTTTGAGATTGACCGAACTTAAGTTAGAACCGCTCAAATTAGCTCCGCTTAAATCTGACCCATTTAAGTCGGCTCCGGTTAAGTTTACCCCTTGCAGCGATACATTGGCAGCAATTAAATAAGCTCCGGCTTTCCGGGGGTCAATACCTTCTGAAAACAATGTTTGGTTGCTGTAAACAGCTTTTTCTAAAATGGTGCCGCTCAAACTGGCTTCTCTCAAGTCCGCTCCGCTGAGGTTGGCTCCTGCTAAGTTGGCCCGATCGAGTTTGGTGCCAAATAAAATAGCTTTGTATAAGTTTGTCCGCCGCAAATCGGCGCCTTTTAAATCGGCTCCGGTCAAATCTACCATAGCCAGATTTAAGCCCGGGAGCGAGGCATTGGGAGCTAACAAAATTGCTCCCATTGCAGTGGGGTTAATCTCTTCGGGAAAGATAGTCCGGTTGTTGTAGACAGTCTTGTCTAAAATGGCGCCAGTCATCTGAGAACCGCGCAAATCGGCTCCGCTGAGGTTGGCTCTGGTTAAGTTGGCTTGCTGGAGATTTGCTCCAACTAAATTGGCCTTGATCAAACTTGCTTGTTTGAGGTTGGCTTGACTGAGTTCGGCTCCTACGAGAGTAGCTTCTCGGAGGACAGCACCAGTCAAATCGGCTCTGGTGAGGTTGGCTAAATTGAGAAATGACTCAGCTAAATCCGCCCCGCTGAGATTGGCGCGGGTGAGGTCGGCTTCGATCAGGTCTGCATACCTGAGAATTGCGTCGCTGAGGTTAGTTTCTCGGAGGTCTGTTCCCCTGAGGTTTGCTCCCCGGAGTTCTGCACCGCCGAGGTTGGTGCCTTTAAGCGGTTGTCCCCTGAGGTCGAGCCGGTGCAGAAAGTCACCAACGTTCATTTCCATGTAAATTTGCCCCTTCTATTCTTGACCCTAGCTTGACATTCCGAGGGCAGAATCGGGAATAGGAGCAAAACTATAAATTTTTTGAGGTTGAAGCCTCGCGCACGCGGACGCTACTTGTGCGAGGGGGAAGTTTTCGCGATCGAGCTGGACTTGCAGGGTTTTGAGCGGATCTCCACCGGAGGAAATCATGAATTCTAATTTTTGCAAGTCTGGATCTGTGCTGATGGAACTGAGAATTTGCCCGATCGCCTTGAGGTAAGGATGGTTTGCGTCCGAGTACCAGTCGGCGGCCGCGAGTCCGGCTTGATCGAAGCCTAGGTGAACGATGATCGAGCCTTCTCCAAACAAAGCTATGCCCACCGGCCGCGCTTCTTCTTGCAGCAGCAAATCCTGGCTAGCAGCCAAATGCCTCAGTTTTTCGAGGTGTTCGTAGTGATTTTGGATGGCAGAATCTTCCTCTTTTCCTTCTTCCCTCGAACCTCTTTTTATGCTGAGCGAAGCCAAAGCGCCTTCTTGCTTCTTCCGACTTCCATCGGACTTCGTTTCGTTCCACTGAATCGCTACTGTTACTAAATAAGTTTGCAGCAGCAGATGACCGAGTTTTTCGGCTTTTGTTGCCAGATAGATCGAGTTGTAATCTGTGGCTTCAATGAGTAAGGGAACGCGATCGGCAACTTCAATGCCGTAACCTTTCAAACCTGCTATTTTGCGCGGGTTGTTGGTAATTAAGCGAATTTTTTTCACTCCCAAATCGTTGAGCATTTGTGCTCCGACGCCGTAGTTGCGCAAGTCTGCGGGAAATCCCAACCGCTCGTTAGCTTCTACGGTATCGTATCCGATATCTTGCAGCGAGTAAGCTTTTAGTTTATTCACCAATCCAATGCCCCGACCTTCTTGGCGCAAGTAAACTATGATGCCGCAACCGGCATTTTCGATCATTTTCAGTGCCGCTTGCAATTGCATCCGACAGTCGCAGCGCAGGGAGCCCAAAGCATCTCCGGTCAGACATTCGGAATGCACCCGCACCATCACGGGTTTGTCTTTAAATTCTGCCGGATCGCCCTTGACAATGGCAACGTGTTCTGAGTTATCTTGAGTGTCGCGGTAGGCGTAAATCATAAACTCGCCGAATTCAGTAGGCAATTTGGCGACTGTTTCGCGGCGGACGAAGCGATCGTGCTTGAGGCGGTAGCTAATTAAGTCAGCAATGCTGATGATTTTGAGCTTGTGGGTTTTAGCGTACTCGATTAATTCTGGCAATCTCGCCATCGAACCGTCGGGGTTTTGAATTTCGCAGATGACGCCGCTGGGATAGAGACCGGCGAGTCTGGCGAGGTCAACGGAGGCCTCGGTGTGGCCGGCGCGTTTGAGGACACCGCCGTCGATCGCCCGCAGCGGGAAAATGTGACCGGGACGGCGCAAGCCTTGAGGTTTGGTGTCCGGGTGGATGGCTACTTGGATGGTGCGGGCGCGATCTTCGGCGGAGATACCGGTACTGACACCGTTGACTGCATCGATACTTACGGTAAAGGCAGTTTGGTTCTTGTCGGTGTTTTTGCTGACCATCAGGGGCAGTTCCAGGCGATCGAGCCTGTCGCCGCTCAAGGCCAGACAAATCAAACCCCGGGCGTTCACTGCCATAAAATTGATGTTGTCGGGGGTGGCGAATTGGGCGGCACAAATCACGTCGCCTTCGTTTTCGCGGTTTTCGTCATCGACCACTACCAGCATCCGACCTGCTTTCAGGTCTGCCAGGGCGCTGTCAATTGAGTCAAATTGAAAGGATTGAGTTGAGGTGTTGTGATGTGGCACTGAGGAGTTCAAGCTATAAACTGTATTGTTATGGAAATAGAATCTATTGTTGATTGTAACCTTTTGTTTCCGACAGGGTGATTCCCCGAGCCAGATGAGTTTCACATCATTTTTGAGCTTGCTTACTATAAATATTGCTTTTTGTCAATCAAAAAATGACCGGAGTATTTCATGAGTTCGATCGAGATTGCAAGGCTTTTAGGGAAAGATCGCGACAATTATGTTGACTCTAAATCAGAATTTTTCCGATATTAATACGATCGTCAAAGCGCGGTTGAGTTGTTGATTTAGCAATTGTGGCGATGAGGAAAGCAGTGACAATCGATCGGATTTGTAATTATCAGGAAGAGTTTTGGGGCGATCGCTCTGACTGGATATCGCGCTATTCTTAAAACATGGATCTGTCTGAGGGAGGTGGCATAATGAATATTACTTTAAGTCCAGAACAGATGCAATTGATCGAGGCGCAATTGGCGCAGGGGTCGTTTAGTTCGCCCTCCGAGGTAATTACCAAAGCCCTCCAGACTCTGGCGCAAACCCAGAAGCATTATTGGGAGTGGGAGGAACAAGTGCGTGAGTCCGTTGAGCAAGCGGAGGCGGAACTATCGCGAGGTGAAGGAATTCCCTTAGAGACGGTGCGAGAGCAATTGCAAGAAAAGTTTCGGAAGGCACGAGAGGTTCAGGAATGAGCCAATGCTTTGTCTCTCCAACTGCTAGCCGAGACTTGGATGCGATCGGCGATTATTTTGTTGCTCGCAATATCGAGGCTGGAGAGCGCTTGCTTCGAGAGTTTGTCAAAAAGTGTGAAAACTTACTGAAATTTCCGAATATGGGGCGCAGTTACGATCGAATTAAGCCGGGACTTCGGGGAGTGCCACTAGATGGCTATATTATCTTTTATCGAGTTGTTGAAAACGGCATCGAAATCTTGCGGGTGGTGAGCGGTTACCAAGAGTTTGAGGCACTGTTTCCCGAGGAAACCTGAGCGGTGGGAACACTGAACGCTAAAGCAATTGCAGAAGCTCAAGTGTAGTGGGACAATATTGAGATCCCCCCAGCTTCCTCTCATGAATAACTGGCCGAAGTTCCTCCCCCATCCTGCATCATGGGCAAAAGGTTTTGCATTAAGCAGTGGCTTTTGGCTGATTGTTTCGGTACTGCTGCCTGGATCTTATTACTACTATTACAGATTTAGCACGATGTACTGGCGCAGCATCAGCAGTTCTGACGAAGGCGCGATCGCATTTGCTTGGCTGTGTCAGATACCGTTATTTGCTTTCTACCATTGGGGAGTAGCTAAATTTGCTGAGTGGGTGGAAAGCCGCAGCCACAACCAACCGCCGACAGTAATAGTATCGCCTTGGCTGCACTGGAGGGAAGGGATTATCGCATTTGCCACGCTACCGGCTGCGATCGTCATGGGAATTCCGGCGATCGCCTTTTTGACTATCCCCTTCAGGGATTCTTCGGGTTCAATTTTTGCTTTAATTCTCGGAACTGCGATCGCCTCTGCTTATTTGTATCATTTCCGTTTTGCCAAGCTGCTAAAAATTATTGTCAAATTCCTCTGGATTTTCTATGCAGACCTTCTCAAGATATTAGAACTTCTGCTAGTTCCAACAATTACTGGTACTCCGTTTTTAAAGCTAACTATTGCGACGGCCCAAATCGTGCCAAAACAGTTACTACCACTGACAACATTTCTGTTAGTTGTTTGGGTACTGCTGAGCGGAATAATCGGATATGCAGCTTTGCAATATTGGTCAGCACATTTAGTTAATTGGGCCGCGACATGGTGGCCACCTGACTCTCCTGGTTACAGTCGGATGCAAGCTCGAAAAGCTTGGAAACACAACAAAACAGCAGCCACTCTATCTTTTGTTCGGCATACAACCAGTTGGCATTTAGCAGCGAATGATACTACCTATTTCATTTACTTCTATCTAATCGCGATCGTCTTTGGCGCGATCGCTTTTGTGCTGTTTGGAGAGCCGTCAAAATGGTCAGAAACACAAGAAGAAATGTTAGGATCTGCCGTGGCGCTAGTTTGGGTGGCGCAGTGGCATTTTGGGGGGTGGCGGCGCGAAGTAGAAATTGCTAGCGGGGAAGCCTTAGGCAAAAAGACCTCGCGCGATCGTAATTTACCCCCTGCCGATCCGGTTGAAGTCGAACTCAACCAGCTTGCAGCCGAGTTAGGCGATACTCGGATGAGGCCTGTCAGAAAACCGCCTTCACCAACGAAAAAGCCTAAGTCACAGCAGGCTCAGTGGTACGTATTCCGCAGCGGCAAAGCCGAGGGGCCTTATACTAAGCGACAGTTGCGAGATGTGCAGAAGATTAGCGATCGCACTAAAGTACGCCTGGGCGAAGCCGAGTGGCAGCGCGCTGGTGAAATACCAGAATTAGCAGCGTATCTGACTGAGAAATAATTGATATCACGTCCGATCCATTACCATCACAAAAACCGTTCGTAGTGTGGACTTTAGTCCGCAACATACTGCGGACTAAAGTCCACACTACGAACCTTACTTATTACGGTCAATCGACAGGACACGATATGACTGCATAGCGCTCATTTCCTTAAAAAAAAGCCCTCAACTTTGTGAGGGCTTTGCGATGCCAGGAACGAGACTTGAACTCGTGACACGTGGATTTTCAGTCCACTGCTCTACCAACTGAGCTATCCCGGCTTGTTTTTTCGCGCTTAACTACCTTAGCAGACACATACAGAATTTAGCAAGCACTTTTCCAAAATAATTTTTAGATCGCCCGAAACCGCTCGCTTGTCAGCTAAAAGCTGCAACTGCTTATCAAGGATTCGCCGATCGTCCGATCGTCCGGCAGGGGTTTAAACCCCCGCCTCATAGCTCAAGTCGGTTTTAACCGACTGCAATCCCGATCGCCAGCCCGCTCTTTAGTCGCTGAGTCCGGCAGGGGTTTAAACCCCTGCCTCATAGCTCAAGTCGGTTTAAACCGACTGCAATCTCGATCGCAAGTGCGGTCAATTTTATTCCTCTTTAGTCCTCTAAAAGAGGACTAAAGCTATGAGACAGGGGTTTTTAACCCCTGTCGGAATGTCGGAATGTCGGAATGTCGGACGATCGGGCATCGGACTGTCGGACGATCGAACTGTCGAACTATCGGACTGTCCGAGCGCTAAAGGGCGATCGATTTAGATTACACGCTGAGTAAAATCGTCAATCCCCAACAAATTCGGTGCAACTCCCTTGAGAGAAGCCAAGACTTGACCGCTGCTAGTAACACTAATCAAAGTTGCATTGTTAGCAGAAGTAAAGCTGAGCTGACTGAAGGTTAAACCGCCCGATAACCCAATTAAATCTTGACCTTTCTCAAAATCAAGAATCGTGTCAATCCCCTCGAACGGCGCCAACAGAAATACATCGTTACCCAAACCGCCAGTCAGAGTATCTTCACCAATTTGACCGACAAGTAAATCGTCGCCGTTACCGCCTGTCAGGAGATCGTTACCCATGCCACCGTATAGAGAATCGTTCCCGTCGCCGCCGTCGATTTTATCGGAACCTCGGTTGCCAAACAGGACATCTTCGCCGTTAAAACCGACTAGAGAATCATCTCCTTTGCCTCCATAAAGAGTATCATCTCCTATTCCTCCGTCAATGGTATCTTTGTCTTGATTGCCGTTAATCCAATCGTTACCTTCAAGACCTAATATTTGGTCATTTCCCCGCTGGCCGCTGATGGTATCGTTGCCGCTAGTACCCGCGATCGCATCATTGCCATCCGTACCCGTAATTTGATTGGGCGCAGTGCTAATTATGTCCACATTGCCACCGATAACTGGAACAGCAGGTGCATTGGGTACTGTGGCTGTTTGAATCTGTGAAGTTAAAGCAGCGCCTGTATTTTTAGCAACTACTTCAACAATTGTCTTGTTTCCCGCCGTAACTTCCTTGAAGTCTTTGGCAGTTTCCCCTAAAGCTACCTTTTGGATGCGGGCAATTGCTGTGTTGAGTGATGCACCGGAATTGTTAGATGCTGCGGTATCTATGCGCTGATTGGCATCTACCATCACTTGCACAGCTTGCGGGGCAATTTCTAAGACTGTTTGGATGTTTAAACTGGGGTCAATTTGCTTGGTTTTAGTTGTAGCTTCTTGGACGATCGCACTTAGCTGTGCTGGATTGGTCAAATCCAGATTGTTGCCGATTTGAATTTGAGCGGTAACTGCTGCGATGACGTTTTTCAGAATGACGGTATTTGGAGCATTTGAGGCTCCGTCAATCAAACTTGTGGTTTGGGTAATGAAGTTTTGCAGCTTGCTCATTGCGGCCAAAACTTCCACTCCGCCCGATCGCCCGCTGTTGACTGCCTCGATCGGATCTAAGCTGGTGATGTCAACACTAGACGGAATCCCCAGCGCCGATTTGACAATGGCTTGGGCTCGTTCGACATTAATTCCGCGATCGGCTAAATCCACCACCAAACTCGTTAACAGAGTGACAACAGTAGCATCCGGCGGTGCCGAAACAGGCGTTTCCAGTGGCAATCCCGTTGCTGTATCGATGCCGCCAAAAGCCACAATATTGCCTTCTGACTGTTCTAGTTCGCCGTTCTTATTCGTATCAAAAGTCTCGAAGGGAATATTCAGTTCGTATTGCCCAGTCGAACTCGCGATCGTAGACGGTTCGTTATTATCTAGAACTCCGTTTTTGTTGGCATCAAAGAACAAAGTTGCACCCGCAATGTAACCATCAATCACTTGACCCGTGGCCAAAGTTATCAAGCTGATAAAATTGTTCGCTGTCGCACCAGCTTTGTCTGTTGCTGTCAATTGAATGGGCACAAATTGCAGTCCAGAACTTTGACCGCTAAAGGTAAGAGTGTTCGGATCGAATGTCAGCCAACTCGGCAGCGGTAAACCTGTGATTTGCGTCGCTTTGTAGGTGAGAGTGTCTCCCGGATCTCGATCGATAAAGGTATTTTCCGGCAGAGTAATTTGGAACGGCAACGAGTTTCTTACCAACAACAAAGGCAATTCTACATTTACTACCGGCGGGTTATTTCTGAGATCGTTTGTTGTCGGTGTGGGAGTTGGCGTGGGCGTCGGGGTAGGAATCCTCACAGGTGGTGGCGTGGGAGTTGGTGCCGGCGCAGGTGCCGGGGTAGGAGTCCCCACAGGCGGTGGCGTGGTTGGGGTAGGAGTCCCCACAGGCGTTGGCGGGGGAGTCGGCGTGGGCGTCCCGGAGGGCGTTGGCGGGGGAGTCGGCGTGGGCGTCCCGGAGGGCGTTGGCGGGGGAGTCGGCGTGGGCGTCCCGGAGGGCGTTGGCGGGGGAGTCGGCGTGGGCGTCCCGGAGGGCGTTGGCGGGGGAGTCGGCGTGGGCGTCCCGGAGGGCGTTGGCGGGGGAGTCGGCGTGGGCGTCCCGGAGGGCGT
>NZ_JAUBUN010000004.1:0-27732 GCF_036702665.1 Microcoleus sp. Aus8_D2
GGTTTCTGGCCGCGCGATGAGACTCAAGAAACCGGGTTTTTGGCAGAGATTCAGGGTTTGAAGCGAATATCTGGGTGAAAAACCCGGTTTCTGGCCGCGCGCGCGATCGCACTTAACCCACCTTCGATATATAATTGTAAAAATTGCTTAACAAATCTACATCATTCCCGAGAGCGCCACTCTCATCAATTACTTGGAGCCTCCGCCATGCAGCTAAAACTTACCGATTCTAAACTGCCCTTTGCCCCGCTGTTGCTCATTGCGCCCTTTTTCCTGTGGGGAACCGCGATGGTAGCTATGAAGGGCGTGATGCCGCACACGACACCGCTGTTTGTGGCTGTGGTGCGTTTAGTACCTGCGGGCGTGTTGGTATTGCTGGCGGCGGCATTGATGGGAAAACAGCAGCCCCAAGGTTGGAAAGCTTGGCTGTGGATTTCGCTGTTTGCTTTGGTTGACGGTACTTTGTTTCAAGGCTTTTTAGCCGAAGGTTTGGCGAGAACCGGTGCGGGTTTGGGTTCGGTGATGATTGATTCTCAACCGCTAGCTGTGGCGATTTTGTGTTTGTGGCTGTTTCAAGAAAAAATTGGTTTTTGGGGCTGGTTGGGCTTAGTAATTGGCGTTATCGGCATCAGTTTGATTGGGTTGCCGGATGGCTTTATTTCGGGGCTGTTTCATCCTGAAAGCGCGCAGGTTTCTGCGGGTATCGAAAGTGTGTTTCAGGGTGGGGAATGGTTGATGCTGTTGGCGGCTTTATCGATGGCTGTGGGTACGGTATTGGTGCGCTGGGTGTGCCGCTATGTCGATCCGGTGGTGGCGACGGGCTGGCACATGATTTTAGGGGGTTTGCCGTTGTTGGCGATTTCGGCAGCTACTGAGTCGGAGCAGTTTGTGAATATCGATTTGTCGGGTTGGATGGCTTTAGGGTATTCTACAGTGTTCGGAAGTGCGATCGCCTACGGTTTATTCTTTTATTTTGCTTCAAGTGGCAGTCTGACGAGTTTAAGTTCTCTGACGTTTCTGACTCCGGTTTTTGCTTTGCTGTTCGGCAATTTGTTGTTGGGTGAGGTGTTAAATCCGCTGCAATCGATGGGAGTTGGGCTGACTTTGGTGAGTATTTATTTAATCAACCAGCGGGATACTTTAGCCCAGAAGTTGGGGAAAGGGCGAAACGGTGCAGTGAATTCTAAAGATGAAGTGCAGTTATTAGAGTCGTCGGAGTTGAATGCAGTTGAATTTCCCGTGCAAGTGCGGGCTACAGAATTGGAGTCGGAGGTTTAGATTATCGTGTAGGGAAACGGCACTGCCGTGTCCGTATTTTAGGCGGTCGAAAATTGCTATAGCGAGAATTGATTACCAGTCATTATATTCAAAATTTTGAATTTTTATACTCTAATAAACTATAATATGTCATTGCGAGGAACGAAGCAATCTGAGTCTTGGCGATTGCTTCGTTCCTCGCAATGACAGAAATATTGAAAATTGTCAAAAGTAATTATCCTAAATCGCGCCGAATTTCTAACTCGCAGGTTCAGTATATTCGCAAAAAATATTCAGACCAATTTTGAGCAGATACAGAACAATAATAGTAGCTATACTAGGATCGATCGGGATTCCCGACGAAGCGCCTAAACCGACAATAGCAACTATTAATCCCGTCAGTAAAGGCGCACTTCCAGGGTTTTTCGTGTAGTCTTTGAATTGAGCGCGCAAGCCATCATTGCCGCAGAGTTCCGCGCGGAGAGTTTTTAGCGTGACTTGTAATAGGGATTTACCGCTTTTTGGCTGTATATACTGTTCAAAATTGTTGTTTTCCCCCCACATTTCATCAAAGCTCATGTCAAGGCTGCCGTTATGTTTTTCGATCGCCGCCAAGGCTTCTTTAGCGGGAGCGTAATCTTGCAAAATCGATCGCATTTCATTCATTTCGGCGGGAGTGAGTATCGGTTCCATAGGGTCGATCGCGGGTAGGTTAGTTAAACAATTGTGATCGTAATGATATTATACCTGTAATGCTCGATCGCACCGGATGTTAGCTGCTGTGCGATCGCTCGCAATGACCGTAGGGGCGGGTTCGCCAACCATATCCGACAATAATCGACAATCTCAAAAACCCGCCCCCACCCAATGGTAAATCGCCATGTACCTCTTGCAAAATACCAGACGATGATAGCCAAAATCGTGTTCGATCGCGATTTTGTAGGGGCGGGTTCGCCAACCATATCCGACAATAATCGACAATCTCATAAACCCGCCCCCACCCAACGGTAAATCTCCATGTACCTCTTGCAAAATACCAGAGGATGATAGCCAAAATCGTGTTCGATCGAGATTTTGTAGGGGCGGGTTCGCCAACCATATTAGCCTCCGATCGATCGCCTGAAAAACCCGCCCCCGCCCAACGGTAAATCGCCATGTACCTCTTACAAAATACCAGACGATGATAGCCAAAATCGCGTTCGATCGAGATTTCTGTAGGGGCGGGTTCGCCAACCATATTAGCCTCCGATCGAACGCCTGAAAAACCCGCCCCCGCCCAACGGTAAATCGCCATGTACCTCTTGCAAAATACCAGAGGATGATAGCCAAAATCGCATTCGATCGCGATTTTTGTAGGGGCGGGTTCGCCAACCATATTAGCATCCGCTCGAACGCCTGAAAAACCCGCCCCCACCCAACGGTAAATCGCCATGTACCTCTTGCAAAATACCAGACGATGATAGCCAAAATCGATAAATCCGAGATT
Source organism: Microcoleus sp. Aus8_D2 (assembly GCF_036702665.1). Classification (NCBI taxonomy): domain Bacteria; kingdom Bacillati; phylum Cyanobacteriota; class Cyanophyceae; order Oscillatoriales; family Microcoleaceae; genus Microcoleus; species Microcoleus sp. Aus8_D2. The sequence continues at coordinate 2,744 of NZ_JAUBUN010000004.1, forward strand.
TATTAAATTATTAGATCGAAAGATCGGGTACATTGAAATTGCAGTGGGGTGGGGGCGGGTTTTTGAGATTGTCGATTATTGTCGGATATTGTTGGCGAACCCGCCCCTACAGGAATTACGTGTATTCAATCGGACTCTGTTTCACTGGCTTTCTGAATAGCTGAAAACCACTCTTCGGGACAATCATCACCCGTAAACTCTCGCCAAATTATCTTAAACTGACTGTCTCCCAACTGCTTGAGCATCCGCCCTAAATCGGCGATATCCGAGCTAACCCATTCTTCATTATGCTCGGTGTCAATGGCTAAGGCACGAAGGTAAATTTTCGTGGCTTCAGTCCAATTTAATTGGGCTTCCAGGGTTCTGCCCCATGCAGTTAGGGTTGAGGATGCTTTGCGCCAATCATTTGCTGCACTTCTGGCTTCAAATGCTTTTTGGAAATAGGTAACAGCAGTCTCAAAATCTCCTTGCTCTTTGGCAATTTCTCCTAATGAATGACAGGGATATGAAGCCATATATAAATCTCCCGCATCTTCTTTAATTTGGAGAGCTTTGTGGTAAAAAGCGATCGCCTCCTCAAACCGCCGTTGCTCTTGGGCTACCATTCCTAGATGGTGATAGTCGCTAGCAGCACTGTGGAAATCCCCCAAATCTTCTTTAATTTGGAGAGCTTTGTGGTAAAAGGCGATCGCCTCGTCAAACCGCCGTTGCTCTTGGGCTACCACTCCTAGATTGTGATAGTCGCTAGCAGCACTGTAGAAATCCCCCAAATCTTCAACAATTCGGAGAGCTTTGTGGTAAAAGGCGATCGCCTCCTCAAACCGCCGTTGCTCTTGGGCTACCATTCCTAGATTGTGATAGTCCATAGCAGCATTGTAGAAATCCCCTGCATCTTCATAAATTTGGAGAGCTTTGTGGTACAAGGCGATCGCATCGTCAAACCGCCGTTGCTCTTGGGCTACCATTCCTAGTTGGTGATAATTCCCAGCAGCATTGTACAAATCCCCCGCATCTTCTCTAATTTGGAGAGCTTTGTTGTAAAAGGCGATCGCATCGTCAAACCGCCTTTGCTCTTCGGCTACCATTCCTAGATTGTGATTAATACTGGCAATCTTGTTATTCACGGAGGGATCATTTAAGGCTGTCAGTTCATCCAAAATTTCTTGATAAAAGGCTCTCGCTGTTTCCAAGTCGGCACTTGCAAGAGCTTCATTTGCATCTACTCCCCGCAGATACATCCAGAAATCAAAAGCATCTTGCCCCTTTGCCTTTGCTTGTGCCAAGTGGAAGCCAATTTGGTTCAGCGCCCGTTCTCGCAGAAACTTAAATTCCGGTTTGCGCCCCCATCGTTGATATACTTCCCCCAATGCTTGCAGAATTGCTTGAGCATAAGCCCATTCTTCCTGTTGTTCTGCCAGTCGTAACTGTTGCAATAGGTTCGGTTCTTCCACTCGCAGCACAAAGCTTGCCAATTCCGCATTGCCGATCAGTTTCTCACGGTAGTTATCCGCCAACATTGCATAGAAAACCAGCAACTTTTTTTCTAGGGTATTGATTACCTCCTGGGAACCCATTTTGTCTAACTGTTGTCGCAAATACCAAGGCAATGCCGGGTGAATTTTGTAAATACTTGACCCCCAATCTTCCAGAATTCCCGCAGCAGTCGCTTCATTCAACAGTCCAATCCAATCCGATAGCTGCAAGTTTTCTCCAAACACCACCTGATATGCTTGTCCGTATTCATCATCAGGATTTGCTGAAAAATCATGAAGCCAACCTGCAAATACTCGATCGCAAAATAGCCCTAAAAACGGCAAATGCTGCCGCGCCCGTGCCGACAATTTGGCAAACGAATAATCCAGCGACACCGTTAAAGATTTCTCTCTCCCTTCCTCCTCTGCACCCTTGAAAGTATCCAATCCCTGCCGCAGCGCCTCAATCAACTGCACCGGAGTTTGCGTCTTCAAATGCCGCAACACCACCCTCAGCGACAGCGGATGTCCGCCCAACAGTTTCAACAACTCCAGATATTCTTTGGGCAATTTCGCCCTGTCAACCCCCGCTTCCCGCAGAATTCGCGCCGCCAACTCTTCCGCATCCGGCTGCACCAATCCCTTCAAACTCCGCAGCGCGTAACCGCAATCCAACCAATTTTCCTCGCGCCGACTGGTAATCAGCACCCAAGAATTCCCCCCGCGCAACTCTTTGAGAAATTGCTGCAAGCTTGCTCTTTCCGCAGCCGGTAAAAGCGGCTGATTCCCCTGGGGAAACCCATTCACCGGTTCAAAATTATCCCAAATCAGCAGACAAGGATTAGTTTGCAGATACTCCAGCACATCTTCTATTTGGTCTTTTAGTAAATCTTTAGAGAAATCGTCACCCCAAACTTCCTTTCCCACTTGATTCACAACTTTACTCAACGTTCCATCTTGTTCAAAGGAAGTCAAGAAAATCCCTCCAGTGCGCCCTTGAGTATCAGCCAACCACTTTGCAAACCCTCCTACCAACTCAGTTTTCCCAACGCCGGCCATCCCCTGCAACAGCACAACATGATTTTGGCGAAAAGCTCTTTCCAAGCACAAAATATCGTAATCTCGCCCAATAAAACCATAGCGTCCCTCCTGTGGTAGATTGCTCAGGTGACTTTTAGCTGGCTGTCTTTCTTTACGTCTCTCCTCACGGCTTGTGGGAGTTGTGCCAGGAGTAAACGGCTGATAAGGTTCCTGCTGATACAGCACCGGTACCAACCAATCTTGCAGCGGTAACAGCCCTTTGGGACTGGGGCGCTGTTTGTCTATCAACATAGATTTGCGCCCCGCCGCCACAGCAGAGGCGATGTCTTGTCCCCGCACCAATTCCCCGTACAGCCTTCCCATGAAGTGTTTCGCACCTTGGGCGTAGACAGAATAAGCCATTGCTACGACGCCCTTTGCACCCAATTTCACCAACTGTCCCGCCACGGAAGAAAACGCTTCTTCCCCAGCTTGTCCCGACTTGCAAGCATTGAGAACAAACACCGGCACGCGGCAATCTGTCAAATATTGGGCAATTTCCCTAGCAGTAACTATTTCCGGGTTGCCACCTGCATCTTCAAAAACTAAAACGCCTTCTCCCAAATTTCCATATTGAGTTTGAACGGTGTTGCTGTCAGCTTGAAAGTCGCCGTGTCCGTCAAAATGAACAATATGATAAAAACCTTTGCGGGCGTTAAGTTCTGCTTCAAACTGCTTTAAACTGGGGGGACGCAATACAGTGAGATTTACCTGTTTTTGAATCGGTTTCAGCGCCTCCAACATCGGGCGGGCGATAGTTTGAAAATTAATATCGCGATCGCCGTAGGGTCGAGCAATTACCAATAAAATATTTAATTGTTCGTCAGACATTGTACCCCATTCTGCCCGAACAGGATAGTTGCTAAGACTGCGATACATCCCCGCCAGCAAAGGCGCGAGAAATTGATAATCTGGCGCAAACAGCAATTCCCAGGGCAAATTGAGTACGGCAGAATCGTCGGAAACAATGCTAATTTCGCACCTATCCAATCCGTCTCGCGTCGCTTCCTGAAAAAACTCCCGCGCTTTGTCGCTGCTGCGAAATACTAAGTCAAATAGCTGCTGTCCCCAAGCTTGCAACTGCCGTTCAATTTTTTTCGCATTTTCCGGTTCGAGCCCGTAGGGAAAGCGCAGGTATTCTTCAAGATACCAGCGCAAAGCATCTAAGACTTTGCTATCAAAGGGATGTGCAAAGGTGACGGGAGGGGCGTTTCGAGATGCTGCGCGGCCGCGCTGCCAGGATAGTTGAATGGAATCGCCGTCGTGATTGATTCGCAGGTAGTTTTCTGCCATGTTTTGCGCGGCTTGATTAACTTATTATTATACGAGGATTTATCGATAATAGCCAAAGAAACCGGGTTTTTGGGAGTTTTTGTGCTGTGACGAGGTATGATGCAAAAAACCCGGTTTCTGACGATTGGTGCGGAAGTCCTAATTAATTATTCAGGTGTGTTGCTATTGATTCCGGATATTGTGTATATTTGAATAATGTTAAGTTCGCGAAGCGTATCGGCAAGATATAGCAATCCTAAATGATTTGTGGGACTACTCGTTACCAGGCAGAGCCTGGTAATGCAGATCGGTCGGCTCTGCCGACATGAGCGCAGCCGAGGCAGAGCCTCGCTTACATGGGTTCCCAGGCAGAGCCTTGGAACCAGTTAAAGTGTTTAATTGAGCGATCGACCGCAGATTGCAGGCAGATGCAACACAGATGAACGCAGATTATTTCAAGATAATTGATGACTTTTGCTTCCACGATTGTGTCAGGTGCGTCGCTATGAGATTGTGGGTTTTTGTTTGGGGTTGGTCGGTGTATCCACACCCTACGAATAATGTTGTAAGAGTTTTGAAAATTGCTATAAATATCGCATTTAATTCACTGCGAAATAATTCCACTTGCTAAAATTCCCAGAATCTTATTCACATCTTTTAGATAATATTCGGTCAGATCGATATAAATGACACTTCCTTCTAATTTGATAAATTTCCAAATACTCCCAGTTGTCACCGCCCCATAAATTGCCAAAATTTCATTACCTGTACGTTCGTTAAATATCCTTGCTGCTAACATTTCCGCCACACACTGTCCTAACCCAGCATTAATATTTTCCTTTTTAGCTTCCACTAAGGTAATTATCGGATCACTAACAAATAGTATTTCGGGTGAGTCGCTAATAATAAAGTCACAAACTCCATTTAATCCCCTGGCGCTATCAACGTCAAACTCTACTCCCGAAAATAAATTAATCCGTTCTTTGAGCTGTCTTCTCAAATCGATTAAAATTGGGGAAATAATCATTTCCGATCGCGCTTTTTCACTGTTACTAGCAAGGGCTAAAGGTACATTGTAGCGAAGAATCTCAGTCAATAACGCGCTGCTTGCTAATTCCGGTATATCTCCGAAGAGATCGACTGTTTCCACAGTTGTTAACTCAAAGGTTCGCTTGACTCTTTCTAAGGTGAAATCGCTGTAGGGCATTTTGCTTGTCTTCCTCGAATTTTTATGATCAAAGAGAATATAATCTTAGTGTACTCATTGTATCTGCGATCGCATGGAGCTTAAAGAACGCCTGCACAGCCACCTAATTCAAATTGTACGCGATCGCAATCCTTACATGGCATCCGCAGGACACTTCTATGTCCAGCAATACATTCGCGAACAGTTGGGACAGTGGGGCACTGTAGAAATCGACGATTTTACGGTACGCGGGCGAATTCATCACAATTTTATCTTGGATTTACCCCCCTCCGAAAAGGCAAGCAAGCAGGGGTTGCCGACGATTATCATAGGCGCTCATTACGATACTGTGCCCGGTACGCCCGGGGCTGATGATAATGCTACGGGTGTTGCTGTGTTGCTGGAACTCGCAAGGGATCTCGCACTTCAAGCGCTAAAATATCCAGTACAGTTAGTTGCTTTTGATATGGAAGAAGCTGGTTATTTTGGAAGCAGCCATCATGCAGCTAAATACAAACAACAGCAACAGTCAATTCGGTTGATGATTTCTTTGGAAATGTTGGGTTATTGCGATCGCACTCCGAACTCCCAAAGCTATCCGGCGGGACTGAAATATTTTTATCCGAATTGCGGCAATTTTATTGCTTTAATTGGAAATCTGCGGACTGTGCGCGATATGATTGCGTTGAGCAGAAATATCCGCAAAGTCGGTCAACCTTGCGAGTGGCTGCCGGTGCCGAATCGAGGTTTGATTGTACCGGATACTCGCCGCAGCGATCATGTTCCTTTTTGGGATAATGGTTATCCGGCGATTATGGTGACGGATACGGCTAATATGCGGAATCCTCATTATCATCAGCCTAGCGATCGAATTGAGACTTTGGATTTGGATTTTCTCGCGGGTGTTTGTCAGGGATTGGTTGAGGCTATTCGATATATATAGCATTTTTGATAAATCAAATGATGCTTCAGGCGATCGCCCTCTATTAAGAAAGATAGAAAATTTGAGTTAGTATAGTTTCAACCTACAACCTACTATCTAATAAGAGGAATCATAAATGGCGTTATGTATTGTTGTGGGATTTGGAACAGGTGTGGGATTTGGCATTGCCCGCGCCTTTGGTAAAGCAGGTTATACGCTGGGGCTGATTGCGCGATCGCCCGACAAGTACGCGGATGCGGTGAAGTCGTTAACCGATGCTGGAGTCACGTGCGAGATTGTGGCGGCAGATGCGAGTAATGAGGAATCATTGGCGGGCGCGATCGCCTCTCTTTTGCAAACCCTGGGTACTCCAGAAGTCTTGGTTTACAACGTCGTTTCCGGCAGCTATGGCAAACCTACCGCGTTAGATGCACAACAGATGACTCAAGATTTTAAATCAAACGTAGTTGGGGCATTAGTTGCTGCAAAAGCCGTTTTGCCAGCCATGCAAGCCCAATCCCAAGGCAGTATTCTTTTTACAGGCGGTGGCTGGGCGCATTACCCGTGGGATGGTGCCGCATCGATCAGCATTGGTAAAGCTGGCATTCGTAGCTTGGCTATGACTCTTTCTCAGGAGTTGCAAGACACTCCTATTCGCATTGGAATCCTCAGTATTATGGGACAGGTTGCTGTGGGAAGTGCGTTCGATCCTGAGAAAATTGGCGAAGCATTTTTAGCCATGCACAAACAGCCTGTGGAAGGTTATGAACCGGAATTCATGTTCAAGGGATAATTGACAGAACAATCTATGTCAATGGATATAGATGTCAAGTTTAATGTGTAATTATTGTGGCTGCCGTGACTGTAATTTTTTGTCATGCAAAGTGCTGCATGGCACTTTTTTTGCAAACCCCCAAGACGTGAAAAATAGAATAAATAAATAGATATGAATTTTAGGATTCTAAGGTTGTGACTTTTATGAATTGACTTTGAAATCGTTTTATTGAACAATTCTACTTTATTAACAAAGAGCAGAAAAAAGATATGAATGCTAATTTTCCCGATCGCACTTCCTGGCAATTTTGGATCGATCGCGGTGGTACATTTACCGATATAGTAGCCCAAAAGCCCGACGGTAAGCTAGTAATTCACAAGCTGCTGTCGGAAAATCCCGATCGCTACACCGACGCAGCAGTGCAAGGAATTCGCGATATTTTGGGGATTGGGGCGGGGGAATCGATACCGGCGGGCGACATCGCAGCGATTAAAATGGGTACGACGGTGGCGACAAATGCTTTACTCGAACGTAAGGGCGATCGCACAATCCTGCTAATTACTAAAGGTTTCGGCGATGCGCTGAGAATTGGCTATCAAAACCGCCCGAATATTTTCGCCCGCCACATTGTGCTGCCCGAGATGTTGTACGATCGCGTTATTGAAGTTGCAGAACGCTACAGCGCCCGAGGCGAAGAGTTAATTGCTGTCAATCCTGAGTTTGTCCCGTCTTTGCAGCAAGCCTACGATGACGGAATTCGCAGTTGTGCGATCGTCTTTATGCACGGCTACCGCTATTCGGATCACGAAAAACAAGTTGCTCAAATAGCCAGAGAAATTGGTTTTACTCAAATTTCAGTATCTCACGAAGTTAGCCCTCTGATGAAATTAGTTTCGCGGGGAGATACTGCGGTTGTTGATGCTTATTTATCTCCGATTTTACGCCGTTATGTCGAACAAGTAATTAGTCAGTTGAGCGAGGCAGAGCCTCTGGATATGCGTTTACAGGCAGAGCCTATAAACGAGGTTAATGCCCCATGCCCCATGCCCAATGCCCCATCCCCAAAATTAATGTTTATGCAGTCAAACGGCGGTTTAGTAGATGCCGCCCAATTTCAAGGAAAAAATAGTATTTTATCCGGGCCGGCTGGGGGAATTGTCGGTGCAGTTCAAACCAGTAAAAAAGCAGGTTTCGATAAAATTATTACCTTTGATATGGGCGGAACTTCGACAGATGTTGCCCATTTTAACGGCGAATACGAACGCGAATTCGAGACAGAAATTGCTGGGGTGAGATTGCGATCGCCCGTGATGGCAATTCACACTGTAGCAGCCGGTGGCGGTTCGATCGTCTTTTTTGACGGTGCTCGCTACCGCGTCGGGCCGGAGTCGGCGGGCGCAAATCCAGGCCCCGCTTGCTATCGGAAAGGCGGCCCCTTGACGGTGACTGATTGCAATGTGATGTTGGGCAAAATTCAACCGGATTTTTTCCCGAAGGTGTTTGGATTGCAGGGAGATTTGCCGATCGCCCCCGAGGTAGTAAGGCAAAAATTCGTGCAGTTAGCGGGGGAAATTGGGGGCGAGAAGACACCGGAACAGGTGGCGGAGGGTTTTTTGGCGATCGCGGTGGAGAAGATGGCTAATGCGGTCAAAAAAATCTCGCTTCAGCGCGGTTATGACGTTTCCGAGTATACCTTGTGCTGTTTCGGGGGTGCGGGCGGCCAACACGCTTGTGCGATCGCCGATAGTTTGGGTATGAAACGGGTGTTTATTCATCCTTACGCGGGGGTGTTATCCGCCTACGGTATGGGTTTGGCTGATGTGCGGGCTATTCGCGAAAGGGCGATCGAGCAATTATTAAATACAGAATTAATTGGTGATTTGCAGGATGTTTTAGCGCAATTGGAGGGGGAGGGAAAGAGGGAATTGAACCGCAGAGGCGCAGAGGGCGCGGAGGGAGAGAAAGAGGTTTTGGTTGTTAGGAAGCTGCATTTAAAATACCAGGGAAGTGATTCTGTTTTGATGGTGAATTTTGCTGGCACTTTTGAGGAGATGCAGGCGGATTTTGAAGCGGCGCACCGACAGCGTTATAGTTTTATCATGCCGGAAAAATCGCTGATTGTCGAAGCAGTTTCGGTGGAAGTTGTAGAAAGAATGGATGTACTGGATAATTCTACAACTTCCCCCTCTTGTGATGCGGACTCGATACCCGCACAGCCAATCTCTACGGTGCAAATGTATGCTACTAGCGGGTGGCGGGAAACGCCTGTTTATCAAAGAGACGATTTGCGGGGCGACTGCATTAGCGGCCCAGCGATGATTGTCGAAGCAACTGGAACTAATATCATAGAGCCTGGTTGGGAAGGCGAAATTACTGAAAATAATGACTTAATTTTGAACCGCAGATCCACACAGATAAATGCAGTTAATTCGTGTTCATCTGCGGATAAATCAGATCCAGTTTTGCTCGAAATATTTAATAACTTGTTTCGCGCGATCGCGGAACAAATGGGTGTCACATTGCAAAACACGAGTTCCTCCGTCAACATCAAAGAACGCCTCGACTTTTCCTGTGCAATCTTCGATTCAAACGGGCAATTAGTTGCCAACGCGCCCCACATTCCCGTGCATCTCGGTTCCATGAGCGAAAGCGTTGCAGCTTTAATATTAGCACAAAGCAATACAATTAAACCGGGCGATGTTTATGTTTCTAACAATCCCTACAACGGCGGCACGCACTTACCAGATATCACCGTAATTACTCCAGTATTTGATAATTCTTCTTCTCTTCCTTTGTTTTATGTCGCATCCCGGGGACACCACGCGGACATCGGCGGCATCACTCCCGGTTCCATGCCTCCCAACAGTAAAATAGTCACTGAAGAAGGCGTCTTGCTTGACAATTTCCAGCTAGTTAGCGAGGGTAAATTTCGAGAACCAGAATTACTACAAATTCTCACATCCGGGGATTTTTCGGTTCGCAATGTCGCACAAAATATCGCCGATTTGCAAGCGCAAATTGCTGCCAACAATCGCGGTTTAGCAGAACTTCTCAAGATGGTAGAACATTACGGCTTAGAAACAGTACAAGCTTATATGGGTTTTGTGCAAGATAATGCTGAAGAGTCGGTGCGGCGAGTAATTGAGGTTTTGACGGATGGCGAGTTTACTTATCCGATGGATAGCGGCGGACAAATTAAGGTAGCTATTACAATTAACAAGTCGGCGCGCAGTGCGAAAATAGACTTTACTGGCACATCTCCCCAGCAATTCAACAATTTTAATGCTCCGGCTGCGGTTTGTAAAGCGGCTGTGTTGTATGTTTTCCGCACCTTGGTAGATGACGATATCCCTCTGAATGCGGGCTGTTTGAAACCTCTGGAAGTCATCAATCCCGCAGGCTGTATGCTGAATCCGCGCTATCCGGCGGCGGTGGTTGCGGGAAATGTGGAAACGTCGCAGAATATTACGGATGCTTTGTATTGTGCGTTGGGTGCGATCGCCTCTTCTCAGGGCACCATGAATAATTTTACCTTTGGAAATCACCGCTATCAATATTATGAAACAATTTGCGGCGGTTCGGGTGCGGGTGCAGATTTTGACGGTACAGATGCGGTGCAAACTCACATGACTAACTCCCGTTTAACCGATCCAGAAGTGTTGGAATGGCGGTTTCCGGTGTTGTTAGAAAGTTTTGCCATTCGCGAAAACAGCGGCGGAAATGGAAATCATCGCGGCGGTAATGGAGTAGTGCGGAAAATCCGGTTTTTAGAAACGATGACGGCGGGTATTTTGTCGGGGCGGCGGGTGATTTCTCCCTGCGGTTTGCATGGGGGGGAAGCGGGGAAAGTTGGGCGGAATTATGTTGAAAGATTTGATGGAAATGTTGAGGAATTGGGGAGTACGGCGAGTGTGGAAATGCGATCGGGGGATGTGTTTGTCATTGAGACTCCAGGGGGTGGAGGTTATGGTTATCTGTAGTATTAAGGTGCGCTGGGACGCACCCTACGAATAGAGTTTTTCCGTAAGTCGGGGCAAATTTACAATAAAAAGCTGGCGATCGGATATTAACTGTCCTAGGATAGTAGACAATATTCAAAAAATGTTGTGTAGTCACGATGACGATTTCTGATGTAGAAATTACCTCTGATTTAGATTGTGCGATCGCTCGCTATGAGGTCGCAGTGAGGGCGATCGAGAAGGCATCAAATCCACAGCCAGAAGAAGTCCTAGAAGTTCTCGCAGCGCGGGATGTCCTTAGTGCCACTCTCGGACGCACACCTCAACCTGCTCCTGAAAGTTTAATTACTGTACTTCAGTTAGACGATCGCTTGAAAGAACAGGCTGAGTCAATTAACGAAACAGCCAACTTAGGTAAGTGGCGACGCAGTTTCAATCCCCCGCAGGCTGCGTGGTGGTGGTACATCGACGAACTCCAGTCGCCGTCAAAACAGTGGGACTGGGTGTGGCAATTACTGAGTGTTGCTTGCTTAGTAACGACTACCAGCTTTATTAGCAGCATTCAGCCACGGTTTGGTGCAGGCGGCGTCGGGATCGCCGAAGCATTTGGGATGCTCAGCCAAAGCGGGCTGACACTCCTGGTAGCAGGCGGATCGTTCACAAAAGGGGGGCAGGAATTTGTTGAACGCTTGCTCAAGAATTTGAAAATTCCTCTAAAATACCAGTCTGAAGTTACTACCGGCTTGTCAGCAATCATGCTGCTGAGCGCGATCGCCCTCAACGCTTCCCTGCCAGTTCTTGCTAAATATTACAGTCAAAACGGACAAAAAAATCTTGCTCAAGGTCAGTTGGAGCAAGCAGGACATAACCTCGACCAAGCGATCGCTCTTGACCCCGAGAATGCGGATTTTTACCTGCATCGGGGCGAAGTTTACGAAGCCATGCTCAAATTAGACGACGCTCGAACATCGTATCAAACTGCCTTGGCCGGGAACAACTACAAAGCTTTCAACAATTTGGGGCGCGTAGCTTTTCTCAAACAAGATTACACCCTAGCTGAGGCGATGTTTCGCATCGGGTTGGAGAATATTCAAACCGAACAATTGAAATACAAGCTGCACAAAAACCTGGGATGGACGCTATTACAAAAAAAGAGCTACCCCGAAGCTATTGACCACCTCAAAATTGCGATCGCTCTCGACGAAAAACAGCAGCCTGAAAACCGAGAAGGGCTAACTCACTGCATCTTGTTCGAGGTGCTGGAAGCAGCTAAAAGCGACACAGCAAGTTTGGAAACCGAAAAGCAAAAATGCGATGAAAACAGCGAAAAATTTGCCAATTCGCGGGAGTTCGACTGGTACACTCACACATTGCAGCGCTTTGGAGCAATAAAAGGTGATCCAAAGCAGCCGCAGCCTGCTCAAAAACCTTAGCGGAGCAAGTGCGATCGCCCAATCCAATTCCTTCGAGAGACAAATCGCCCGAAACTCAAAAAACTATTAGACAGTGGCTTAATAGATAGAGTATGATTCAGGTGCATCAGCAATTATTAACAAAGCTATTCCAGAACAATTGTGCAAGCACCTGTTTTTTCCGAACTAAACCATCCTGTGGTCAAATCCCTGTTCCATCACAGCGATCAGGAATTATTGACCCTGTTTCAAAATCACCCCGATCAGGGTCGCTTCTTTACGGCAATTTTTTGCCGCTACGCTCAAATTGTACACTCCCTGATCCGCCATTCCGTGCGATCGCCCGTACAAGGCGATTACCTGTTCGCCCACACCTGGCAGCACATCTATCACGAGCTCCGAGGCCTCGATTTGCGCCGCGAAACCCAAGAGTCTGATGGCGGCAATCTCAGTCTCCAAAATTGGCTGATTAATGTCACCGCTGTCTGCATCAATCAAGCCGAATTGCCCCCTGTTGAGTCGATTCACTACTCTTTGCAATCCGCTCCGCCTCCCCTGTGGTGTTACGTCAGACAAGCCTTAGAATTGTTAGCGCCACTGCCGCGTTTAGTTGTGTTGATGGCTCAGACTTTCCGCTGGAGCGAAACTAGAATTGCAGCTTATTTGCAAGCAGAAGGTGAAGCTATTTCCCCCGCTCAAGTCAAGGCTTTGCTACAAAAAGGATATCAAACTTTAGAGTCAAATTTGCCGGAGGATATTCGCGCTATTTATCTAGACGAAAATCTGGATTATCAACAAGCACTTGTCTAGCAGCCGATAATTCGGGTTGCGATCGCAATTTGGTTTGCAGGCGCACGAACAGTCAGAAACCGGGTTTTTTTATAAATCCTTCGTCGCAGTCCACAAATTAGCTGAAAAACCCGGTTTCTTTGGTCTCGATGCGTCCTCGACTATACAAGCAATCTAGATATCAGAGGTGGAAATGGCAGTTTATCAAGTTCGGCTGGTCAATGAAGAGCGATCGCTCGATCGCACGATCGCAGTACCGGACGACCAGTATATCCTAGATATGGCAGAAGATGCCGGCATCCGCTTGCCGAATGGATGCAAGCAAGGAGAGTGTTCTGCTTGCGTTGCCAAACTGCTTAGCGGTGAAATCGACCAAAGCGAACAAAAGTTTTTAAAGCCGTCAGAATTGCAAGCTGGCTACGCTGTTACTTGTGTGGCTTACCCGCTTTCTGATTGCACTTTGTTAACTCATCAAGAAAAAGTTTTATATGAAGCCGCTCTTTATTTTAAGTAATGTCAGCTACACATTATATAGTGCGATCGTCTCGGTGGCAAACCATCAAATCCGCTGACAATAAAATGGGTTTGTAGTGAGGAATGCGAGTCCGCAAAAATCAAAGGACTGAAGTCCTCACTACAAACCTTTGAGAAATAAAATGGGTTTGTAGTGAGGAATGCGAGTCCGCATCCATAAAGGACTGAAGTCCTCACTACAAACCTTTGAGAAATAAAATGGGTTTATAGTGAGGAATGCGAGTCCGCATCCATAAAGGACTAAAGTCCTCACTACAAACCTTTGATGAGTTAATGTAAGGTTCGCACTGCGAACCCTACTCAACAATTAAAAATCAACTAAGGCTTGCGATTGACATTCAACAATTCCAGAATCCGCTTCAGCGGAATTTCCGCCCAATCCAAGCGGTAATTGAGTTCGTAGGCCAGCTCAGCAACCCCTTTTTCCAAAATGTAAGCATCCAGCAAAACTTGTAGTTCCGGTATCGATTTGGGCAAGAAACTGGCATCGGCTGCTGTTACCAAATAGCTGTTAAGAAAAGTGAGGCTGACCCAGCGGTGCCAAACGTTCGCCCACTGCTGCATTTCTGGGAGATTTTTAGGGCGGATCATACCGCTTTCTACTTCATTGCGCAGCGCCAAAGTAACAGCATAATTGAAAGATTGCAGCATTCCCGCCACATCTCGCAGGGGCGACCTCTTCATCCGCCGCTCGCTTAAGGGTCGATTCCGTTCTCCTCCGAAATCAATAATTACGAAGTCTTTACCTGTATAAAGAACTTGTCCGAAATGGAAGTCCCCGTGACAGCGAATTCGATCCGCCGTGATTCTCAAGTTCAAAATAGACTTGAAACGTTCCATGAGTAACTCTTCGCGGTTGAGGAGATTTTGTGCCAATTTCTGCGTTTCTGGCGGCAGTTTGGACAGCCGCTTTTTCAGCAGCAGCAAAGTTCTTCCTGCCATATTTCTCATGTGTTGATAGATGGAACGCTGGTAAAATGAGGTGAAGTTTTCTGGAGCAAAAGCCGGATTTTCTGTGTCTGAAGCTAAAGCGAGGTGAAGTTCCGCTGTCCGCTGACCTAAAAGTTCGGCTGATGCTAAGTAAGAGCCGATGAGCTCGCGAGCTAATGCGGGAATTTCTAGGGATAAATCGGCTACTAGCGAGTTTGACTGTCGCATTTGTCCGGTCAAAGCGCTGGGTAAATAGTTTTCGGGGGCTGTAGATAAATTATCGCCGGAATGCTTTGCTTCTACTGCCATTACTTGCTCGAAATAGTCGCGCAGCGTGTCTAATGTATAAGACCAAGCATCCCTGCTGTCGGGGATTAGTTTTTGCAGTATTCCGACTGTAATTACTTGTTTTTCGGCTGTGTGATATTCCAAGGCTCCAGCAATTGGAGCGTAGTGTTGGATCGGGTTGCGATCGGTTAAAAAGCGTCCGATTTCTAATTCGGGGTTGATTCCTTCCTCGACTTTTCGCAATATTTTTAGGACGTAGCGATCGCCGTAACCTGCGGATGTATTGCTTTGTTCTTTTTTGAACAGGTGAGGTTCGAGCTGCGATAAATCTTGGTCTGAGTTGAATATATTGTCGGCAATTCCTAGCAGTTGACCGGCTGTACCTTTGTAACTGCGAGAATTGGCGATCGCCCTCAGGAGCGCGGTCAGCAGGCCTTTGTCCCCAGCAGCATCAAATAGCACCCCGGCTTCGCTGCTTTCAGGGAAGTGCAGGCGCGCGATCGCCCGATCGTCCGGCTCGCCTTTAAGTTCTTCCCAACCTACGGGCAAAACATAAGTTTCCGGCATTCCTTCAGTATAATTCAACAACAAAAACAGAATGTAAACTGTAGATTCCTCTCCGCTACTATTGTTGCATTCAACAGGCACAACCTCACTTATTTCAAATGATTGAATTGTCCTATCTGCACCCACAAACCAGCGATGGCTTCGCAAGTAATTCGGCAAAAGAGAGAGCAGCATCTCGCTTAACTGAGTTGTTGCAAAAGCCGTTTTCCAATTGCCGACAACCGCCAAACTCGGCAAATCTGTCTTAAAGCCGTGCAGCGAAAATTCCTCTTGTTTAGCAGTCAGAGTAAACCAGTAAAACGTGTGAGGACTCAAGCTCAAAAAGTAAGGCGATTCGCCCACAGGTGGAAACTCAGCGCGACCGAAAATCTCCACCGGCACAGCATTTTTAAACGGAGAAAGATCTAATTCTGCCGTCTGCACGAAGCGGGACAAATTAGCGACTACGAGGATGTGTTCGTCTTGATAAGTGCGCACAAAAGCTAAAACTTTGCGGTTTTCTGGGTACAGAAACTCGCAAGTGCCGCGGCCGAATGCTTGGAAGCGCTGGCGAACAGCAATTAAGCGTTTCATCCACCACCAAAGAGAACTTGGATTCGCCCGCTGCGCTTCCACGTTAACAGATTCGTAGTGATACTCAGGGTCAACGATTGGCGGCGCGTACAGCCGCTGCGGGTTAGCGCGGCTGAAACCGGCATTGCGATCGCTGCTCCACTGCATCGGAGTTCTTACCCCATTGCGATCGCCCAAATAGATATTATCACCCATCCCAATTTCATCGCCGTAGTAAAGCACCGGCGTACCAGGAAGAGACAGCAGCAAAGCATTCATCAACTCAATGCGGCGGCGGTTATTTCCCATCAGCGGAGCCAAACGGCGGCGGATACCCAAATTAATTCTCGCCTGAGTATCTTGAGCGTAAACCCGATACATATAATCTCGGTCTTCATCGCTCACCATTTCCAGCGTCAATTCATCGTGATTCCGCAAAAACAATGCCCACTGACAGTTATTGGGAATGTGCGGAGTTTGCTGGAGAATATCGCTAATTGGGAAGCTATCTTCCATGTGCAAAGCCATAAATAAACGCGGCATCAGCGGGAAATGAAAGTTCATGTGACATTCATCCCCACCCGCGTAATATTCAACCGCATCCTCCGGCCACTGATTCGCCTCAGCAAGCAGCATCCGGTTCGGAAACTTTTCATCTACGTGCTTGCGCAAATGCTTGAGAAATACGTGAGTTTCTGGCAGGTTTTCGCAGTTAGTACCTTCGCGCTCGTACAAATAAGGTACGGCATCCATGCGCAGTCCATCTACTCCCAGTTCCAACCAGAAATCTACCACATCTAAAATGGCTTGGCGGACGGCGGGATTGTCATAATTCAAATCGGGTTGGTGCGAATAAAAACGGTGCCAGTAATAAGCTTTAGCTACCGCATCCCAAGCCCAATTAGAAGTCTCGAAATCTTGAAAAATAATCCGAGCATCTTGATATTTTTCCGGCGTATCGCTCCACACATAAAAATCTCTTTCGTTACTGCCTTTCGGGGCGCGGCGCGCTCGCTGAAACCATGCGTGCTGGTCTGAAGTGTGGTTGACAATTAACTCAATAATGACTCGAATTCCGCGCTGGTGCGCTGCTTCTAAAAGGTTTTTAAAGTCGTCTAACGTGCCGTAAATCGGGTTGACGGTGGTATAGTGAGATGTATCGTAGCCGTCGTCTCGGAGTGGCGAGGGAAAAAATGGCAGTACCCAAATTGCTGTTACTCCCAAGTTTTGCAGGTAATCCAGTTTTTCTGTGAGTCCCCGAAAGTCGCCGATGCCGTCTGCGTTGCTGTCTGCAAAAGCGCGAATTGGTACTTCGTAAATGATGGCGTCTTTGAACCACAAGGGATCGTTATTTAACATTGAGTTTGGCATGATTTTTATGGGTGATTGGTAATTGGGATTTGGTAATTGGGATTTCGTAATTAGGATTTGTTAGTTCAAATCCAAACTGATAAATCATAACGCATAATTTTGCCACGATTCGTCATGCCAGCGGCAGAGTTTTAATTGTAATTTATTAACGCAAAACTTATAAGTTCTTAACTAAAAACATTAAACAATCTATTTTGTTATTGCGGATACAGTTCACAATTCGGAGCTGGATGCGTGCTGCTACATACCGGTGCGCGGTGCACACTCTAAATACCTTCCCCCTCTCCCACTTCCATCGGAGGGGCGGTTTTTACTACCTGTCGGACGGTTCTCACGGCTTTAGACTACCTTGACGCTGTTTGCAAACTTTTGTTACATTTATTTACATAAAGTAACAAAACTTAAGGAAAAAGCAAAAATGACTATTGTAATCTCTCTTTTGATCGTCGGCTGGGTCGCAGCATCTTTAATTGGTACTCAAGCATATTTCCTGGGCGAACAGTCTAAGCCCATCCATGACAGAAATTGGAACGATCGATCTTTTGAACAACTGGCTAAATCGGTGACAGGAACAGAAATTGATTACACCGTTCGCGTTCCCGCTTACAGCATGGATGCTTACGGTAGCAGCACCATTTCCAATTCGTAATATCAAGTAGCAGGCTTGACTATTTTCAATAACAGGCTATAAGAGCCTGTTCCACAAGCAGATTTATTTTTGTGGAACAGGCTCTTATAGCCTGTTCGTATTGGGTTTTTGCGTAATATCGCGTTTGATCGATCGCATACAAATAATTCATCTAATTCTGATCAAAAATAGCGATATTACGCATTTTGTCCCAGCCTAGTTTATAATTGTTCCGGGTCAATTCCCATATCGCGCAATCTTTCTGCTAGCAAAGCAGCTCGCTGTTCGGCTTGTTGTGCGCGCTGTTCGGCTTGTTCGACGCGCTGTTCGGCTTGTTCCAATCTCCGAGAAACCTCCTCATAACTTGCAAAAGGTTCGCCATCAGGACGATAAATTTGCAACTCTTCACCGGACGAATCAAAGCGAATTCCCAATCGGGGACTGACCCAATTTTCAATTGATTCAATTACATCCAAACGCCCCTCAGAACGAATCCAACCGCTAAAATCGTTGCGATCCGGGTCGTAAAGGTAATATTCCTCAACACCGTGGCGATCGTAAAATGCCTGTTTTTGATTCATTTCTGTAAACCTGTTACCAGGAGAGAAGATTTCAAAAACAACTTGCGGTGCAATATTTTCTTCCAGCCACTGTTGGTACGAGCCCCGATCGCCCTTGGGCCTGCCAAAGGCTACCATGACATCAGGGGCAACTTTAATTTTGTTATTTCCCTCGACAGGATACCACAGCAAATCGCCGGCAACAAATACATTGGGATCATCTGCAAACAACCACGCTAAATTTTGTTGGATGATCAGTATCCAGCGAAATTGTTTGGTATTGTCTGACATTGGTTTACCATCGCTATCGGGGTAAATTACATCTGTTGTTTGAGGGGACTTGAGTTGAGTTACCATAACTGTTGTCCGGGTGATGAAGTGTTGAATTTAATTTTAGCTCTTTGGGAACACGGTTTGTAGTGAGGACTTTAGTCCTCTGAATTGGCGGACTAAAGTCCTCACTACGAAACCTGTTTTTGAAGCAACTACAAACTGTTACCTACCAAGGCGGGGAGAGAGTCTTTTTTGCGAAACTGCAAACTGTTATTTACGCAGTCGATCGCAATTGTGTCACCTTCGGTAAACGCATTTTCCAGAATCTTGTTAGCCAGCGGGTTTTCCAACTCCCGCTGAATGGCGCGTTTCAGGGGACGAGCGCCGTAAACTGGGTCATAACCAACATCTGTGATATGGTTTTTCGCAGCATCGGAAAGTTCCAAAGTGATTTTCTGTTCCGCCAACAGCCGCTCGATCCGCTTGACTTGAATGCTGACAATTTGCCGCAGTTCGATCTTGCTCAAGGTATGGAACAAAATGATCTCGTCCACCCGATTGAGAAATTCTGGGCGAAAGTGCGATCGCAAAGCTGTCATCACCCGTTTCAACATTTGCTCGTATTCTTGGTCTGTCTCCCGTTCTTGAGTCGGTAAATCTTCACTTTCACTGTGATCTTTTTCACTCTTTTCTGATATATCAACTCGCTGGGCTGACACCTCAACAGTACCGTCGTCAGCAACTTTATAGTCTGTCTTGGGAATTGACACCTCCTTCGGTTCGTGCTTGCGAGTTGCGGGTTTCTTGGCGGTTTTTCCCTTCTTAGTAAATACGTCTAAAATGTGATCGCTGCCGATATTGCTGGTCATCACAATGACGGTATTTCTAAAGTCAACTACTCGACCTTGAGAATCAGTAATTCTGCCGTCATCCAACACTTGCAGCAAAATGTTAAATACATCCGGGTGCGCTTTTTCTACTTCGTCAAATAGCACTACCGAATAAGGATGTCTCCGCACTGCTTCGGAAAGTTGTCCGCCTTCGTCGTAACCGACGTATCCGGGGGGAGCTCCGACTAACCGAGAGACGCTGTGTTTCTCCATATATTCCGACATATCGATGCGGACGATCGCATCATCGCTGTCAAACAAAAACTCTGCCAATGCCCGCGCTAACTCGGTTTTACCGACGCCTGTGGGGCCCATAAACAAGAAAGAGCCGATCGGTCTACCGGGATCTTTCATCCCCGCCCGCGCCCGCCGGATCGCCGCAGCAACCGCCGTTACAGCCTCTTCTTGACCGATGACTTTCTTGTGCAAATGACTTTCCAATTGCAGCAATTTTTGGCGTTCCGATTCTAACAACCGATTGACCGGAATCCCCGTCCACTTCGCCACAATTTCTGCAATATCGCCCTCAGTAACTTTTTCCCGCAGCAGCGAAGAACCTTGAGCTTGCTGTTTCAAAAGTTCGGCTTCCTTGGCTTCGCGATCGCGCACCGCAGTTTCTAATTTACCATATTTCAACTGCGCCGCTTTATTCAAATCGTAAGCTCTTTCTGCTTGTTCGATTTGGACTCGCAGTTGGTCTTCTTCGGCTTTCAATTTATTGATTGCATCCAATAACTGCTTTTCGCCCAACCACTGCGAAGATAGTTTTTCTTGCTTGGCTTTTAAAATGTCAATCTCAGCTTTGATGCGTTCGATGCGGGGCGTGATAGTGGCGGTGGGAGAACCTTTTCCCTCACCTTCGATCGACAATTTTTCCATTTCCAACTGCATCACCCGGCGGTCGATCCCTTCCAATTCCACGGGTTTGGAGGTAATCTCCATTTTCAAATGGGCGGCCGCTTCGTCTACAAGGTCGATCGCCTTATCGGGCAAAAAGCGATCGGAAATATAGCGAAAAGACAGAGTAGCAGCAGCTACCAGGGCCGAATCGGTAATTTTTACCCCGTGGTGGCGTTCGTAACGGTCTTTCAATCCGCGTAAAATTGAAACAGTATCTTCCACAGTCGGTTCGCCGACAAATACTTGTTGAAAGCGGCGTTCCAGTGCAGGATCTTTTTCAATATTTTTGCGGAATTCATCGAGAGTTGTCGCGCCGATGCAGCGCAATTCGCCCCGGGCTAACATCGGTTTCAACAAATTTCCGGCATCCATTCCCGAACCGGAACTTCCGCCGCCGCCTGTGCCGACAACGGTGTGCAATTCGTCGATAAATAGAACAATTTGTCCGTCGGAATCGATGACTTCTCGCAACACCGATCGCAATCTTTCTTCAAATTCGCCCCGGAATTTTGCCCCAGCAATTAAACTGCCCATATCGAGGCTGAATAGTTGGCGATTTTTCAAAGATTCCGGCACGTCGCCGTTGACAATTCGCTGGGCTAAACCTTCGGCGATCGCAGTTTTTCCGACTCCGGGATCGCCAATTAACACTGGATTGTTTTTCTGGCGGCGGGAAAGAACTTGTACTACCCGGCGAATTTCCTCGTCGCGGCCGATTACTGGGTCGAGTTTGCCTGCTTTTGCCGCTTCTGTCAAATCGCGGCCGTATTTAGAGAGGGCGTCGGAGTTGGCTTCGGAATTTTGATTTTGATTTTGGCTTTGGCTTTGACTTTGACTTTGCTTTTGATCTTTGACTTTGGTAGTAGCGCGAATTGATTTGATTGCTTCATCGAGTTTCGGGCGATCGATCGTCCCTGGGGCCGGTTTGCGATCGTATCCGGGGCGGCCCGGCGGGCCATCGCCTTTTGTCAGCAAACGTCGTCCGACTCGTTCGTCTTCTAGCAAGCCTATTAATAAATGTTCAACGGCGATAAAATTATCTTGCCAAGTCTGTCTGGCAGACTCAGCAGCATCTAACATCACTTCTAAGCCGCGACCGAGGTATAGTTGGTCAGCGTTGGCAACTCTCGGCTGTCGTTTGGCAAAAGCATCTAACTGCTGCGCCAAGCGAGGGACATCGACTCCGGCCTTGCTGAGAATGCTGTTTGCTAGGGCTTGCTGTTCCAGAATGGCGATCGCTAAATGTTCAACCTCTAGCTGCTGATTCGCAAAGCGGCGGGCTACATCCTGGGATTTGACTATGGCTTCCCAGGCTTGATCTGTAAATTTGCTAGGGTCTGTTGGCTGCACGTTGGTTCCTCGCAATCAAGGGGATTCCTGTTGTTATCCGTTAATATATGGTCTCACAACTATCTTAATCTTTAAAGACGATTATGAATCTATGAGTGCGGTTAACGAGCGCGGAAGTTGCAACACAATTGACTTTTTGCCAAAACCTCAAGTAGGGACACGGCACGCCAGCCTTTCGTCGTGTCAACAATCGCCTAAAACCCTTGAGAAATCTCGTTTATATCTGAGTCCAGATCCCCCTCGCATCCCCCCGATAGTCGGGGGACTTCGATCGCGCTCTTGTCCCCCCCTTAGGAAGGGGAGTAGGGGTCGAGTAGGGGGCTCTTCCTGCGGGGGGATCTAGATTTAATAGTTAAACAGCAGTCTCTGAATGGGTTTGAGCTTAAGTTGACACTAATCGGCAATGCAGTGTCCCTACAAAATATCTATATTGTCAAAACCCAGATTTTTGATTCCTTGACATCTATGCTATTTCCCACGTACCAATTTCTCATATTTTTCCTAATTCTTTTTAGTGCCATCCTCTCTTTGAAGCCCAAAGTCAATTTATATAAAATTGTCTTGCTAATTTCCAGTTTATTGTTTTATTCCTTTTGGAGCTTAGACTTTCTCTGCCTCCTCATTTTAAGTACAGTCTGCAATTATATCATTCTCCGAGCTGTTGTTCACAGCAAATATCACAAACTTGCTTTCATCTCAGGCATAATTGTAAACATTGCCAATCTCGGCTTTTTTAAATATTGCAACTTCTTTGTAACATCCTTATTTGAGGTACTAAACCAGCTACACATTCCAGCCAGCTTTCAAGTTTTGCAAATCATCGCCCCCGTCGGCGTATCGTTCTACACATTTAGAATGATTTCCCATTTAATCGACTGCTACCAGCAAAAAATCCCCTGTCCAAAATTTGTAGACTACGCCACCTACATTACCTACTTTCCCCAAATTGCCTCCGGGCCAATCTCGCGCCCTGGCGAATTTTACTCGCAGCTAAATTCACCTAAAAAATACGACTATCAAATCGAAGAAGTTCTAGTTTTGATTTTGTCTGGACTCTTCAAAAAATATACTTTAGCGAGCTTTTTGTTTAACTTCACTCAACTACCCTTCAAAGTCCCCCAGCAATACAGCAGCATCGATTTAATCCTCGCGGCAATTTCCTATTCTTGTTTAATTTACGTAGATTTCAGCGGCTACTCCGATTTAGCTAACGGCATCTCTTGCTTGCTGGGTTTCAAACCCATTGCTAACTTTAATATGCCATACCGATCGCTCAGCTTGCAGGAATTTTGGAAAAGGTGGCACATCAGTCTTTCCGAGTGGTTGAGAGATTACCTTTACTTTCCGTTAGGTGGTAATAAATACGGCAAGTTGCGGAAGTACGTAAATTTACTGATGACAATGGCGATCGGCGGATTTTGGCACGGCGCAGGATTAAACTTTATTTTCTGGGGAGCAATTCACGGTTTAGGACTGATTGTCAACCATCTATGTAAAGATATTCCCCAAGCTATCCATCTCAAATTAGACTATGCCTTTCCGAGATTTGCCAAATTTTGCAGTTGGTTGTTAACCTTTACCTTTGTTACCTGTAGCTGGGTATTTTTCGGCACACCCAACTGGGAAACTGCGATGAGGTTTTTTCAAGGAATCTTTCGTTTTTCCGCTGCAACTGTTCAATTCAACTTTTGGCAATTGTATCTAGTAATTGCCGTCATTGGCGCAATCAACCTGTGGGGCGAGATCATTTCCCAAGTATTGCAAACAGTATTGTCATTAAAAAACCTTTTCTTTCGGGTTGTCTTAGTTTCGCTGTTCGTGTATGCTATCTTAATGTTAGGCCCAAGTACAGTTCCGCCTTTTATTTACTTTAACTTCTAATAAACAAGTAAATCCACCTAATTAAACGTAAAATACGAATCACCCAAAAATTATTGCGGTGTATATCTTCTTCCCTTCTTCCTTCTTCCGACTTCACGCTTGACTTCTTCCTTCTTCCTGATGACGGCAGGACGGCAGGACTACTGACGGCAGGACGGCAGGACTACTGACTACTGACTACTGACTTCTGACTTCTACTTATGAGAGATAGAGAAATTTTGCTGATCGTTACTTCTGTAATTCTAACTTTAATATTTTCCAACTTATCCTTATTTCTGAAAAGCTTTTCTTCAACTCCTTTAGCCAGTACCGAAATTAAACAAGCAGCGCGCCAGATCCAAATAGACGGTTTCAGGAAATCTGAACAAGATTTTTGGAGCAAAATTAAAGATATTAACTTCGATAGCATCCCCAAAAAAGCCAAAAGTTCTCCTGTTAACACCGCAACAAAATGGGCAGTTTCACCCATAAAGCCTGCTAAAAAACCAACCCCAGCTAAACCAAAACTAACCGTACCTTATCGCAAATTTTTATTTATTGGCGATTCCGTAATGTTCGACTTAGGAACTCAACTCCAGTACACTCTCAAGGAAAAATACAATATCGCAAATACAAAACTTGACTACAAAGTATCGAGCGGCTTAAATCGGATAGATTATTATGACTGGTATGCGAGAACCAGCGAAATCATCCAGGATTATCGACCGGATGTAGTGATAGTTTTGTTCGGAGGAAATGATACTCAAGATATCACTGATTATCAAGGAAAATACCGCGCCATCCTGACCCCAGAATGGCAAAAAGCTTATCAAGAAAGAGTAGATAAATATGCCAAGTTACTTGGCTCCTCCTCCGTGAGAAAAGTGTATTGGGTAGGTCAATCAATCTCTAACAAATCTTCGTATATCAAAGCTTTTCTCATGATGAACGATATTTATAAGAATGCCGGCAAATTTTCAGAAAAAATTGAATTTATTTCTACTTGGGACACTTTTTCAGAAAACGGTAAATTTGTGCCTGTAGTTGCTGATAAATCGGGGAAGCGTGGCTATGTAAAAATTAATGACGGCGTGCACTTTACCTCCCACGGAGCTCAAATTATCAGCGACTTAATCGTTGACAAAATGGCGAAGGACAAAATCTTAAAAGCTCCGAAAAAGAAACCAGCATAGTAGGTTAATTGGGAGCATCTCATTTTTGTCATTAGTCATTAGTCATTAGTGGTGGTAGGGTGCGGATCCTGCGATAAATCTCCTGTATTCCATCGACAATCTAATGGAGCCGCACCTGACAAACAGCGTAAAAAAAAACACTTCTTTTGTAGTGGTGGTAGGGTGCGGATCCTGCGATAAATCTCCTGTATTCCATCGACAATCTAATGGAGCCGCACCTGACAAA
>NZ_JAUBUN010000004.1:27832-61454 GCF_036702665.1 Microcoleus sp. Aus8_D2
CAGCGTAAAAAAAAGACTTCTTTTGTAGCATTACTTTTTAGAACTGGTATAAGAAGCGGGACTTTAAGAACTCTCTTCCCCCTCCCACCAGGGGGGCGCCGGGGGGATCAGTCTTAACCCAAGCGTATTGGGGTTGAGTAACGAGAAATCTACTTGTGAAACTGGGTTTCTAGCTGCTTGTGCGTCCACTGCGTCCAGGACTAATATTGACAAAAAGCAGCAGTAGATGTAAAGTTGCATTCAGCATCGGACAACGACGTTAAGATCTAGCAATTGTCATGGCGACAAATTATGACAAGCAATCTCTGGAAACTCGATCGCACTAGCATCCCTGAGTCAATGGAGTGCAGCGGCACAGCGCTCATCTTCACTCTCACTAAATATAGTCAACCTTGGCAAAGAATAAACACAGTTGAAGGAATCGTGCAACACTGCGGAATCGAGCCTTTTGCTGAAGTTTTGGACGTACCGAAAAGCGGAATATTAGGGGAAGATATACCGGAATCCGCCAGAAAACCGCATCCGAATTTGCTGTTTCGGGCTTTGGCAATTCAGGCCTTGGGCAAGGTGCGAGAGGGGCTGATACCAAGTGAGGAAGCTGCTATAGCAAGTGATGTCAGCAAAAATCTGCTGGCGGTGTTGGAACAGGAAGCGCGAGGGGGAGCGACCCCTTTAATTCAGTGGTCTGCGGCTGTTAGCATTCAGTCAATTTGGTTGGATGAAGCAGGACAAGGACAAAGCAAGGAATCTGCTGTCAATGTCACAATTAATGCAGCAGAAATTGAGCAGCAGGTTGTAGAAGAGCAAATTAAACTGTTAGCCAGCAATAAATTTGCTTTGAGCGACAACAGCAGAATGGACAGCGGTAAGGAATATGAGAATTGTCTCGATTTTTGGGTGTACGGCCCTAGCTGGCTGCTGCTGGGTGTGTTAATGGATTGCGAGGAATATCTGTTTTGGCTCGATCGCGTATTTGCTGCGATCGCAGTTACGGATGATGGGTACAAATTTCATGCCGAAAAGGATGCAGCCATCACAAACTTTTTGGATGTAGCGAAAAATAATTTTCAGGAGTGGGAATTCTCCCAAATACTTGCCAAAATTTTTGAGTTTCTGCACCACCCGGAAGCGATAGTCAAAAATCGATCGGCAATTATTTTAGAACCTTACCAAGATCGGCTAGACCGAAAATCGGCGCAAATTATGACAGCGCTCCTATATAAATTTCATGTAGAACATCAGTCTTTAGAATCTCTGACTATTGCCGAAATAGAGGAGTGCAAAGCGTCACTGAATCTAGGTAAAAAGGAAATTGACGGCGTTTATTCTGAGGCTTTGTCGCTGTGCGGCGAGGATGTCGAAATGGCAAATTTTTTGTCAGATAAACAGAGGGAATACCAAAATACTGTAGACGAGCATATTAACAATTTGAGCAAGTTAGTTAAGTCTATCCTAGATTGTCAGAGCTTGTTAGATGCGAATAGGGAACTTTTGTATTTGACAGTAGAGCGGCTGCAAGAATGGGATCAGACCCTTGGCAATAAACTGGCTGGGCACCGCAGGAAACTCGAAAACGTGAGTGTTGACAAAAGCACGTCCGAGCAGTGCATAAACCTCGACAACGATTTGAATTTTATCAGAGATGCTTTGCAGTATACTTTGTATGAAGTTACTTCAAAAATTAACAGCAAAATTAGAGATTTAGAACTTTCGGCGTCCAAAAATAACAAGACTGCAACACAGATGTTTAAGTGGACGTGGGTATTGTTAGGAGTGTGGTTTTCAATAGGGGTGCTTTTGTATTTATCCGATGCAGTGATTAACTCGATATTGACTGTCAACTACTACCAAAGTGAATTTCTAGTCTATTGGACTATTTTCTTTATTGTGATGGTGACATTTTTGTTAGTATTAGCTGTATTATTTTCGGCGATCGCTGCCTTAGACAAGCGCCGAGAATCTAAATTAATTCCTAAATTTGATAGTTTAAGTCAAATAGGCAACAGTTTTTCTATTTTGTGGCAAAAGAGTTACTTGCAGCAGTTTGTACCGTCGGTGCGATCGAATTAAAAGCGGTCAAAATTCCTTCGCATTCTATCAGTATACAAATTAGGTACGTAGTTGCGCTTCAGCGCTCTTTCTTATATTAGGAAAGAGCGCCCAAGTGCAACTACATACCGCTGCAATTTGTACCGTCGGTGCGATCGAATTAAAAGCGTTGAAAACCCCTTCGCATTCTGTCAGTATACAAATTAGGTACGTAGTTGCGCTTCAGCGCTCTTTCCTAATGTGGTAAAGAGCGCTGAAGCGCAACTACATACCGCTGCTACCTTGATTTTTTAGTTGAATTAATTCAACTTTATATCCATCTGGATCTTGCACAAAAGCGATGACAGTTGAACCGTGCTTCATCGGGCCGGGTTCGCGAGTAACTTTACCGCCGCGGGCTTTAATTTCTTCGCAAGTACCGTAAATGTCGTCAACGCCGATCGCAATATGACCGTAAGCATCTCCTAAATTGTACTCTGCGACGCCCCAGTTGTACGTTAATTCCAAAACTGTAGTGTCGGATTCGTCGCCGTAGCCCACAAAAGCCAGAGTAAATTTACCGTCTGGATAGTCCTTTTGTCGCAGCAATCTCATCCCCAGAACCTCGGTGTAAAATTTGAGGGACTCTTCTAGGTTCCCGACTCGGAGCATCGTGTGTAGTAGTTGCATTTAGCTCACTCCAAATTTTTTAAGCTTTTTTAATTTTACCGATATCTTGCTGGAAAAAACCGCGACGGGAAAATTTACTTGGTGTTAACTTGATTTTTACTCCACAAAAACCACCACAGTTCTAAACCAATTAAGCTCAATCCGCCTGCTGTGATGCCAATTTTCAAACTTAGCGGCTGTTCTATCTGCCGAAATTGAGCGGTTGAAATTATATCATGATTTGATATTTGATTGGCTCGAACTCCCGATGCAATTCCGAGCATAATTCCTAAACCTGCGAGAGTTCCTAAAATTTGACGCTGGCTGAACATTTCTCAAATTGCTCCTCAATTATGCAATAACTTTAGCTTGAAAATTCCGCAACCGCAAAGCATTAGTCACTACCGAAAGCGAACTGAAAGCCATTGCTGCACCAGCGATAATCGGATTGAGCAGCCAGCCAAAAATTGGGTACAAAATGCCAGCGGCGATCGGAATTCCTGCGATGTTGTAAATAAAGGCAAAAAACAGATTTTCGCGGATGTTTCGCATGGTGGCGCCCGAAAGTTGAATTGCTGTAACTATCCCTTGCAAATCTCCTGAAATTAAGGTAATGTCGCTGGCTGCGATCGCCACATCAGTGCCGGTACCGATCGCAATTCCCACATCCGCAGCAGCCAAAGCTGGAGCGTCATTAATCCCGTCTCCCACCATCGCCACAATTTTGCCTTCCCTTTGCAGCGCTTGGATTTGAGCTGCTTTTGCGTCGGGTCTAACTTCGGCAAAAATGCGAGTAATTCCTACCGATTGCGCGATCGACTCCGCAGTCGATCGATTGTCCCCAGTCAGCATCGCCACCTCCAAACCGAGTTTTTGCAGTGCTTTCACCGCCCGGGCTGACGAGGGTTTCAGGGCATCGGCAATGCCCAGAATTGCCTCAATTTTGCCCTCTACAGCCATCCAAACCACCGTTTTGCTCGCAGCTTCAAAAGCTCGCGCGCGCAGCTCCAGATATTCAGTATCGCAGCCTAGTTCCTGCATCCATCTGAGGGTTCCCAGGGCGATCGACTTTCCCCCCGAAACCCCTCGCACGCCGCTACCCACCACAGCCTCAAAATCTTTAATATCTGTCAACTTTACCTCTTGAGATTGAGCGTATCTCACCACAGCTTCCCCCACAGGATGCTCCGAATTTCGCTCAACAGAAGCCGCCAATTGCAGCAACTTTAACTCATTGCTGTGGGCAGTTCCTTTAATTGTCACAAAATCAGTTACAGTCGGCTTACCTTCCGTAAGAGTTCCAGTTTTATCTAACACGATAATTTGAATTTTATGAGCCAATTCTAAACTATCGGCTCCTTTAATTAAAATCCCATTTTCTGCACCTTTACCCGTGCCAACCATCACAGCAGTGGGAGTCGCCAAACCCAAAGCACAGGGACAGGCTATAATCAGCACTTCCACCATTGTCACCGTCGCTAAAGTGAAGTTTCCCGTCGCGTCAAACCAGATAATAAAAGTAGCTAAAGCGATGGCAATGACTGCGGGAACAAACCAGCCAGTCACTCGATCTGCTAACTTTTGAATCGGTGCTTTTGAACCTTGGGCATCCTGCACCATCTTGACAATTTGAGCTAAAAATGTATCTTTGCCAATTCTGGTAGCGCGAAACTTAAAGCTGCCTGTTTTGTTAATTGTCGCTCCAATAACTTCATCGCCAAGCTGCTTTTTAACGGGCAAACTTTCCCCCGTAACCATTGCTTCGTCTACCGTCGAAGCACCTTCAATCACCTCTCCGTCTACGGGGATTTGCTCGCCCGGGCGCACCTGCACGATGTCGTTAATTGCCACTTGGGCGATCGCAATTTCTAACTCTTCTCCGTTGCGAATTATCCGAGCAGTTTTTGCTTGCAAGCCCATCAGTTTGCGAATCGCTTCCGAAGTCTCTCCCTTCGCCCGATTTTCTAGGTTTTTCCCCAACAAAATTAAGGCGATTACGCTGGCTGCAACTTCGTAGTAAACGCTGGGAGTCAAACCTTGGGTGGTGAATAAACCGGGAAAAACTGTCACAAATACAGAATAAAAGTAAGCAGCACTGGTACCCAAAGCAATCAGGGTATCCATGGTTGCGACGCGGCGTTTTAGGGATTTCCAAGCCCCCACATAGAACGATTTGCCACACCAAAATTGTACCGGTGATGTCAAGATTAATTGCAGCCAGGAATTGTGCAGCCATGGGGGAATGAATGGCAGGTGCCAGCCTGTCATCGCTGGAATAGCACCCACAACGAGCAGAATGCTGATGCTGCCTGCGATCCAGAGTTTTCGCTGCAAGTTTTGAGATGCGGATTTGCGATCGGCTTGTTCTGCATCATCCTCCGCCGCAGCCATTTCTTGCAGCGGTAAAGCTTCGTATCCCGCCGCATCAACAGCCGCTTGAATTGTTGCTAAATTGGTTTGCTGGGAGTCGTATTGAATGGTTGTTTGTTCCATCCCAAAATTGACATGACACTCTCTTACGCCGGGAACAGATTGGATTGCTTGTTCGATAGAGGAAGCACAAGCAGCACAACTCATGCCCCGCAATTTAAGTGTGAGATTGTCCATAAATGCCCTCCTAAATTAGAAAGTTACCTTCGGCGTTCAAATGACTCCCCAAAAACCTATAAAAACCGCATAATCCTGTCGTGGATAGTCAAAAAAAATTGACTCTTTTCCAATCTGCAAGATTCATCTGTGAAGTAATATTATGTCCTGTAAATTACCATAATAAAAACGGTTTGTAGTGAGGACTTCAGTCCTCTGATTATGAGGACTGAAGTCCTCACTACAAACCAATCTTATCATGGTCGTTCTCTGCGGACATGATATAAATCTCAAATCTCAAATCTCAAATCAACTGACTGGATAGCCAGCAGATGCGATCGCTTTCCTAACTTCACTTTCCGATTTAGCGGTTTGAATCGTGACCAATTTTGTCTTGAGATCCGCCTCAACAGTGGCGGCTGAGTCTACTGTTTGGACTGCTTTGGTTATTGTATTCGCACAAGCGGAACAAGCCATTTTGGGAACTTTTAGCTGTAAAGTCATAATTGGAACCTCAGCAGAAACTACTCTGCTTCATAGATGAATTAACTTCATTGTAAAGTCTCCAGCTAGCAGGAGAGTCAAGGGAAATTGCGAAATAAATCAGGAATTACGCAAAAAGTGGTTTGACACGCTACCTGACACGGCACAGCAATAATTCGTTACAGATGAGCATCAATAATTTCATCCTGATTTCATTTATATGTGAGAACCTAAATACAAATGGCAGCTTTAAGGAGATAAAATCTATGAAACCAACTTCATTAAAAACAGGCTTTGCAGCACTGATATTGACCGCCACAGCCGCCCTAACCAGCGGAGTGCTTGCAGCTTGTTCAAAAGCCCCTACCAGCCAAACTCAAGCCCCAAATGTTACCGCAGCAACCGAAGCAAACAACAAGCAAGACGCGGCACAAGGCGGCGGTATGGGTGGCATGAATCATGGCATGAATCACAATATGTCAATGGATTTAGGCCCTGCTGATGCCGACTACGATTTGCGATTTATTGATGGGATGACAGTACACCATCAAGGTGCTGTAAACATGGCGAAAGAGGTGCTAAACAAGTCAAAGCGCCCGGAAATGAAAAAACTAGCTAATAACATTATTGCTGCTCAAAACCGCGAAATCAATCAAATGAAACAGTGGCGCAAAACTTGGTACGCCAAAGCCGACAGTACGCCAATGGCTTATCACGCTCAAATGGGTCACATGATGGCAATGACTCCCGAACAAATGCAAAGCATGATGATGAGCATGGATTTAGGGGCGGCAGATGCTCAATTTGACCTGCGATTTCTGAATGCGATGATTCCCCACCACGAAGGAGCTTTAGTGATGGCTGAAGATGCTTTGAAAAAGTCGAAGCGGCCGGAAATGAAGAAATTATCTCAAGAGATTCTGACTTCGCAAAAAACAGAAATCAATCAAATGAAAGAGTGGCGCAAAGCTTGGTATAAAAAGTCATGAATGGCTCGAAAAATCAATCACAATATCTGTAGGGGCGGGTTCACTAAAATATAAATAGTAAGTCAAAAAGCCTAGTAAACCGCCCCAGCATTAGCTCCCGAAAGCAAGATGTGACACAAATCTTCATAATTAGTGACGTGAATCACAATAGGTAAATTTTTCAGGAAATACTTGCTTCACAAAAGCCAGAAATAGAGGACATGAAAGAGTGGCGGAAAGTCTTGTACAAACAGTAATTCAGCTCCATCACCGCTATCAGCAGTTGCCTGAATTCACATCATTTCATTTTTTGTTAAAAATAGTGTTGACAAGTTAGAAGCAGTCGATCTAAAGTAGGAAAGTCAGCACAAAGTTATAGACAGGGGTAGTTCATGATATCGAACAGCTTGCAATTAAACACAACAGATCAATCAAATGCAGCCGTAGAGGAGCTAGTGAGCACATTGACAAAGGAAATTGAAGCGCAAGCAGAGCTCGCAAAACGGAAAAAATCTCTACAGGGCAATCGCTTGGCATTAGGCCACACTTATATTCGTATTTTAGAAGCCGGAGGGCATCTGGGTTGCTGAGGCGAAATTTCATCCTAATTTCATTTGTCAGTGAAAGACTAGGTTGAGGAGAGCATTTGTAGCTCTTGGTCATTGCTTAGCAGTCGCTTATGGGAAAATGCTAATAAGTAGCTCCGGTTAATTCGGTTAACTTACTTAGTTTGGCAAAATTCCAACCGTTAAGCCTTGGGCACTCAACCTGATTTCAAGGACAATGCCAACGATGATATTTCACAAAAATTCTGAATCTCCGGCAATTATTAGCAGCTTTTCAGGAACTTTGTTAAGCCTAATCTTGCTAACTTATCCCACCGCCGTTTTCGCCCACGCTGGGCACGGAAATGAATTTCACCAAGATAGCGAAACAACTCAAACTCCTGCTGCTATCTCTGTCGATGCTGAAACAGCAAAACGGTTAGGAATTAAAGTCTCTCCGGCTACCCGCCAGCGACTAGATATCGGCATCAAAACCACAGGACAAATTGAAACTTTGCCAAACCAAAAGGTAGAAGTGACTGCTCCGGTTGCTGGCCAAGTGGTAGAGTTGCTAGTTAAGCCTGGGGACAAAGTATCAAAAGGTCAATCGGTTGCAGTTTTGTCGAGTTCAGAATTAGGACAGTTGCGTGTAGAATCTCTCTCGAAACGAGCGGAAGCTGAGGCCGATTTGCAGCAAGCGCAAGGCGATTTGAAACTAGCTACCGAAAATTACGATCGCCAAATTCAAATCTCTGAAGCCGAAATAATACAGGCCCAAACTCAATTAGCCGCAACGACTCAGCAGTACGAGCGAGAGCAAGAATTAGTCAATCAGCGCTCGGTTGTCAAAGTTGCTAAGGAAAATTATCAGCGCCAGCTTGAAATAGCGCAAGCAGAAATAGCGCGAGCAGAAACAGAATTGACGGTGGCTAAAGAACAATTCGATCGCGATCGAGAATTAGTGGCATCAGGTGCGATCGCGCGGCGTACAATGCTAGAGTCGCAAGCTCACTTCGCCGAAGCCAAAGCCACGGTTGCGAAGGCAAAAAGCCGCCCAGAAGTTATCAAAGCCGAAACCGAAATTAAACAAGCTGAAGTAGACCTCCCCATGCGGGAATTGCGCGATTCCCAAGGCAAGGTGGCAGAAGCAAAAGCTCAACTTACCAAAGCTCAGAGCCGCCGGGAAGTCCTCGAAGCCGAGAATCAGGTCAAACGCGCCAAAACTGCCGTGCAAGTCGCTCAGTCGCGCATTCGCTTAGCCGATGCAGCCTATCAAGCGCGCCTGCAACAATTAGGGACTGTTGCGAACGATCGAGGACTTGTCACCGTAATTGCTCCGATTGCTGGTACGATCGCCGATCGCGCCATCACCCTAGGAGAGTCTGTAAGCCCTGAAAAACCGTTGATGAGCGTCCTCAATGACAGTCGGGTTTTCGCTACAGCCAACATTTACGAAAAAGACTTGAATCAGGTAAAACAGGGCCAGGAAGTCAGGGTAAAAGTTGCTAATTTGGGCGATCGGATTTTCAAGGGAAAAATCACCTTAATTGGCTCATCCGTGCAAGGAGAAACGCGGGTTATCCCAGTCAAAGCAGAATTAGATAATAGTAACGGCGAGTTAAAGCCGGGATTGTTTGCGGAGTTAGAGATTTTAACCGACAAAACAGCCACAAATATTTTAGCAATTCCGAGTACAGCAGTAGTAGATGTTAGCGGTAAAAAAACCGTTTACGTGCAGAATGGCGATGCTTATCAAGCTGTTGACATTGAAGTCGGTCAAACTGCGGGGGATTTAGTGGAAGTTAAGAGCGGTTTATTCGATGGAGATTTGATTGTTACCCAGCGCGCACCTCAACTTTACGCCCAATCTCTGCGGGGCGGTAGCAAGCCATCAAAAACCGAGGAGAAGCCAGAGACAACTGCACCAACAGCACAGACAACTACTAACAATTTTCCGCAGCAAATGTGGTGGTTAGCCGGAACAGGAGGAGCAGCAATATTGGGTACTCTAGCATTTTCTGTCGGTGTTTTAGCAGGTCGCAGAAAGGGCGATCGAGCCGATATATCGAGTAATCTAGAAGATAAGCAAATTGTTTATGAAACAGAGATTTATCTAGAGGATTCTCAGCTAAATTTGCCTAACTCAACTGCAATTATTGAGGAAAGTCAAGAATCTCACCAGGGTAATCGATATAGACAATAATTCCGCGAATTTGGATGGAACTTGTTTTAACTTTATTTAAAATACAATATGCTTGGGTTAAGGTTTGTCCGAAGAGAGGAACGAAGCAATCACAGTGTCTATTTTTCGTATCATTTTACGCCCAGGACGATCTTATATGAACCTTATTGATTTAAAATAAGCGTCTCCTTCGGGGTGCGCGGAATTAGTAAATCGTTGACAAAATATCAACCCTAGTGTAAATTATCTGAAATTGCTTATTTCAGACAAATTATGTTACGCAAGTCTTATGAATTTTGGCTACAGCATATAAACCCCCACTTAAATACTTTGATTGTGACAATCGGTGTAGTTGGACTTACCAGTTGTCTGGCGATCGGTTGTCTTTTAGCATGGCTGTTTCAAGAAGTATTACAACGACAAGCTTTTGCCTTTGATACTGTTTGGTTGAACTGGCTGCACGGCTATGCAAATCCCAGTCGAGATGTTGTGATGCTAACAATTACTCAGCTTGCTGATGCTAGTGTGGTCGTCGTAATTGTGGCAGTTACCCTGGGAATTCTGTGGTGGAAGCATTACCGCCAGGAAGCTAAATTTTTTGCTCTTGCTTGTTTGGGAGCCTTGATTATCAATACTGGATTGAAGTTATTTTTTAGCAAGCCTCGCCCCCAGATTTTTCCGAGTTTAGTTGCAGAAACATCTTTTAGTTTTCCTAGCGGTCACGCTTTAGGAGGTTTTGTGATGTATGGATTTCTAGCTTACCTGCTTTCCGCTCACTTTCCCAAGTTTTCTAAACTTATTTATACTCTAGCCGTTGTGACGATCGCTCTAATTGGCCTGAGTCGGATGTATATAGGAGTACACTGGCCAACAGATATCATTGCTGGCTACGGAATCGGCTATCTTTGGCTGATGATTTGCATCACAATGTTGAAGTTGCAAACCAGACAAGTTTAGTCATTGGGCATCGGGAATTGGGCATGGGGCATCGGCCAAAGAGGGCATCGGCCAAAGAGGGTATTGGGCATTGGGCATTGGGCATTAGGAAGAAGACATACACACCAAAATTTTTAGCTATATTTTTGCACTCATTCACTGGCCTATCCTAAAAATATCTGCGTTTATCCGTGTTTATCTGCTTTACATCTGCGGTTTGAAAAGATTTCATTCTGATTTCATTTTTGGGTGTCAATATAGCTTAAATGGCGATTTGATAATGTTTGAGCGAGGAAGCGCGGGGAAATCTAATGTTCAGCACTATTCTGAGATGGGTAATTAATCGCCGCTGGCTAGTCGTTCTCGCCACCATTATTATTAGTCTTTGGACATTATATATCATCCCCAAAATGTCCCTCGATGTCTTCCCGCCTTTTGCACCGCCGCAAGTCGAAATTCAGACAGAAGCACCGGGCCTCGCACCGGAAGAAATCGAATCTTTAGTAACACTTCCGATCGAAAGTGCAATTAACGGAACTCCGGGAGTAACAGCAGTGCGATCGTCTTCTGCTGTGGGTCTTTCTGCGGTAAAGGTAATCTTTGATTGGGGAACTAACATTTATCAAGCACGCCAATTAATAACAGAAAGGTTGCAGCAAGCTAAAAGCAAACTCCCGGCTGGGGTAGAAACACCACAAATTTCTCCGACAACTTCTCCTGTCGGACTGGTAATTACCTATGCTTTTACATCAGAAACTACTCCTTTGATGGAAGTGCGCCGTCTGGTAGATTGGCAAGTCACAAATCGCCTTCTCGCCGTGACTGGCGTTGCTCAAGTTGTGGCTTATGGCGGCGAACAAAGGCAGTATCAAGTATTAGTAGAACCTGCTAAATTAAAAGCTTTTAATGTGTCGTTGCAGCAAGTGGCGGAAGCGGCGAAGGCTGCGAATGTTAATGCGCCTGGGGGTTATTTAATTACCCCGGATAAAGAAACTTTAATTCGGGGGGTGGGGCGGATTGAGTCTGTGGCGGATTTGCAGCAATCTGCGATCGCATCTCGCCAAGGAACGCCCGTGAGAATTGGTGATGTCGCTGATGTCAAGATTGGTGCTGCAATCAAGCGGGGAAATGGCAGTTTTAACGGCAAAAAAGCTGTGATTGTGATGGTAAACCGACAGCCCGTTGCGGATACTCCGACGGTGACGAAAGCGGTTGAGGCGGCAATGGCTGAGGTACAGCAAGCTTTACCTAAGGATATTAAGGTGACAGTGACTTTCCGCCAGGAAGAGTATATCAACTCTTCGGTGGAAAATGTGCGATCGGCTTTAGTGGAAGGCAGTATCATTGTCACCGTGATTCTGATCCCGTTTTTGATGAATTGGCGCACTCTGACGGTGGTTTTGCTCGATTTCTTCCTAACTTGGCTGTTCGGGCTGCTGGCGATGTATTGGCTGGGGCTGGGATTGAATACGATGACTTTGGGTGGTTTGTCGGTGGCGATCGGAACTGCGATCGACGATGCTATTGTTTATGCTGAAAATACCTATCGCAATTTGAGAGAAAATACTGCTTCTGGGCATCCGCGCCCGGTGATGGATGTGATTTTTGATGGCAGTCAAGAGGTGCGAGATTCGTTAATTGGAGCTACGGTAATTGGGATTGTGGTGTTTTCGCCGATTTTTACTTTGCCCGGTGTAGAAGGTCGGATTTTTACGCCGATGGGAATTACTTATTTGGTGGTTGTGGTGATTTCTAGTCTGGAATCGCTGTTTGTTTCTCCGGCGCTTTGTGCTATTTTGTTGCCGAGCAAACGCATGAGTGCTGAGGAGCCTTGGCTGCCGAGATTTTGCAAGCGCATCTATCACTTTTTCATCCAATTGTCAATGCGTTATTCGGCGATAATTTTAGTTTTAGCTGCTGCTAGCATGGTGGCTGCATTAGTTATTTTGCCTTCCTTTGGACGGGTGTTTTTGCCGGAGTTTCAGGAGCAAACTTTGGTGAATACTATTCTGCTTTATCCGGGGGTGTCTTTGGAGACGACGGATAGTGCGGCTTTTGCGATGGAAGATGCACTTAAGGACGATCGCAGGTTTGAATACGTGCAAGTGCGATCGGGTAGAGCTCCGGGTGATGCCGATGCTGCGGGTGTCAATTTAGCTCACATTGATATCGGTTTGAGCGAGGAAGGGATGAAAAATAGGTCAAAAACTTTGGAGTTTTTGCGGCAGGAATTTGCGAAATTGCCGGGAGTTGCACCAAATATCGGAGGCTTTATTTCTCACCGGATGGATGAGGTTTTATCTGGTGTCAGAAGTCAGATTGCTGTGAAAATCTTTGGCCCGGATTTGAATCAACTTCGCAGCCTCGGCGCTCAAGTTGAAGCGCAAATGAAAACAGTTAAGGGAATTGTGGATTTGCAACTCGAACCCCAGGTGCCGGTACAGCAAATTCAAATTAAGTTTAACCGCCAAGCTGCGGGTAGATACGGTTTAAAAATCGGAGAACTTTCGGAAATCATTGAGACTGCTTTAAATGGCAAAGTTGTATCGCAAGTTTTGGAAGCACAGCAAACTTTTGATTTAGTTGTGTGGTTGCAGCCGTCAGCCAGAAATAACCTGGAAACTATTCAGAATTTGTTAGTTGATATCCCCCCTCTTTCCCCTCCTTATCAAGGGGGGGATGAAAGGGGGGGTAAAATTCCCCTCGCTCAAGTTGCGACTGTTACATACGGTACGGGCCAAAATACGATTAACCGCGAGAATGTTTCGCGGTTGATTGTGGCGGCGGCTAATGCAAAAAATCGGGATTTGCGATCGGTTGTGAATGAAATTCAAGCTAAAGTCAAACGGGAGGTGCAGTTACCGTTTGGTTATTTTATCCAGTACGGCGGTCAATTTGAGGCGGAACAAAGGGCTTCGCAGAATATTATGGTGTTTAGCGCGATCGCCTTTTTGGTCATTACCGTCTTGATGTACCTTTCCGTTAAGTCGATCGCTTCAACTGCGATGATTATGATTAATTTGCCGATCGGCTTAGTTGGAGGAGTAATTGCTGTAGCTTTGACGGGCGGTACAATTTCCGTAGCTTCCCTGGTTGGCTTTGTCACATTATTCGGCGTAGCTACCCGCAACGGCTTGCTGTTAGTAGACAACTACAACACTAAATTTGCCGAAGGAATGCCCTTTAAAGAAGCCGTTGTTAAAGGCTCGATGGAACGGCTCAACGCCATCCTGATGACCGCTTTAACTTCAGCCTTGGGTTTAGCACCTTTAGTCTTAGAAGGCGGGCCGGGGAAAGAAATATTGCAACCTTTGTCAGTAGTAGTTTTAGGGGGCTTATTTACTTCTACTGCCTTAACTCTGTTAGTTTTGCCAGCCTTGTATGCTCAATTTGGGAAGTTTTTACGACCTCAACAAATTCAGCCTGTTGCGGAAGATACAAAAGTAGTTAAAGCAGTTTTTGAGCAATGATTTTGCTAAGTGCTGAATAATTTTGATGATTGTCCTTGACGCCCTGTTTTAAAATGCCATAATTTACGAATAATTGTCCGCAAAGAGTCAAGCACATGAAAACGATCAAATCAAGTTTAATTATTCTCAGCAGTGTCGGACTGCTATTTTTGGGAGCTTGCGGTGGAGGTGGCAAACCAAGCGATGATACAAAAAATACCAGCCCAGAATCCCCACCTGCTGCTTCAAAACCTGCGTCTTCCGCTCCCGCGGCTGCTCCTGCTGGTGCAAAAGGAGCTAAAGGCGGTCAAGTTGTCAATGCTGGAGCTTATCATTTAGAGTTTGTACCTGAAAAACAAGCTACTGGGACTCACTTAGATTTGTACCTGCAAAAAGGCGATAAAAAGGAAACAGTCGCTGATGCGAAAGTGTCCGCTCAAGTGCAGTTGCCGAATGGAAAGCAACAAACGCTAGCTTTTAAATACGATCCGGCAGATAAACATTATACTGCTGTGTTTCCTGTCAAAGGTGCCGGTCAGTATCCTGTGAAGGTGAACGCGGATATTAAAGGAGAAAAAGTGGACGGTCGTTTTACATTCACTCAGTAGATTGAGTAAAATTTAGTTGTGGATACCCGGTTGTTTGAGCGAGCGGGTTTTTGTTAACAAAAGTAATCATGTAGCGGCTGATATTTGTGAGGACACGGCAGTGCCGTGTCCCTACTACCAAGACCAAGTTTATTTAAGCAGTATGCGCGGTATTCAGACACCCGGTTACAGCAACAACTGGGAGTACGCAATATCTGGTAAAATTGTGGGAATAAACGCATAGGTTCTCCTCGGTAGAGTTGGCATTCAGATATACTGAGCGGAAGTTAAAGTTAATACCTGTTTTCAAGCTTTATGTAACTGTTGCATGATTTTTGATGGGATGAGGTGCGGATCTATGAGATTGTCCGTTTTTATTCAGAGATTGTTGATTGCGACACACCCTACGAATAATATTGCAGTAATTATGAAAATTGATATCAGCTTTCGCGCATTTAATTTGTTGTACATTTATGTTATTTCAAACCATCCGTGGGGTGGGCATCTTGCCCGCCCATAACCTTAACATCTTGCCCGCCCCGACCATTAAATTTAAATCCCCAAAAGCTTATTTTTTATGAGAATTTTGCTAGTTGAAGATGAGCCAGATTTAGGAAAGGCGATCGATCGCACTTTGAAGCAAGAAAAATACATAGTTGACTGGGCCCAGGATGGGAATGAAGCTTGGGAATATCTAGACAGTCAGTGGACGGAATACACCCTAGCCATCTTTGACTGGTTGCTTCCGGGATTGTCGGGAATAGAATTGCTGCGAAGGTTGCGCGCCAAACATAGTTTTTTGCCAGTTTTGATGCTGACAGCCAAAGACAGGATGGAAGATAAAGTGGCGGGATTGGATGCGGGGGCTGACGATTATTTAGTCAAGCCCTTCGGGATGGCGGAATTGTTAGCAAGGTTGCGGGCGCTGCAAAGGCGATCGCCCCAAATACAGCCCCAACAGCTACAAATCGGCAATCTCGCCTTAGATTGCGGTAATCGCACGGCTTGTCACCTCAATCAAAACGGCACAAACCAGACTATTTCGCTGACTAATAAAGAATTTCAATTGTTAGAATATTTCATGAAACATCCGAATCAAATTGTCACCACCGACCAAATTCGGAATCAGATATGGGAAGCCAGTGCAGATACTTTTAGCAATGTAGTAGCCGCTCAAGTGCGCTTGCTGCGGCGCAAACTCGAATCAGTTGGCTGTGCGAACTTAATCGAAACTGTCCACGGCGTCGGATACCGGATGAGAAATTGAAAGTAGGGTGCGCACTACGCACCGATATTGCAGGTTTGCAGTGCCAGGGTAAACTAGATCGCATTTCCAGTATCTGGCTATAATATAGAAAACTCGATCGCAAAGATGGCTCCCATGAAAGATTTAATCCAACAAGAGTTAGAAAAGCTCGATCTAGAACAACTCAAACAAGTGTTTGAATTTATTTCTTTTCTGAAATTTCGTGCCAGATTAGTTAGTAATGTAGCAATAGATGAAAGCAACTTAGCCGCACTCTATAGCGAATTTGCCGAAGAAGATAGACAACTTGCAGAAGTAGGTATGAGCGAATATGCAGAAATACTAAAACGTGAGGATTTGCAATGACAATCAGACGGGGTGAAATCTGGATTGCAGCCCTCGATCCTACCCAAGGTTCCGAACAGGCAGGTGTACGTCCCATAATTATTTTCCAGAATGATACTGTTTCGAGATATACGAATACTGTTATTAGTATTCCTCTCACAACTAATCTGCGCCGTGCCTCTCTTCCTTCATGTGTTTTCATTCCCAGCGGTGAGGGAGGGTTGACTCAAGATTCGGTTGCATTGTGCCATCAAATGCGAGTTTTGGATCAAACACGATTGCGACATAAAATTGGTGAAGTGAATCCAGAGACATTGGTACAATTAGAAAACAATGTATTATTTACCTTGGGATATTTACCTTAAAAAATCTCCCTCGAATCAATGTGAATCAAAATAAACTATTTAACCGCACTCGATCGCAATTAGCTCTTTCCTATGCGGCAGTAATGGGTTTGATTTTAAGTTTGTTGGGATTTGGTGTATATAAGGCGATCGCCCACGCGCACTGGATCGCCATAGATCGCGAACTAGAATCGGTAGCTGGGACACTCCACGATAGCCTCGAAATCAAGCTACAGCAGCCCGGGCGCCTAGAACCAATCGTCTATGAACTTTTGCCAAACCTCCGCGTAATTGGAGTTAACGGGGTTAAAGAACAGTTGCCCGATCGCCATATTTTAAGCGCCATCAACCAAAGCTATTACTATATCCGTTTATTTGACTCTTCTGGGAAATTGATTGCTACAGCAGGCGCTTATCCCGAAACATTGCCGCCGAGATTTAACTCCCAACACTGGCAAACAATCGCTGATAGCAAAGGCAATATTTATCATCAAATTTCTGTATCGCTGCACACTAACACCCTGGAAAATTGGGGATATTTTCAAGTAGGGCGGAGCTTGCAAGACTTCAACGATTATCTCAGTACAGTCAAATTAATTTTAAAGTTTGGATTGCCGACAGCGTTAATTTTGGTGGGTTTTTCTAGTTGGTGGCTGGCGGGATTGGCGATGAAACCGATTTATGCTTCTTACCGACAAATCCAACAGTTTACGGCGGATGCTGCTCACGAATTGCGGACGCCTTTAGCGGCATCTCAAGCTACCGTAGAATCGGCGCTGTTGATGCCAGAATTGGATGAAAAAGAAGCGCGGGAAATTTTGCGGACGATCGATCGCCAAAATCGACGCTTGACTCAGTTAGTCACTGATTTGTTGTTGTTGGCGCGGATGGACTCTCAACCAAAATCCGTTAGCGAAGCCCGCCCCTACGGGAGGCTCATCAACGAAGAGGATCGCCCTCAGCTTTGTTGTTTGAACGACTTGGTGAGCGATTTAGTCGAGGAATTGGCTGCTTTGGCGAGATCCTCCCAGGTAGCCCTAACCTCGGAAATCCGCGCACAGCAGCAGTTAAATGTTGTCGGAGATGCCGATCGACTTTACCGTCTCGTTACTAACTTAATTGTGAACGCAATTCAATACACTCCGGCTGGGGGAAAAGTCACAGTAATCTTAGATTGCAGTCACCAGGAGGCGATAATTCAGGTGCAAGATACGGGTATTGGGATAGCGGCGGCAGATTTACCGCGGATATTCGATCGCTTTTACCGAGTCAACAGCGATCGATCGCGCCATACGGGCGGTTCGGGACTCGGATTGGCGATCGCGCGGGCGATCGCCCGGGCACACCGCGGCAGCCTCAGCGCCCGCAGCGAATTGGGTTCCGGCAGTACCTTTGTCCTGCGGTTGCCTTTGTGAGCTACTATGTGAGGGAAACCGAATCATCTTTTTAGGGTAATCCCTTTTGCAGAAGATAGCGCGATCGCCGAAAATCATTAAATAGTCAGTTGACAGTTGACCGCTTGACAGTTGACAGTTGACCGTTTGTAGGGGCGGTGGATGGTGCGTGCGGGCCCTCTTAGTTGACCGCTTGACCTGGGACAGTTAATTTCTCACAATTATCACCGAAGAATTATGACAGTTTTAGAACAGGGAACAATCTCGATCCATACCGAGAATATTTTCCCGATTATCAAGAAGTCGCTATACACCGACCACGAAGTCTTCTTGCGGGAACTAATTTCTAACGCCGTCGATGCCATAGCCAAACTCAAAATGGTTTCGCGTTCCGGCGAATACACCGGCGACATTGGCGAACCGCAAATCAACATTGCAATTGACAAAGAAAACAAAACCCTCTCTATTTCCGATAACGGCATCGGCATGACCGCCGATGAGGTAAAAAAATACATCAACCAAGTCGCTTTTTCCAGCGCTGAAGAATTTATTCAAAAATACCAAGGCAGCGGCGACGACGCAATCATCGGTCACTTCGGTCTCGGTTTCTACTCATCTTTCATGGTGGCAAAGCAAGTAGATATTGAAACCCTTTCCTACAAAGAATCTTCCCAAGCAGTACACTGGTCTTGCGACGGTTCCCCCGCTTTTGAACTATCAGAATCTACCCGTACTGAACGCGGCACTACAATTACTCTCACCCTACAAGATGAAGAACTGGAATATGTAGAACCCAGTCGCATCAAGCAGTTAATTAAAACCTACTGCGATTTCATGCCAGTCCCCATCAACTTTGAGGGAGAGCAACTCAACAAGCACCAGGCAATTTGGCGGGAATCAGCCAGCAATTTGCAAAAAGAAGATTACTTAGAACTGTACCGCTATCTTTACCCGTTCCAAGACGAGCCGCTACTGTGGGTACACCTGAATACAGATTATCCTTTCATTGTCAACGGGATTCTTTATTTTCCGAAACTGCGGCCGGATGTTGATGTTACCCAAGGCAATATTAAGCTCTTCTCCAACCAGGTTTTTGTCAGCGATCACTGCGAAGAAATCATCCCTAAATTCTTGATGCCGCTGCGGGGAGTCATTGACAGTACCGATATTCCGCTGAACGTTTCTCGCAGTTCTTTGCAAAGCAATCGCACAGTCAGAAGAATTGCTGATTATATTGCGAAAAAAGTGGGCGATCGCCTGAAAGAACTTTACCGCGATGACCGCGATGAATACATCCGCTGCTGGCAAGATATCGGCACTTTTGTCAAGTTTGGTTCTCTCAACGATGACAAGTTCAAAAAACAAGTCGAAGATATCTTAATCTACCGCAGCACCTACGAACCAACAGCAGAAAAACCGGAAACTGCAACGCCAGAAGTGCAGGTGCAAACTGAGGACGGAGATTTGTGGCAAGATGTCACTCCCAAATCGGACGGTTCTACTTCGACGCAACCTTACACGACGCTGAAAGAGTATTTGGAACGCAATCAAAAACGCCACGAAAATCGGGTGTTTTACTGCACTGAACCTGCGTCGCAAGCAACTTATGTCGCCCTGCACAAAAGCCAAGGTTTAGAAGTGCTGTTTATGGATTCTTTCATTGACACGCACTTTATCAGTTTCTTGGAACGCGAATACTCAGATGTTAAATTCTCGCGGGTGGATTCTGACATTGACGACACGCTAATTGACAAAGAAAAAGAAGCGGAAATTGTCGATCCGGCGACGAACAAAACTCGCAGCGAACAAGTCAAAGAAATGTTCCAAAAGGCTCTCAACAAGCCGAAAGTGAACATCCGCACTGAAGCTTTGAAGTCTGACTCTGCGGAGGCGGCGCCACCTGCGATCGTCCTGTTACCGGAGGCTTTGCGCCGGATGCGGGATATGACGGCGCTTTTACAGCAGCAAGCGGCCGAATTCCCCGAAGAACACGTTTTGCTGGTGAATACGTCTCACCCGCTGATTCAAAATCTGGCGAGTTTGGGTCAGGGTGCGATTATTCAAGGTGGCGGCGAGTCTCCGTCGGCGCAGTTGGCCAGCATGATTTGTCATCACGTTTATGACTTGGCTTTGATGGCCCAGAAGGGTTTCGATGCTGAAGGGATGCAGGAGTTTGTTGAGCGATCGAACAGCGTCTTGACAAAATTGACTGAACGTGCAA
The DNA here is from genome assembly GCF_036702665.1 of Microcoleus sp. Aus8_D2. Classification (NCBI taxonomy): domain Bacteria; kingdom Bacillati; phylum Cyanobacteriota; class Cyanophyceae; order Oscillatoriales; family Microcoleaceae; genus Microcoleus; species Microcoleus sp. Aus8_D2. Next base: position 47,816 of record NZ_JAUBUN010000004.1, read on the forward strand.
TGTAAGAACCCCCCCAACCCCCCGATGCTTTGAGGGGAGCTAGAGTTTGGTTTGTTGGAAACAGTCGGTTTTCTGATAAGCCCTTCACCAGCGAGGCTAGAGGGCTTTTCTTGTCTCCCCCTTAACAAGGGGGGCTAGGGGGGTAGTCCGCAGTTGCTCTATAATAAAAGGCTGCATCAAAAAAAGTAGTCTGGAGGGCAATATGTCACGGAAATGTCAGCTAACGGGGAAAAAGGCGAATAACGGTTTTGCGGTTTCTCACTCGCACCACCGCACTCACAAGTTGCAAGAAGCAAATTTGCAGTGGAAGCGGATTTGGTGGCCGCAGCAGCAGCGTTGGGTAAAGTTACACCTTTCTACGAAGGCGATTAAAACCTTGGAACACAAGGGTTTAGAAATTATGGCGAAGGAAGCTGGAATTAATCTTTACAAGCTTTAAATAACCTTGTTAGTTGAGCAAAGGGCGATCGCGTACATTAAAAGTGCGATCGCCCTTACTTTTAGAGAAAAATCTAGATTAGAACCCCGGAGATCCCCCCTAACCCCCCTTAAAAAAGGGGGGGACAAGAGTATTCTGTTTCGTCCCCCAACAATCAGGGGGATGCGAGGGGGATCTCCGGGTAATAAACAGTGTTAACCCAAGCATATTAGATTAAACCAATTTTCGGTATTTCAGTAAATAAGTAGTCATCATCCCTTTACCTTTAACTTCGATCGCACCGCGACTTTCAAATACATACTTTTCCTGCAATTTATGATAAGTTGTAGATGTGACGTGAATGCTCCCGGGCTTGCCGTGAGATTCCATGCGAGAAGCCGTGTTAACGGTGTCTCCCCACAAATCGTAAATAAATTTTTTAATCCCGATGACTCCGGCGACAACCGGGCCAGTGTTAATTCCGATTCTGATACTAAGATGTTGATTTTGAGTTTTGCTGAAGTCAATAATCGCCTCCTGCATATCCAAGGCCATTTCTGCGATCGCCTCTGCGTGATCTGGGCGAGTAATTGGCAGCCCTCCAACAACCATGTAAGCATCGCCAATCGTCTTAATTTTTTCTAAACCGTGCCTTTCTGCTAAGTTATCAAAAGTCGAAAAAATGTTATTCAACAAAGCAACTAATTCTGTTGGAGAAACTCGCGCACTCAATTGAGTAAAACCTACGATGTCCGCAAATAATACAGTAACATCAGCAAAAGTATCTGCGATCGTACTATCTCCCTGCTTCAAACGATTTGCTATTTCTTCCGGTAAAATATTCAACAACAACCGTTCTGATTGTTCCTGTTGAACTCGCAGTGCACTTAAAGTATCATTGAGAGCATTAGTTCGTTCTTCAACTCTAGATTCTAACTCTTCATTCAGCTTGTGCAACGAAATTTCAGCCTGCCTTCTACCTGTGATATCCGTACCGATTGCTAGTAGTCCCGCGAACTTTCCTGCTGCATCAAACAGCGGTTTATTTGCCCACGATACCCAAACACGAGATCCGTTACGTTGAATACTTTCATTTTCATTTGTCGTATATTCTTCCGGGTTATTTAAAATATTTCTCAATAATATGGCCAGGTCGTTTCCCGCTGTATCTGTCTGGGGGACAATTGTGCCAACAGCGTTTTTTCCCAGTATTTCTTCTTCCCTGTAACCAAAAAATTTCTGTGCAAATTCATTAAAAAAAGTAATATTGCCTTCCGTATCTATTTTTAAAATAATACTGTTAGCATTTTCCACCAATTCTCGATACTTAATTTCGCTTTCTCGTAGCGAATTCTCTGCTGAGGCCCGTTCAGCAACTGTGGTAGCCAACAACAGCGAAGTAATTACAATTACGCTCATGAAAGCCTGCAAAAATAAGATTGCCTGATTGATATTGAGAGCCTTAGTAATAAATGGCCCACCTCCCTGAGAACCGCCCCAAATGGCGATACTGGATACAATGAAAGATGCTAAAACAGCGCCAGATTGTCCGAATTGAATGGTTGCCCAAATCACCAACGGAAATGGCAAGTATTCCAGAGGATAACCGGAAAGATTGCTATCACTTTTTGAGTTGTACACTAGCCAACTGACTGTTACCAAGGACAGCAAACAGATGCCGCGCCAAATTAGACTTGCAAGTGTTGTACGGCGTGTATTTGGTAAATTGCGTGCCGTTATTTTTTTGTATGCAATCAGCAGCAGTGGAGTAAAAATCAAAACTCCTAAGGTATCTCCGAGATACCAATTCCACCGAATTGTCCAATATTCGCTCCACTGAACTAGACCAGTCAAACACAGACGCAGAGTCCCGAGAGAGCAGTTAATTTGAGTTGCAACCACAGCACCGCAAAAGACTAAATTGACTACATCGAGCAGCCGAGCGAGTGAGGGGCGAAAATCGAGTTTTTGCAGCAAAATAAAGGCGCACAAAGCTTGCAGAAAAGCACAGAATCCAGCCACTAATGCGCTGATCCAGGATACATTGAGGTTGATAGTATCGAAAAAGAATACGCCTAAAGCTATGCCCGGCCAAACACGCCAACCAAACAATAAAAGTGCTGCTTGTGCGATTCCTGCTGGCGGCCAGACGCAGGTAGCTAATTTATTCACGCCTGGGATTGAAGATGCTATTTTTGCTCCTAAAGCGTAAGCAAAAGTAATGGCCGTTATTTTTGCTAAGTATTGCCAATTTATAGATTGAATAAATCTCAAAAACTGATTGTTTTGTTTGTTCATACTGAGTTTTATATTTTTCACTGTCTATACCAACCCAGACGATTAGGAAGTTATTAATTGCTTAAACATAAGCTAAACTTTCCTTCTTCTCACTTCCTTTTTTCTTTTTCCTTTTTTTTACAACTTAATACCTGTTAAAAAATAAGTATTCATCTCACCTTTACCTTTGACTTCAATTGTGCCACGACTTTCTAATAAATACTTGTCTTGCAATCGCTCGTAAGTTGCAGATGTGACTTGAATTTGACCGGGTAAGCCGTGAGATTCCATACGGGAAGCGGTATTAACTGTGTCTCCCCACAAATCGTAGATGAATTTTTTTATGCCGATGACTCCGGCGACAACCGGGCCGCTGTTGATGCCGATTCTGATGCTAAAATCTTGATTGTTGGTATTGCTGAATTCAATAATTGCCTGCTGCATATCCAGGGCCATTTGGGCGATCGCCTCTGCGTGATCGCTGCGAGGTACGGGCAGCCCTCCCACTACCATATAAGCGTCACCAATCGTCTTAATTTTTTCCAATCCGTGCTTTTGAGCTAGGCGATCGAATGTCGAAAAAATTTCGTTAAGCAAGGAAACTAATTCCGGCGGAGAAATTTGGGAACTAATTTGAGTAAAACCGACTATATCTGCAAACAATACTGTGACTTCGGCAAAAGTATCGGCGATGATGCTTTGGTCTTGTTTGAGTCTTTCGGCAATCGCTTGTGGCAAAACATTGAGTAGGAGACGGTCAGATTTTTCTTGTTCTAAGCGCAAAGCTGCCTCAGCTTCTTTGCGAGTTGTGATATCTTGAACAGTACCTTCGTAAGAAAGCAAATTGCCATGTCTATCAGAGACAGTATAAGCATTTTCGGCAATCCAAATTATACTGCCATCTTGACGGTAAACCTGAGATTCAAAATCCGATACTTTGCCGTTTTTTTGCATTAATTCGATGATTTCGGCGCGGCGTTCTGGGTCTACATATAGCTGGCGGTTGATATCAGTTAACTTTTCCAGCATTTCCTCACAGGAACTGTAACCATAAATGCGAATTAAAGCAGGGTTAACGCTGAGATATTCCCCATCAGGAGTAGTTTGAAAGATGCCGACGATCGCTTTTTCAAATATGCTGCGGTATTTTGCCTCAGCTTGCCGCAGTGCTGCTTCCGCGCGCTGGCGTTCTCGCGCTTCCACTGCGAAAGTTACAGAGTCTGTTAGAGAAACAGCGAAACTTTGTTCTTCAATAGTCCAATAACGGGGCATTCCTAGGTGTTCCAAACAGAGAACTCCTGCTGTTTCTCCGCCTATTTGAATCGGCGTATCTAGCATGGAAGTGATGCCCAACGGAATTAGGTAAGATTCCACAAATTCTCTAGTTCTAAAATCTTTTTGCGCGTCAAAGGCAGCAATTGCGCGTTCTTCTCGCAGTGCTTGAAAATAGACAGGATAGTCTGCTTCTGCTAATTCTATACCCTCTGAGTGCTGGTTGAGGGCGCGATCGAACAAATCCAGACACTCTATCTTGGATTTTGTGCGATCGTACAGCCAGATGCTCGATCGCGCAACGTCCAGAGTACGGCTAGCAGTTTCAGTGATTTCTTGAAGCGCTTTGGTTAAGTCGCCTTGATTCAGCGCTTTATTTTTTGCTAAATCAATTAATGCCGATTTCTGTTTCTGTAGCTGAAGTTCGCTTTGTTTCAGGGCATTTGTCCGCTCTGCAACTCGGATTTCCAGCTTTTCGTTCAGATGAAGCAGCTCTATTTCAGCTTTTCGGCGATCGGTGATATCTGTGCCGATGCAGAGGAGGCCCAGGAGTTCTCCCGCTGCATCAAACAGCGGTTTATTTGCCCAAGATACCCAAATGCGAGATCCGTTGCGCCGGATATTTTCATTTTCATAGCTAGTAAAGCGATCGGGATTTTGTAAAATTTCATTATAAACCAACTCTAAGTTATTTCCTGCGATGTCACTCACGGGAATAATTGTTCCCACTGCATTTTTGCCAATGATTTCTTCCTGATTGTAGCCAAAGAATATTTCGGCAAACTCATTAAAAAAAATAATTGTGCCGTCCGGCTCCAATTTGACAATAATACTGTTAGCATTTTCCACCAATTCTCGATATTTAATTTCGCTGTCTCTCAGCGAATTTTCTGCCTCGGCGCGTTCGGCTACCGTCGCTGCCAATAACAGCGATGTAATCGTAACTACAGCCATAAAAGCTTGCAAGAATAAGATAGCTTGATTGATATTTTCGGCTTTGGCTATAAATGGCCCACCTCCGTGAGAACTGCCAAAAATTGCGATGCTTGAGACAATGAACGATGCCAGGACAGCGGCCCGCTGACCGAATTGGAGCGCCGCCCAAATTATCAAAGGAAACGGCAAATATTCCAGAGGATAGCGAGAAATAGCAGCTTCATTTTTCGACTCAAAGACAAGCCAGCTTACCCCAATTAATAATATTAACCATACTCCCCGCCAAATTAAATAATTTTTCGGAATCTCGGCTTGTCTTTTTAAACGATCTCCGGTTACTTTCGGGCGCAAAAATATGAGAATTAAGGGAGTCAAAATTAAAACTCCCATTGTATCTCCAAACCACCAATTCCAGCGCAGCGACCAATATTCTGCCCCATCTACTTTCCCCGCTAAATATATAGAAAACGCGCCAATAGTACAACTGATTTGAGTAGAAAATATACCGCCAAACAAGATTAAATTAACTACATCTTTCAAACGTTCTAGAGACGGACGAAACCCCAGCCAGCGCAGCGCAGTCGCTGCAAAAACAGCTTGGAGAATAGCACCAACGTTTCCTCCCAGCCAAACCACGAATATCTGTTCGCTTGGGTTAACTAAATTGAGGAAAAATATACCCAAAACAATCGCAGGCCAGACTTTTCTGCCAAACAATAAAAGTCCGGCTTGTGCAATTCCTGCGGGCGGCCACACCGAGGAAGCAAAGGGATTGACACCTTGAATTGAAAATGCTAGCCTCGCCCCCACGGCGAAAGCGATCGCCACGACAGTTACTTGGGCTAAGTACCGCCCTATTCTGGATTGAGGGAATCGAAGAAACTGATTTAGGTTCAGATTCATGTCGAGTTTTAAGTTTTATATAAGTTTATGTAGGGTGCGCAGTGCGCACCTTGCTAGCCTCAATGTAGGTGCAGCAAGCACCTTACCGTTACAAAAACTTATTTGATGGCGGCATCAATCCACTGTTTTAAAGTAGAATTGACTTCCTCAATCAGAATTTCATGGGATTTGTGAGTTGCTCTTTCCACAACTTCAACTTTCCCTGATTTCACCGAACGACCCGGAATAATGCGATAGGGAATGCCGATTAAATCGGCATCTTTAAATTTAACTCCGGCTCGTTCGGATCGGTCATCTAGTAAGGTTTCAATTCCGGATTGGTTGAGTTCATTGTAGAGTTTTTCGGCGACTTCTACTTGTTGGGCGTCGGAAATATTGGGGATGCTAATGATGGCGTGATACGGGGCGATCGCCACTGGCCAGATTATTCCGTCTTTGTCGTAGGATTGTTCTACGGCAGATTGAGCCAACCGCGACACGCCGACGCCGTAGCAGCCCATGATAAAGGGCATTTCTTCGCCTTGTTCGTTGGTGTAGGTGGCGCCCATGGCTTGCGAGTATTTGGTGCCTAATTGGAAGATGTGGCCAACTTCGATGCCTCTGGCGGTTTGCAAGGTTTGTTCGGGATTGTGCACCGCCCGATCGCCCGCAACGGCCGTTCTAACGCCCACAACCGTTGCTGGTAGGGGAAATTCTTGATTCCAATTAGCGCCGACCACGTGGTATCCTGACTCGTTAGAACCAGTGACAAAGTTTGTTAGATCGACGGCAGTGCGATCGACCAAACGCAAAAACTTAGGAGATACCCCCCCTTGCCCCCCCTTACCAAGGGGGGGATTTGAGTCTTGTTGCCCCCCCTTACCAAGGGGGGGATTTGAGTCTTGTTGCCCCCCCTTACCAAGGGGGGGTTGGGGGGGGTTCCCAGCGATATAATCATCAGCAACATCCGGAGCCATATAACCCAGAGGCAAAGATTTAGCCGCCCATTTTCTTTGAGCTTCCGCATCAGGAACCGTCAAAAATAAAACAGTTTTAGCTTGATAATTACCCGCTAATTTTGTTAATTCATTCAACAACTTGACCTGATTCACATCTTGGTCGCCGCGAATGCTTACCAACACCAAGACAGTCGTGCCATTATCATAAACAGCCTGATAAAGCACATTTTTGACAACTTGCGTCGGAGAACATTTCAAAAAATTGCAAAGTTTATCAATTGTTTCAGTTCCCGGCGTTTCCCGCTTTTCAAAACTTGCAAAAGGCGAAGGTTCCGCATCAGCAGGCATCGAGACAGCCTTTTCCACATTAGCAGCATACTGACCGTCTTCAGTATAGAGAACTTCATCCTCCCCCGCTTCTGCCAGCACCATAAACTCTTGAGAACCAGAGCCGCCAATGGCACCAGAATCAGCATCTACTGCTCGAAATTCCAAGCCCGATCGGCGCAGCATATTGCTGTAAGCTTGAGCCATATCCTGATAAGTTTTCTTCAGGCTTTCTTCGCTCGTGTGAAAAGAATAGCCATCTTTCATAATAAATTCGCGACCGCGCATCAACCCAAAACGCGGGCGAATTTCATCACGAAACTTAGTTTGAATTTGATAGAGATGTACGGGTAATTGCCGATAGGAACGAATCATATCCTTAGCAATTGTAGTAATTACCTCTTCGTGAGTTGGGCCCAGTCCCAACTCAGTATCGCGACGGTCTGTGAGAGAAAACATGATACCTTCAGCTTGAGTGTAAGTATCCCAGCGACCGGATTCCCGCCACAAATCAGCAGGTTGCAGTTGCGGGAGGAGGCATTCTTGAGCGCCGGTAGCATCCATTTCTTCCCGCACAATTTGAGATACTTTTTTGAGAACTCGCCACATCAAAGGGAGATAAGCGTAAATGCCGCTACCGATGCGCCGGATGTACCCAGCGCGGAGTAATAGTTTGTGGCTGGGAATTTCTGCTTCTGCTGGGTCTTCCCGCAGGGTGACGAAAAGCATTTGAGAGAGTCGCATTGGCTGATTTCCTTAAAATACCGGATGATTGTCATCTCAGATTAAGTTCTGATATTATCAGAACTCAGCCTGATTTGATTCAATATATGAATAAAAGTTTGCAAAACTACCAAAAAGGTATGGCAGCATTTGATAATTGTCACAATCCTACTCTGCAATCTCAGTGGGTAGCCTTAAAAGATGAAATCGGAGAATTTGTTCTAGAACCTAACTTGAGCGAAATTTGGGATGTTCTTCATGCTGCTGGTCGATTGGTTTACAAAATAATCAAAATTCCTGTACATTTGGTAGCCTATCCTACTGTCCGCAAACACGGTCAACGTTTCGAGGAGTATGGCTGTATTCGCAGTCGGCGGAACTGCGCTGGTAAATGCTGCAAACAGTTGACTATTGAGAGTTGATAATTGACAGTTAATAGCGAGGTTTATAAACAGTTGATAGCGGATAAGTCTCATGACAAGATTCATTCACGACCAATTTGCCAAACAGTATCTCAAAGAACTATTAACCCCTCTCGGCAATGTCGAAACCAGCCGCGACATTGCTGGAGAAGTGAGACAGATTGACGTTTTATTTGCCCCGAAAGCGGAACCTGATGTCGAACCCACAGCCCTGGGCATTCTGGGTCAAATTGCAGCAAAACCCGCTGTACTTGAACCATTCCGCAGTCCAGTGCAGACGGGAGAAATTCGCAGTTGTCTGGGAAAACTCTTTGATGTCCACGCGGAATATGAACGAGTCGCAACTAGAGATAATACTCGAATTGCAGAGGCAGACTTGCCCCAACTGTGGATACTGTCGCCGACGGTTTCTGACGCGATGCTAGCGGGATTTGGGGCGACTCCTGAACCTGAAAATTGGGTAAATGGAGTTTATTTTTTGAATCCGTCTCTAAGATCAGCGATCGTTGCGATTCACCAACTCCCCCGCACTCCCGAAACGCTGTGGCTGAGGGTTTTGGGGAAGGGAAACGTGCAAAAGCAAGCTATTGCTGAATTGAGAGAATTACCCTCTGATAATTTCTTTCAGTTAAGCGCGTTAGAATTGTTGTACAACTTGCGAACGATTTTAGAAGTCCGCCAAGACATAGATCGAGAAGATCGGGAGTTAATTATGGAACTGTCACCCCTCTATTTGCAACGACTTGAAGATGCAACTCAGCGAGGTATCCAGCGAGGTATCCAGGAAGGTATCCAGCGCAGTCAACGCCTGATGGTTGAGAGTATGCTACAAGTGAAATTTGGCGAGATTGATGAAGAATTAGCCCAGATAATCGAGCCTTTGATTCAATTAGAAACGCTCGATCGCACGCGGCTGATTATGCAGCTCGATCGCCCGGAATTACTGGCTCGTTTTCAGCCACAAAATCAAACGGATTCCTAACGAGAGAGCGCACTTTACTATATGTAAGGTGCGCTGTCTCGTACTTTGTTACTATTGATAATTTATTTCAGTTGAGCGCGTTAGAATTGTTGTACAACTTGCGAAGGATTTTAGAAGTCCGCCAAGACACAGATCGAGAAGATCGGGAGTTAATTATGGAACTGTCACCCCTCTATTTGCAACGACTTGATGATGCAACTCAGCGAGGTATCCAGCAAGGTATCCAAGAAGGTATCCAAGAAGGTCTTCAGCGAGGTATCCAAGAAGGTATCCAGCGCAGTCAACGCCTGATAGTTGAGAGTATGTTACAAGTCAAATTTGGCGATATTGATGAAGAATTAGCCAAAATAATCGAGCCTTTGATTCAATTAGAAACCCTCGATCGCACGCGGCTGATTATGCAGCTAGAGCGATCGGAATTACTAGCTCGTTTTCGGCCGGAAAATCAAACGGAATCCTAACTAGGTAGCGCACTCTACTATATGCAGGGTGCGCCACATCACACTTGACTAATATCAGACATCGATGTGAAAAGGCTGTCAATCGCAGGTAAGATACCTGCGCCACAAGTTTTGGGAGATTTCTATCGATCGTAATTGGTAGCGCGATCGCCCCCGCTTCAAACTTGCCTTTTTTGGGCGAACTCTGCTGCTATCACTCACAAAAAAGCTGATTTCTGACTTTAGAGGGATTTATTCTTCAGCTTCAAGGGCCATAATCAGCAGTAAGGATGACATAACTAGAGAACTGATTTACTACTCATCCGGATTGCACGAATCAAGGCTTCTGTAAGATAAAGCCTGACCAAACAAACCACCATCTAAAAAGTCCCAAATCCCCTACTTAAAAGTTAGGGGCAGATTTCAATATGCCTAATTCGGCATCAAACTTTAGGAGGTAATTTATGTTTGAAAGCGAGTTATTCATGTCGCTGTACAGTCCCAAATTCAATATTGCTCAAATGCCAATAGAAATAGATGTCCCGTTTGACCACCCCGAGATCGGAGGGCTGATGTTTTTGAGCCCTCAGTTTTTCGTGGCATTAATCGCCGGAGTCATCATGGCTTTTGGCTTCCAATTCCTGTTAACAAATTTCTCGATCGCCGCCAAAATATCCAACTGGGACGAGGCTTTACCCGACGATGACGATGATCAGTCCGAAACTTTAGGCACTAAAGTTCGCAAGATCGAAGGCTTAGTCGGCGGTTGGATTTTAGTCACAGTTAACATAGCTTTATTTTTAGCTTGTTTTCTGGCGGTCAAACTAACTTCAATTGCCTCGGTAGACGGTGCGGCAATTATTGGTGTGGTCATTTGGTCGGCGTACTTTTTAACGCTGGTATGGCTCGGTTCTAGCGCCGTCGGTTCGATGATTGGTTCCTTGATTAAAACTGCATTTTCCGGCATTCAAGGCGTCATGGGGACTGCTGGTTCAGCGATCGGTGGCAAGATGGCCAGCGATCAAATGGTCAATACTGTAGAAGCCTCTGTGGCTGCTGTGCGCCGCGAGTTGGGTTCGGCTGTAGACCCGGATAGCATTCGCGAAACAATCCAAGATTATGTCGGTTCTTTGCAGTTACCGAAGTTGGATGTTAAGGAAATTCGCGGTCAATTTGAAAAGTTGCTGGGCGATGCTGATATCAAATCTCTGGCTGGAAGTGATGTTCTGAAGAATGTTAACCGCCAGACTTTTGTGGATTTAATTAGCAGCCGCTCGGATTTTTCTAAGGAGGAAATCAATCAAGTTGCGGACCAACTCGAAGGCGTTTGGCAGCAAACTTTCGGCAAGCAGCAAGGCAAGAAAGACCCTAATTTAGAGTTGGTTGATTTTCTTAAGTTTGCGGCTCCCGACTTGTTGAAATCTGACGAACTCAACGCCAAGCTGTCTCAAATTCTGGAAACTCGGGAAAATAAATCGACATCCAGCAGCAGCAGCATGAAGCGAGCGATGCAGATGGGTGTGGAAGCTCTAGTCGGCACTGTTTTGTCGCGGACTGATTTGTCGGATTTGGATGTGGAAAAAATCTCTGGTCAGTTGCAGCAACTAACAGAAAAAGGCAAGGAAACAGCTAAATCAGTGGCTTCTAAGGTGGGCGAAAAAGTGCCTGCACTGCCTTTCAATACCGCTAAGGCTGATGTGGAAAATTACTTGCTGAATGCTCAACCTTGGCATCTCAACCGAGAAACTATCAAGCAAGAATTTCGGGATGTTATTTACGACGCAGAAGCTTCTCCGGGAGCAGTTTTGCGCCAGTTAGATCAGTTGAATCCCGAGTATTTTGCAGGGATTTTGGGCCGCCGCGAAGGGTTCAGTCAGGAACAGGTGGCGGAAATTGCCGAACAGCTTGAAAGCGTGCGTCAAGAAGTTTTGGGAATTGTGCAAGCTGCTGCTGGTGATGAACAATCTCAAGATTTGCGCAGCCGGATTGAGAATTATTTGCGATCGACCGGCAAGGAAGAATTGAATCCTGAAGGTATCGAGAAGGACTTCCAAGCGCTGTTGGAAGATCGCGAGGCTGGTTTCGAGGCTTTGCGCGATCGCCTGTCACAATTCGATCGCGATACTTTGGTACAGTTGCTCGGCCAGCGCCAGGATTTCAGCCCCGAGGAAGCCGATCAGTTAATCGGACGCCTCGAAAGTTCGCGCGATCGCGTAATTTCCAAAGCTCAAGAATTGCAAGAGCAAGCGAAATCGAAAGCGCAAGAAGTGCGCCAAAAGGTAGAAGAGTATCTCCGCAATACTAATAAGGAAGAACTCAATCCTGAAGCGCTCGAGCGCGAGTTTCAAACTCTGTTAGGCGACCCACAAGCGGGATTTAAAGCTCTGAAAGAACGCTTGTCTCAATTCGATCGCGATACGCTGGTACAACTGCTGTCGCAGCGCCAAGACCTCAGCGAAGAACAGGTAAATCGGGCGATCGACAAAATCGAATCGGTGCGCGACAACATTATTCACGCGCCGCAAATTGTTGCAGATAAAGCTAAGCAGCAGTACGAGGAAGTTACTGCCAAAATTGGCGAGTACCTGCGGAATACCAACCTGGAAGAACTCGATCCTGAAGGCATCAATCGGGATTTGACCAAATTGTTTGAAAATCCGAAAGAAGGTGCCTTGGCGCTGCGGGAAAGACTCTCTCAGGTCGATCGCGAAACCTTGGTCAAGCTGCTTTCCCAGCGGGAAGATTTGAGCGAAGAACAGATCGAGCGGACGATCGATCGCGTGCAAGATTCGATTCGCAGCATCGTGAAATCGCCCCGCCGCTTGGCATCTCGCGCTCAAAAAACTGTCAAGGATTTCCAAGGAAGTTTGGAAAATTACTTGCGGAATACCGACAAGGAAGAGCTCAATCCAGACGGTATCAAGCGCGATTTGCAGTTGCTGTTTAGCGAACCGGGTACGGGGATGCAAAGTTTGGGCGATCGCCTGAAGCACTTCGATCGCGGTACGCTGGTAGCATTGCTGTCGCAGCGGGAAGACATCTCGGAAGAAGAAGCGAACCAAATTGCCGATCGTATTGAATCTGTCCGCAACGAAGTTGTCGAACAAATTCAAATGGTGCAAGACAAGTTCCAGTCAACAATTGACGGGATTTTCGGTAAAATCCGGGATTACCTCAATTCGCTCGATCGGCCCGAGCTCAACTACGAAGGAATCAAGCGCGACTTCCGCAAAGTATTTGACGATCCGCAGGCCGGATTTGACGCCATTAAACAGCGTTTAGGTGAGTTCGATCGCGGTACTTTAGTAGCCCTGCTGAGCTCTCGCTCCGATATTTCCGAGACAGACGCTCACCGAATTGTTGACCAAATGGAAGGAGCCAGAGACAGCGTTTTATTACGCTCGGAACGCCTGCAAACAGAAGCCAAAAAACGCATTAAAGACATCCGGAAAAAGACCAAGCAGCAAGCAGAAGATGCGCGCGAAGCCGCCGCAACCGCTGCTTGGTGGTTGTTCGGTACGGCTCTAACTTCTGTAGTTGTTTCCGCTTTGGCTGGAGCAATAGCAGTCGGCGGTATTTCGGGTTTGTTTAGCTAGAATTGTCCACAAGTTTCAATTAAATTTCTCCTGATTCTAGGCTGGCTGTATGCCGGCCTATTTTCTTGGGCATCCTCTTATGTTCCTTCCAACAGCAAAACAAGGTTGGTAGTGAGGACTTTAGTCCGCAAAAATTCAGAAGGACTAAAGTCCTCACTACGAACCTTAATTACCAGGTTTGTAGTGAGGAATGCGAGTCCGCCAAAATTAAGAAGGACTAAAGTCCTCACTACGAACCTGGATTAGCAGTAAGGTTTGTAGTGAGGAATGCGAGTCCGCCAAAATTAAGAAGGACTAAAGTCCTCACTACGAACCTGGATTAGCAATAAGGTTTGTAGTGAGGAATGCGAGTCCGCCAAAATTAAGAAGGACTAAAGTCCTCACTACGAACCTGGATTAGCAGTA
>NZ_JAUBUN010000004.1:61554-64389 GCF_036702665.1 Microcoleus sp. Aus8_D2
AGGTTTGTAGTGAGGAATGCGAGTCCGCACAAATTAAGAAGGACTAAAGTCCTCACTACGAACCAGTGCGCTCTCAAAGTTGTTAATCTGAGACATATCGCATCATCCTTTAGTTGTAAATTTACTAGCACCTTCCTAGCCTCCACCACGAATTACTGTCGGGGATCATTTCTACCCTAAGCAAGATTCTAGCCTCCCTATTTATTCGCTAACTTCTATTAAGTAGCAAAACAAGTTTTCCCAACAAGAAAACTGAGCAATACATATTATTTTGGAGACTGAAATGACATTTACTACTGCCGGTGCTTACGACCAAGGAAAAGCAGATATTCAGAGCTTGAGCGTAGACGATCAATTAGGTTTGCTGTGGTTTGTTTACACCGAAATGGGCAAGTCAATAACCCCAGCAGCTCCAGGTGCTTCCGGTTCCGAAATCGCTCAGGGCTTGTTCGATCAAGTCAAGCCACTTCCCCACGAAGAACAACTGCAAGTAATGCGCGACATTGCCTCAAAAGCTAATACTGAAATCAGCCGGATGTACGGCTCGATGAGCCCAGAAACCAAGTTGGCTTTTTGGTATTTCCTAGCAGTAGGAATGGACGAAGGCACTATTATTCCCGTGCCTCCCGACTATCAACTTCCCGAAGCCGGAAAAGCTTTATTAGGAAAGATTCAGGGCATGGATTTTCAACAGCAAATTGATTTCCTGCGCGGTACAGTTTTAGAAATGGGTGCCGAAGCCGCTCCGGGCGCTGGCATTTAAAAATAGGACTTACCAAAAAAAACCCGGTTTCTAGGAGAAGATTGGGTGTCGCCACGAGCATCTAGAAAGAAACCGGGTTTTTCGCCGTCGGGTGAGTGATGATTCCACAAGATTAGTCAGTAGCTCGAATTGTGGGGACTCCTGGCCTCAGAAACCCGGTTTCTTCCTAGATTTCTCGTTACCCAACGCAAGACTCGGAGAAACCGGGTTTCTAGCTGACTATGAGTCAGCCATGAAACTGTCGGTATTTATTGATATCCGCACTTAGCAGCTAATAACTGAATTCAGCGGCTCTATTCCCTACAATTTGCGGCGCACCTGCAATTAAACGCATATCTTCGCAGCCAACAGTGAGCAAGGGCTGACCTAAGTTTAAACGGGCAAAATTACTGTCTTCATGTATTTCTAATTCGCCTTTAATCAAGCCGGTGCGAGACTGAAATTCTCCTTTAAACATTAGCAGATTGCTGCGATCGGCGCTAAAAACATTTCCGCTCAAAGGTAGCGGTAAAGCTAAACTTTGTTTGCTGTAATTGAGACTGCACAGTTGACGGTTTGCTTGGCTAACTGTAACGCGGTAGCCTAGCGTTGATGCTTTTACTGAATCGCTGCCTTCCCAACTAAATTCAGCTAATTCTTTAGGAAGTTTCCAAATTTCGCGCCCGCCAGCTACTGAGTTAGGGTTGTCTACGTAGATGTGGGAAATCCAAGCGCCCCATTTTCCTGCATAACTGGCGATCGCACTTACGACAATTAACTCATTGTACTCCATCACGGAACCCAACCCGTAGGAGGATATATAAATGCCACCTAGCGTTTTTCCTGGCAATAAACAGACAATTTCTAACTCAGAGGGAAGCAAAGGGCGCACTCGTGCCACATCTACCAACTGTAAAGTCTGAACAGCATAACCTTGTAGATGCCAAGGAGCAGGTTGATATACCATTTTAAGTGATTTTATGTTTGATATTTTATATTTATTTTAGCTTAGGCTTTAAAAGAGCAACAGGTTTTAGTATTTTTTTATAAAATCTTGGTAAATTTACGCATAAGAAAGATTAATCTGCCAATAGCTAGCAATTAGTTGACATTTGAGCAAAAGTTAAATATCGTCTACTTAGTGAATATTTATAAGGAACCATTACCTGTATGCTGACATCTTACAAACCAGATGTTTTCGATAGTTTAGAACATTTTTTCACAGCCAGAGACCTGCTGGAACAAGCCGAAGACAACATGACCGAACTCGGTGCTATTATCCGCAGTCATGGGTTGCAAAAACAGGTTGGTATTTGTTTGCTTCACAAACACTTTGACCTGTCGGATAATGAAAGGTTGGTCGAAGAGTTTGATGGCAACAATGCTTATGTCAAGCCTAGCACAGAATACGGCGATGCTATTCCGTATATGTGGAAGGTGGAACAAAATCAAGCATCAGGCGAATGGGTTTGGTTTCCCTTAGAATTTGTCCGCGTTACTGAAGCTGTGTCGGCAGCAGTTGAACGGTCAGAAGCAGTTGTCAATAACTCGGAATTTCTCAATGAAATTGCAGCTAAACTGGCTGAATTGGGGATGACTGGTATGTTCGGAATCAGCATTTTGCACCGAGATGCAATTAAGGTTGCTGAGGGCGAAATTTTGGTGGAAAGCACAGATGATGAAGCCCGCGTCTTGACTTTTTCTGCTTTTTTGCGCCAGAATGTCGATCGCACAACTTTAACACAAACTCTCTGGCAGTTTCCCAATGCAGAAGGGTTTGAGGTAGGAGCGATGTGTTCTCACTGTTCTCACTGCACTCACTGCACCCATTGCACTCACTAGGTAAGATTGCTAAAGTGTAAAAAGTTCGCAGTCAGGACTTTAGCCCTCAAAAGTTCGCAGTCAGGACTTCATTGGTTATTTTACAAACTGAGAAGAACGGACTAAAGTCCTTACTACGAACCTAGAGTTTTGAAGAACGGACTAAAGTCCTTACTACGAACCTAGAGTTTTGAAGAACGGACTAAAGTCCTTACTACGAACCTGGAGTTTTGAGGAACGGACTAAAGTCCTTACTACGAACCTGGAGTTTT
>NZ_JAUBUN010000004.1:64489-120685 GCF_036702665.1 Microcoleus sp. Aus8_D2
ACGGACTAAAGTCCTTACTACGAACCTGGAGTTTTGAGGAACGGACTAAAGTCCTTACTACGAACCTGGAGTTTTGAGGAACGGACTAAAGTCCTTACTACGAACCTGGAGTTTAAGAATTGCGATTTATACATATTTAATAATGTACAGTCTCCGTCAAAGTATAGTAATTTATCGCTGTCAAAATTGCGAGTTTCCAGCTAAAGAAGAGTCCGAAATTCCGCGATTGTGGCTGAGTTCGGGCACGCAGTTAGCTGTTGACAATGTGTCCGATCGCCTTCAGTATTGTGAAGGGGCTTTTATGCCGAAAGCACCCTGGAGAAAACCGACGCCCGCAGAGTCCGCACTGCTTTGGACAGACGAACCGCCACCCCACTATGCAGGTGTTGGAATTGTGCGTTTACCTGCGGATGTTTTGGCTTTGTTAGCCGATCCTGCTATCGCTTCGCTAACCACTCCGCTACAGGTGGCTGAGTTTAAATCTCAGGAAAAATGCGCGCAAATACTCGATCGACTAATTGACTATTTTCAGCCTTTTTGTCTGTCGGATGCGCCGCCAGTTATTAGCGGTATGGGCGGCCGACAGCCCGGATTGAGTACGGCGACAATTGATAACAAACGCGGTTGTCGCAACGGTTTGCATACTGATAGTTGGGACAATCTGTCCCTGGATAAAAAGCAGGAGGCGACTAATCGGATTTGTGTAAATTTAGGGCGGGATAGCCGTTATTTTTTGTTTGTGAATTTAACTGAGATGGATCTTTTTGAAATGCTGGGATATTCTGATTCCCTTATTGGGAAACTTTGGACGCGACAGTTAACTTATGAGTTTATGCAGCGCTATCCAGAATATCCGGTGGTGAAGCTGAGAATTGCACCGGGTGAGGCTTATATTGCACCGACTGAAAATATGATTCACGATGCTTCTACGGCAGATATGAAGCATTTGGATGTTAAGGTGATGATGCGCGGTTATTACAGGATTCCGGTATGAGTTTTGCGGTTATATCGTTTCCGATTGTATCGTCAGGTGATTTAACCGCAGAGAACGCAGAGGGCGCAGAGAGAGAAGAGAGAAAGATGAATAATTCAGATGCTACCCGATTTGATATTAGCGAAGCTTGGGCGAGAGGATGGCACTTTCAAATATCTTTTCTAAAGAGACCCAAAACAATGGGGATAAATTGCATATTTTGGGCAGCGTCGAAGTCCACCCCACAATAATTTGATTGTTTCTTAAAATACAATTTAAATGCAGAACAGCTTAAACGATCGCGAAAAATTGCAACAGTCGATCGCGCTTTACGAAAGAGCGATCGTCCAAAATCCCCATTCGCCCTCAGCTTACCACGATTTAGGAAAAGCCTTGCAACAAAACGGCCAAATTGCCGCAGCCGTCGCCTGTCACCAAAAAGCCATTCTCCTGCAACCAAACTTTACCGCCGCTTACTTCCCGTTAATGTACGCGCCCCTCCCCAAAGATTCTCCTCTGATTGACGGTTTGGTGGCTCTTTACCGCGAAGTTATCGAGATTTTGCCAAATTTTCCCTTAGCCTATATTAACTTGGCAGTGACGCTCAGCAAGCAGGGAAAAATCCAGGAGTCGAGATCGCTTTTTCAAACCGCAGTCCGCTTGCAAACTGTAGCATCTCGCCCGGAACTCTCCCAAGTTGAATGGAATGCAAAGGCATTGCGCGAACCCGATTTCATCATCATCGGTTCTCCGAGGTGCGGCACAACATCTCTCTACAAATATATCACTGCACACCCTCAGATTTTACCCGCGGCAAATAAAGAAATCTGTTTCTTCTCAGAACATTTCAACAAAGGATTAGCTTGGTATCAAGCGCACTTTCCGCCGCACATAGAAACGCATCATTTTTTGACGGGAGAAGCAACTCCGACTTATCTAACTCACCCGCTAGCTGCGTCAAGATTGCACGGATGTTTGCCAAAAGTTAAGCTGATTGTGATTTTGCGAAATCCAGTCGATCGCGCTTTTTCGCACTATCAAATGCTGGTGAGGCGCGGCACGGAATGCAGGACGTTTGAGGTGGCGATCGATGCCGAGTTGCAATTACTTGCTGGCACTACCGAAACAAGTTTAGCAGATCAAAGTTATTGGAAAGATTGTCACTACATTTATAAGAGTCTTTATGCTTGCAGCCTCAAACAGTGGATGAATCTTTTTCCCAGGGAACAGTTTTTGATTTTGCCGAGTGAAGAATTTTATGCAAATCCGGCTGCGACACTCAGCCAAGTCTTTAATTTTTTAGGTTTGCCAGATTATCAACTCAGCGATTACAAACAATATAACGGGGGTAATTATCAGCCTGCGGATGATGTTGTCAGCCAGCGATTGCGCGAGTATTTTCAGCAGCACAATCGAGAATTAGGGGAATATGTGGAGAGAGAATTTGCATGGTAAGTATCGTATACTGTAGGGTGTGTCAGCTTCTGACGCACCTTATATAATTCAATAAATTTCAGTTAGGTTCGTCATTGCGAGGAACGAAGCAATCGCAGTGTCTATTTTTCCGTTCGTTTTGGCTCCCAGACGATCTTAACCCAACGGTATTGTCATATAATGATGTTCAATCATTAACTAGGATCGATCCCCCCTAACCCCCCTTAAAAAGGGGGGGACAAGAGTCTTCAACGTCCCCTTTATTGAGGCGAAAACAAGAGTCTTCACAGTCAACCCCTACTCCCCTTTTTAAGGGGGATGCGAGGGGGCTCTTTATCTACTTACTCGCATAACCAGTGTTCACCAAAAACTCGCGCAACTTCCCAAAGAATTGAGTGCGATCGCGCCCTTGATAACCCCCCTCCAATAACCGCCAGCCTTCCGCCTCCTGGCCCGTGACATATTTGCTCGCCATGAAGGCCGCCAACACCCCTTTCACCTCTCCATCTTCGCTTAAGCGCTTCCGAGACTCCAGCCACAGCTCAGCAGAACTCGTGTACACTTCCACCGGATACTGCTTGGTAACATCTTCCATTTTACCTTGGCGGTACTGCCAAATTTGCAGCGGTAAGCGAGAATCCGCATAATTTGTAAAAGCCTCGGCAAATCGCCCGTCCTGACTCTTGAACTCCGGGATATCATTTTTGCCAAAATCGACAATTTCGTAGCTCACATTGCCCCAGAAATGCTTGATGTGAGTGTATTTCTTTGTCGCCGAGTCGTAGCGGTAAATAAACGAATAATTGCAGCAGCGGACGCCGCTTTTGATTGAGACTAAATCTGCCAGCACTTCCGGTTCCTTGTCCCCGTCTACATCGCGGATTCGCACCGATAACAAACGCCCTTCGGATACTTCATCGCTGGCTTTTATATCGGGATTGTCTGCTAGAGAACGAGTCGGAATTAGCACTGGTTCTTCTAATAAACTTTGACCGTCGCGGATGATTTTGATGCGGATATTTTTAGCATTTTCTGCTTCCTTCGCGAAAGAAACTTCTACCCTAACTTTCCCCGAATCCGAGGTTTCTGTGGTTCTCGGCGGGCCGATATCCGGCGGAACTTGCGCGATGTATTCGGAAGGAACTAGGGCAGTTTGGCCGGGTTTGGCGATCGCCTGACACAAGAAAGTTGCTACTTCGGCGCGGCTGGCATTCCGAGTAGGTTCTAGCTGTTTGACGGCGGGATAATTGACAACAAGCCGTTTTTCTGCGGCGGCGGCGATCGCATTTCTCGCCAATTCGGGAATATCTCGCGCATCTTCAAAAGTCGCATCTAAAATCTCAGGTGCTGAACCCGCCGGCGTATATTTCAAGCCGCTGCTTAAGGCTACCAAAACCTGCCAGCGGGGAATGTTCAAAGTCGCGTTAAAAATACTGCCACTGGAACCGGACATAAAACCCGTTTGATAAGCTTCTCGAATTGCTTTATAACCCCAGTAGTTCGTGGGGATATCCGCAAAGTCGATCGGATTGCGGACGGTTTTCGCATCAGGAAAAGCTCTGCGCAGCATCGCCGCAAATTCAGCGCGGCTGACTGGGCGGTTCGGGCGAAAAGTGCCGTCTTCGTAGTAGCCGCTGATGATTTTTTTCTCGGCTAATTCTTCTATGCAGGCTTGAGCCCAATGGTCTTTGACATCTTTAAATTTGGCTTCTGCCAAGGCCGGCGCTACATTCAGGCCTGGAAACACTAAATTCCCGATGATTGTACCCAGGGCTACCACTAAAGCAATGACAGCTTGACGTTTGTGCGATCGAACCATATAACAGCCTCCTCATAATTCGCAAATATACCAAAACCTACAGCACTTATGCACTCATATTAAAGAAACCGGCTTTGATGGACGAAAATCTTTGGCTGTAGCCCTCAAATTAGGTGAAAAACCCGGTTTCTTTGGTGGGAATGCGTAAGTCCTATGGTAAAAAACCCTCGTTTCTGACTATCTCTGCTAAAACAAAGCAGCAGTAGCGCCTGATACACGGAAACGTGGAATAATATAGCTGATAGCAACTTTGTCACCTGCGATCGCGATGTTATCCCCAAAGGAACTAGCTGGCTGAACTTTACCCAAAACGTAACCAAAGTCTGTACCCAAATAAGTCTCTATCAAGTTCCCTGTGGTACTGTTAAAGCGATATACAGCGCCTTGAGACTCATAAGAGCTGGCTCCAATCAGAATCTCACTGTCTGTAACTGCCAAACTACCTCCGAAACCATCGTTTGTGTATAAGTCGAAATCGGGTTGGTTTGGGTTGGAAAATTTTCGGATCAATGAGCCTGTATTGCCGTCAAACAGGTACGCTGCACCCCTACCGCTATCGGCAAATGGCGCTCCGATGAGAACATCATTACCAACTGCTGCGATCGCTTTACCGAAAGTAAAGCTACCGTCTCTAGGATCTGGGCTTGGTAAAGTCTGGATAAGTTGACCGGTGATGCTATCGAACAGATAAACTGCTGCATTAATGGAGGGTTTGTCTGTTAAGCCTGCGATCGCAACTTTGTTTCCTACAGCACTTGCATATTCAACCGGAAAAAGATTTCTCGGGATGGGACTGAAAAAGCTTTGCAGTTGCACGCCTGTATTGGAGTCGAACACGTATGCAGGAGCCACTGTTTGATAACTGAAAGGTAAGTCTGGAGTGGGAGAAATCAGGACGTTGTTACCAACAAAGGCGACTTTTATAGGAGTGCCGGAACTAAAAGGTTTGGTATCCCCAGTGCTGAAGCTTTGCCGCAGTACACCTGTATTCGTATCAAATAAGTATGATTTGTTGTTACCTGATGAAATCAGGGCTTTGTTATCAGCTATAGCGACGTTGTTACCAAAGAAAACAGATTGTGTAGGTGGCCCAAAAGTCTGGAGGTACTTCCCCGTATTGCTGTCAAACAAGTCAGCAGATCCTGGTTGTTTGTTATCACGGCTTGGGCTGCCAAGGAGCAGTCGATTGCCGTCGGCTGCGATCGCATTGACGAACTCGAAGGTTTGAATCGGAGAGGGTGGGTTGCTATCGTCTAGAACTTTTAATGTAGCTGTATTCTGCGTGCTAATATTAGTGAGGCCCGTAGGTTCGGTCAATGTTAGCAAAGCCGAGCGAGGATAATGACGAATTGCATCATCGACTAAAGGAATATTAATAGTTTTAGGTGTAGTGTCTCCAGCGGCAAAATTGACCGTACCTAACTTGACTGGAAAAAAGGCAGCATTTAAGTTTGATGGCCGCAAGCTGGCCTCCACAAATGGATTGGGATAATCCAGCGTTACTGTGGCGCTGACAGCAGCGTCACTGCCGTCCGTGCGAGTCACGGTGACAGTTTGGGAAACACTGCTTTCATTGGTTATGAAATCATTGGTGCTAAAGGCTAACGTGCCGGGAACAATAAAGTCCGATCGAGCTAAAGTGCTGCTGCTAACATCTTTTAAAACTGCCAAAAACTCCCCTGTATTTTGCTGAATTACAGTGTTATTTTGATTTTGAGAGTCCGGCAAAATTATGAGATTTTCAAATTTAAGCCCGTCTGCTAAGGCAATTTTATCCTTACCCTTGTCAAAATCAGTAATAGTATCTGCTAGAGCAACAGTAGAA
Source organism: Microcoleus sp. Aus8_D2 (assembly GCF_036702665.1). Classification (NCBI taxonomy): domain Bacteria; kingdom Bacillati; phylum Cyanobacteriota; class Cyanophyceae; order Oscillatoriales; family Microcoleaceae; genus Microcoleus; species Microcoleus sp. Aus8_D2. The sequence goes on from NZ_JAUBUN010000004.1 coordinate 70,541, forward strand.
CCGCCAAGTTTATTTGTGAGTACAAATACGTCATTGCCTTCGTCTCCGGTGAGAGTATCTACACCAATATCGCCGTAGAGAGTATCGTTACCGAAGCCGCCAAATAGTGCATCGTTACCTTTGCCGCCCCGCAAAATGTCGTCGCCGGTCAAACCGATCAGAGTATCATTGCCTACTTCGCCTTTGAGTAAGTCGTTGCCATTTTCTCCTACCAGCAAATCGTCGCCTTTGCCACCGTAAAGTGAATCGTTGCCATCATTGCCAAAAATGCGATCGTCACCAGCATTCCCCAGAATCAATTCTACACTTGAGGAACCCGTTACAGTATCCTCTCCGCCCAACAACCACGCTCCCTCAGAAAAATTAGCAAGCTGTCCGGGGGAAAGCGTAACATTTTCCGATGTGTTGTCTCCTACCAACCGCGGCAGGTTATAAAAAGTGTCTGCTTTTAGTGCCATCTTCGCCTCCTCTTTCCTAAATTGAACTTTTGGACAGAAACCGGGTTTTTCGAGCGCAATACTTGCTGAAACCCCTTAATATCCGTTAAAAACCAGATTTTTGGTTCCCAAGAGCGATCGCACTGACGCAATCAGACAGAAATTTGTTGCCAAAGGCGATCGATTGTTACAAACTTGTAACCTTTATACAAAAGCAATGGAATTATTTTATCAGCAGAAGTCGCCACATCTTCGCCGCCGCAATAGCCGTCGTGCAGTACAATTATTGAACCATTTTCTGTTTGCTGCACGACGCGACTCATCACTTTTTTCACCCCCGGCCGCACCCAATCTTCCGGGACAACACTCCACATTACCGGGCGATATTCCCACTGTTGCAATAACTCTAATGTTCGTGGCGTAAAAATGCCGTTTGGCGGCCGCACGTCGCGGATTAATTCTGGGTCTAAATCGCAAGCTTTGCTAATTGCTTTTTGCGTGTCTGCTAAACTTAGTTTGAGTTCGTGAGTTTTGAGTTTTGCAAAGGATACGTGCTGGTAGCCGTGGAGGCCGATCCAGTGTCCGCGATCGTATACTTCTTTAGCCGTTTCTGGATGCCTGTCCACGCAAAATCCCAGCCAGAAAAAACTCGCTTTGATGTCGTATTTATCTAAAACTTTTAGCAGTTGAGGTGTGTGCAGTCGGTGCGGCCCGTCGTCAAATGTGAGGGCAATTTCTCGGCTGTTGATATCTCCCGTCCACAGGCATCTGGGAAAAGCTGTTTTGAGAATGGGATGAACGACAGGAAACAAAGGTGCTAAGGGCATTGGTTAATGTTGCAAAAGTGCGATCGGGTAGAAATGAAGCTGCGTTACAATAGAATAAAGTTAACTCAATCGAGGCAAATATGACAACTGCTGTTGATATTGGAACCCTAATTGTCAGCACGCCGGGAACTTGCGGCGGCCGCCCCCGCATCGCAGGTACAAGAATGTCAGTGCAAAGCATAGCCATTGACTACAAAGCGGGAATGACTCCTGAAAAAATCGCTGAAGAATTTCCGCACCTGACCTTAGCACAAATTTATGCGGCTTTGGCTTACTATTATGCTAATCAAGACCAGATTGACGCGGATATAGCAGTAGAAAATTCTGAGTGGGAGCGTTTGGAAGCAGAATATACCACAAAGATTAAACCGTTACCATAAAATCCTATTTGGGGCTAGTTGAAAGCTTATATGAGAGTTAAATAACTGTTCATAAAAAAGGAAATCTCGCACCAGCATAAAAAGCTTTAACTCTTTTGATAGAGCCTCAAACTATCTCCGATCGCACTTACCTCTATCTCAAGATCGATGCGATCGCCCTACAGTGTCCTCCTATACTGAAAACAAGCATAAATAATCGATAAACCATTAAGGAGGAACAATGTCAGAGGAATATCTAGCAGAACGCACAGTTTCAGCCGTATTTAAGGAAGAAGAACAATTAGACGGCGTAATTCGGCGCTTGCTCGATCGCGGAGTCTCCCGCGACCACATCTCAGTCATGGGCAAAAACTTTCAGTCCAAAACTAAAATTGCCGGCTTTCTGACTAAAAAAGATGTGATTTTAGGAGGCCTGAGAAGCGGCGCGATTTTTGGTTCCTTATTCGGTTCTTTTTTGGGTTTGCTAACCGGCGTCGGCGTGCTGTTTATTCCCTTTGTCGGTGCAGTAGTATCCGCAGGCCCGCTGGGTGCTGTATTGTTGGGTGCAGCTAGCGGCGCGATCGCAGGTTCGGCCGGTGCGGGCTTAGTTTCGGCATTAGTCGCTTTGGGAATGCCCGAAGACAAAGCAACTATCTATCAAACCCGCGTTGAAGCAGGCGAATTTCTCGTGATGGCGGAAGTTCCCGCCGACAAATCGGGCGAATTTCAACTATTGCTAGAAAGTGCAGGCGGCGAAGAGATAACTACTAGCGAAATGACACTACCGCGCGCCGTCAAAGGTCGCTGCAACAGTCCGGCTGACTTGTCTCCCGAAGTGCGATCGCACCTGTCGGAACCAGCACAAAAAACCTTTATGGAATCCTACAACGCCGCATTTGATGAAAGCAATGACTCGATCCAAGCCGAACACGCCGCTTGGGAAGCCATTCACAAGGAGTACGAAGAAGATGAAAGCGGCGTTTGGACTAAGCCTTTAGCAAAAGTCTAGTACCCCGATTGTGGTTAACTAATAAAAGATAGAATGCAGCCTCTAAAACTTCGGTTTTAGAGGATTGTAATATTTGAAAGTTTACATTAGATAGACAATATTGTCTCAGTCCTTTTATATCAAATCCGGTAGCATCGTCCTGTATTCATCTCTCTATGCTCTCTCTGTGTTCTCTGCGCTCTCTGCGGTTAAATCACCTGACGATACAACCGGAAACGATATTAATCAAATTTGGGCACGATGCTCAAAACCCATCCCACAATAAAAAAAATTGTGGGACGTTGCTCTAAGCAGCGTCCTATTTATTTTTGCAAGAGGTCTATTTTATAATTGTGAATTGTGAAAAATTTAATTCCTCTGGTATTGCACAAAGTTGCGTTATCAAGTACAATCTACAGGCTGACAATATAAATTTGAGCGAACCAAATGAAAAAATACGTTTGTACAACTTGCAATTACGTCTACGATCCAGAAGTAGGCGACCCCGACGGAGACATACCGCCCGGTACTGCCTTTGAAGATATCCCTGACGATTGGTCTTGTCCCACTTGTGGGGTGACAAAATCCGATTTTGAACCAGAAGAAGAATAAGCGAGAATAAATTTGTCCGATCGAACCCTCAAAATTACAGTCATAGGTGGCGGTGCAGCAGGTTTTTTTAGTGCAATTACTTGTGCTAAAACATACCCCCAAGCCCGCGTCACTTTACTAGAAGCAGGCCGCCAACTCCTAGCAAAAGTTCGCATCTCTGGCGGCGGACGCTGCAACGTCACTCATGCTTGTTTTGACCCTGGTGTTTTAGTGCAGAATTACCCCAGAGGTGGAAAAGCTCTGCGCGGTGCTTTTACTCGATTTCAACCCCGCGATACGGTTGATTGGTTCGCCACTCACGGCGTGAAGTTGAAAACAGAAGCAGACGGGCGAATGTTTCCAATTACAGACGATTCGGAGACAATTGTTAACTGTTTGATCCGCGCCGCTGAGGATGCAGGCGTGAAAATTCGCACGGGCGATGCAGTTGTTTCAGTCAAGAAATTAACCGGGAATACCGCAGAGGGCGAGGGCGGGCACGGGGGCACCGCCCCTACGTTTATAATTGAGTTGAAATCGGGGGAAGAGTTGAAGTGCGATCGCATCCTTCTCGCTACAGGTAGCAATCCGTCGGGTTTCAAGTGGGCAAAAGATTTAGGTAATACCGTAGAATTGCCCGTTCCTTCTCTATTTACTTTTAATATTGCTGACGGCAGAATCAAAGATTTAGCCGGGGTTTCGGTTCCGAATGCTAAGGTGAAATTGCCGGGAGCAAAATTAGAACAAAGCGGGCCTTTGTTAATTACTCACTGGGGTGTCAGCGGGCCGGCTGTACTCAAACTTTCGGCTTGGGGTGCGAGATTTTTGCACGATCGCCATTATCGAACATCTGTGCTGATTAATTGGCTTCCCCAGTACAATGCAGAGGTTTTGCGCCAGCAACTCCTAGGGGTCAAATCGCAGTTGTCGCACCGCTTAATTGTCTCTAGCTGTCCGTTTCCGATGCCGCGCCGCCTCTGGGAACGTTTGACAAGTGCGATCGGCATTGACGAACAAAAACGCTGGGCTGACTTATCCAACAAAACCCTGGATCGCCTTTTACAAGAACTCGTCCAAGGCGAATATCAAATCGCAGGAAAAGGCGCATTTAAGGAAGAATTCGTCACCTGTGGCGGTGTCAATCTCAAGGAAGTCGATTTCAAGACAATGGAAAGCCGCCGCTGTCCCGGACTTTTCTTTGCTGGGGAAATCTTGGATATCGACGGCGTGACGGGCGGTTTCAACTTCCAAAGTGCTTGGACTACGGCGTGGTTGGCTGGAATCGCGATCGGCAAATAAGAAGTCATTGGTCATTGGTCATTAGTCATTAGTCATTAGTCATTGGTCATTGGTCATTGGTCATTGGTCATCAGTCATCAAGAAGAAAGAAGAAGGAAAAAGGCTTAGGTTTCTTGGGAATTCTCTGCTATACCTTGCAGAGGTTAGCGGTGGGAGGATATTATACCATGTCTGGTCGATTACTCTGAATATGGTAGGGGCTCCCTTCACCAACAATATTGGCTAAAAATCGACCATCTCAAAAACCCGCCCCGACCTATGTATCATGGTCAATTGACCGGACATGATATCAATGGTTGGCATTAAATTTGGCGCTTGAGAATGAGTAAGCTGATATCATCAAACTGCTTTTGTTCGCCGATAAATTTGTGGACATCTGCGATCGCTGCTTGTTTGATTTCTTCTGCGGATTGTTGCCAATTTTGACTCACGATCGCGCAGAGTCGATCCAATCCATACTGAGCGCGCTGCATATTCTTGGCTTCTGTAATGCCATCTGTGTAGAGAACAATGCCATCACCCGGGTTCAGATCGATCGAGGTGCTATCGATGAAATCCGCGATATCGTCATCCAGCGCAATCGGCATTCCTAAATCCATCGTGTCAATCCGTTCCACTAGCCCTCCGGCGCGGACGATCAGGACTTCTTCATGCTGTCCGCTGATGCGGACTTTGCCATTGGCGTAGTTGAGAATCGCCAAGGTCAGATTTTTGTCAACGTTCATCCGCTGCACGTTCTTGTAAAGGGTGCGATTCAGGGTATCGAGAAAGCAAACGGGATCGATATCTCCCATTTCTTGCAGCGTCCGCACGGCGGTTTGCGCCATCACCATCAAGATACCACTTTCTAACCCATGACCGGTCACATCTCCGATGCCTAATGTCACCACGCCATCGGCATAGAGCACGTCGTAATAATCTCCGCCAACTTCATCGGCGGGTTCCATATAGCCGACGATATCTAACCCGGCGATCGCTTCTAGTTCTGCGGGTTTTGGTAAAATCATTTGCTGGAGTTGTTTGGTAACTTCTAACTCAGCACTCATGCGAACATTCTCGACTTTGAGCCGATCGTTCAACAGAGTAATTTCTTCGTTAGCTTGGGCTAATTGATTCGTGCGTTGTTGTACTTTATCTTCTAGGGTTTGATACAGACGTGCATTCTCGATCGAAATCGCGGCCTGCGCTGACAGCACTTTAATTGCTTCTATGCGATCGGGCGTGAACACACCAGGGCTGAGGTTATTTTCGAGGTAAACAATGCTGATTAACGCTCCTTGGTTGAGCAGAGGCACGCACAACACGGATTTGGTTTGGTGTTGGCGGATATAGGAATCGTTAGCAAAGTTTCCAACAACGCTTGCATTGTTTAAAACCACAATGTCACTCGTCCGCGCCACGTATTGAATAATCGATCGCGGAATAGAGGAACTTGCTGCAATCGGAATCGATTGGAGTACAGTTACTTCTTCAGAGTCGATCGCACCTTGAGCTTCAATCAGCAACTGGTTCCCATCCGCCAAAATCAAGTATCCCACCTGGGCACCTGTATTCTGAAGCAAAAGGGTCATTAAAGTTTTCAGTAATTTCTCCAGCACAATTTCCCCAGAAATCGCCTGGGATGCTTTAGTAACGGTGGCAAGATCCAGCGATGTACCGGGGCGATTGGTTGTGTATATCGCACCGGAGGCGGGAGAGGACACTCGCGGATCGGAGGAAAGGGCTGAACTGGGGACTTGGCATTGGACGATCGTCTCGGAATATTGTTGGCAGAGGGCGTCTGCTTTTGCCCAGGCTTGCCAGCGCACATAGCGCTCGTAGGCGGCTTGCAAATGGCTTTGAGCCATGCGTTTGAGACCTCGCGACAGGTAAAACTCAGCAGCCAGTTCGTGGGCGAGGGCGACTTCTTGACGGTAGCCGTGGGCGATCGCCCCTTGAATGGCTTGTTCGTAATATTCTGTAGCTTGCCAGGGATTGTCTAAAATCCGCGCGGTTTCCGCTGCTACCAACTGGTATTTGTGCTGAAAATTCATCGGGGCATGGATTGCCCACTCTTGCAGCACCGCCTGATTTGCCTCTACCTGACGCAACACTTCAACCTGTCGGGCTGCGTCTAAATTGGGATATACAGCTAACAGAGAGAGCGATTGTTGAAATACTCCCCGGCGTGAACGCACGGGGATTCTTCACGCTTCATCAACAGATGCTACCGAAGTAGTCTTCTTCCGTCTCGACGTGCATTTAGAGTCGTGGCGATTCCCCATCCCGACTTTGTTGATAATTTTGGCTGCGTTCTCGTCTCGATCATGTTCAGTACCGCAGTTTAGGCACTGCACCGACCGCACTTTCAGCTCCAACTTGCCCCACTTGTATCCACATTCGGAGCAAACTTGGCTAGTCGGTTCCCAACGACTAATTACGACGAATTCTCTGCCGTACTTGACGGACTTGACGGAGCAAAATACCCTGAATTGTCGCCACCCCTGAAGGCTAATCGCCCTAGAAAGTTTGCGATTTTTCATCATTCCTGACACATTCAAGTCTTCTAAGATGATGGCTTGGTTTTCTCTCACCAGTTTAGTAGATAGCTTGTGCAGAAAGTCTTGGCGCGTATCTGCAATCTTATTGTGCGTTTTGGCTATTTTAAGTCGGATTTTATTCCGACGCTTAGAGTCTTTTTCTTGTCGAGCAAGTTTCCGTTGCAACTTCCTGACTTTGCGGTCAAGCTCGCGCAAGTTTGGGCTTTCGGCTTTTGTGCCATCACTCATAAAGGCGAAGACATTAATCCCCAAGTCAATCCCAAGACTTGGGTTTTTAGCGTCAATTTGAACTGGCTCAACATCGACTACAAAGCTGAGGAAATAACGGTTAGCACAGTCCTTAATTATAGTGACTGAGCTAGGCTCCGAAGGCAGTTCTCTTGACCAGACTGGGTTAATATTCCCAATATGAGCCAAGTAAACTGTCTCCTTATTGATCGAAAAACCACCACGAGTTAATCTTGCTGACTGTTGGCTAGTCTTTTTCTTGAATCGGGGACTGCCTAGTTTTTTGCCTTTGGGCTTCCCTTTGAGGGAGTTGAAAAAGTTTTTATAGGCAACTCCTAGGTCGGCTATCGACTGCTGCAACGCTATTGCTGAAACCTCGGATAGCCAGCATCGCTCAGACGTTTTCTTCGCCTCAGCGATCAACAACTTCTGCAAATCTCCGCTGCTGGGCAACTTGGAAGAAGCCTTGCACAAAGCCAGCGCATCATTCCATACAACTCGACAGCATCCAAACAACTGAGCTAGGCTCTGTCGTTGCTGGATACTGGGGTAGAAGCACGTATTGATATCTGGCTTTTACGTTGGGCATTATAATTGGTCTGTTACTCGATTATATATTGGTTAGCTCAGAATGACAAGTGGTTTACGGAAAGAAAGACACAGTGTTACCGACTTGAAGATTCACTTGGTCTGTGTGACAAAATACCGTAGGTCTGTACTCACTGCCGAAAGCCTTGCGGTGATTGAGGCTTCGTTTAAGGATGTGGCTCAGAAGATGAATTTTCAGATCCAAGAGTTCAACGGGGAATCTGACCACATCCACGTTTTAATTGAATATCCACCCAAGCTCTCTATTTCTGCCATAGTGAATGCGCTCAAAGGTGTTTCTAGTAGGAAATACGGACAAGGAGGTTTCCCGAAGCCCAACGGGAAAGAGGCTTTGTGGAGTCCAAGCTATTTTGCTGCTTCCGTGGGAGGTGCGCCACTGGCAGTGCTCAAACGCTATATTCAGAATCAAGAAAAGCCGTCTTGAAAGACGGGGCTTTAAACCCAATTTTTTGGTAACTGTACAGCATCCAGGTACTTTGGGCGCGATCGGTCAACGATTGATACTCTCCATCCGACGCCCATCGATAGAGCACCCGAGTGGGCAAGGGGTTACTGTTCTTGTCCACTGGGGTCATAAACACGGTCATGCCGAAGTTGGCATTCCACTCAAATAATTTATAGCCATTGGGATTGCCCCAACTAAACCCGAAAATAGGGGGAACGCCGTACCATCGTTGGGGAATGCGACCGACGGGGGAAAACTGCGGAAAGTAGACGAACGAATACATCTGGAAAAACGCCAGTTTAGAGGTATCCCCTTGGTAAGGGGAAGGTGGCGGAGCACCAAACATCATCCGGAAGGGCAAATTAGTGGCAGGCCCGTCAGCATTGAACCAGAACCAGGTGGCTGCGGGGGATGGGCTGGGGTCGGGCTGGCGCCACCAGGCGAGTTCTTGGGCTTGCATCCAATTCAAGTAAGACAATCCGGCACAGGAGGCGTCGGCACTTAGCCAATTTGTCGAGGGTAAGGCCCATCCCATGTCTACCTGTTTCCAGGTCTCGCCTCGATCCATTGAAACGTAAGTCTCATTGGTGGGCAAAATTTTATACCACCAGTTTTTCCCTGACTCCCCAACTATTTGGGCATCCATGCCCTCTCCTGCGACATAAGTTACCCAGGCTATGCAAAGTTCAAAAAAAGGCGTGTCGGGGTTGGGATCGTTCGGTAAGGGGGGACTAAAGGGATGCAGCAATGCTACACAAGACCATGACGAGGGTAGCGTTGGGGGCTGGCTACCGGGAGGGCAGGGTTGAAATTCCGGGAATCTGATTTCTGGGACGGAGTTAACCGCAGTCCATTCAAGATTGGGTGCTGTCATTGATAGGAGTTTCCTGAATACCGTTTATGCTTGTGTCAGGTGTAGAAGCGCCAAAAAGGGGGAGATATCACCAGCTAACTGCTCTCATGGTTGAGGTCTCTTGATGAACCATCGTACAATAAAGGTTTGGGAGTTGCGATCGGGCGATCGTTAAAATTTGTGTTAATTTTGAATTAAAGCGCACTAAATGTGCGTCAAGTTCTGTTTGCTGACAAAATTCGCAGTTTTGCAAACTTCACATCGGGTGAGAGACATGAAAAACTTGAATCTACCAACCGTAAAATTAGACAACAACCTTGACAGCCATTTTGACTCACCTTTCATCGAAAAAAATGGCTTGCTGGAATTCAACCCCAAATTTATCACTCCCGAATTTTTGACAACCTGGACGTTTGAGACAAAGCTGTACGGAGAATTGGTATCAATAGACCACTTTGTCATCACATTTCCCGATCGCACTCAACTCGAAAACTACGCCGAATCTTTTCGCCCCTTCGGCGCCAAAACAGTTGAAGGCCCAGACTTATTTCCCATTAACTTTTGTACCGGAAACATCAACATTCCCTCAGATTTGTGGCTGCATTTAATGACCTTATTAATGCCAGCCGGCGGCTTAGTAGTATTGGATGCGCCCCACGCCGCAGGAGATCAAAAAAACCGCTTCCAACAAGAAAGGGGATTGACAGCAGTTCACCACATCGCGATTCGAGTCGAAAACGTGCAGAATGCTGCTAGAATATGGCAAAACAAAAACTTTCAACCGCTATCGGAGCAACCTTTAGATTACGGCTCATTAACCCAGTGGTTTATGCAAAATCCCGCCGGACAAATCATCGAATTAATCGAACGCCACCCCGGCAATAACGCCACTTTCGACTGCAAAAACATAGCAGGTCTGCGCTGGAGTGAATATGAAACAATGACTAATGACTAATAGACAATATTGCAGAAGTCTTTGATCGATCCTTCAACCCCAGATATTAGCCAGATGCAACCGACGATGCAACGCAGATAATTTCAGGGTATTTTCCGATTTTTGTAATCTTGTCTAATGACCAATGACAAATGTCTAATGACCAATGACGGCAGGACCAATGACCACCCTTCGACTTCGCGAGCGGGTAAAATGACCACCCTTCGACTTCGCGAGCGGGTAAAATGACGGCAGGACCACCCTTCGACTTCGCGAGCGGGTAAAATGACGGCAGGACCAGCCTTCGACTTCGCGAGCGTCTAAAATGACTACTGACTAATTACCAAACAGCTTATGATAGCAGTAAAAGTTCCCAAAGTCACTTTTCAACCCCCAACATTCAACTCAATTGAAGAAGAACGCCGCCATCGCAAACAGCGTTTAGCCGCTGCACTTCGGTTATTTGCTCGCTTCGGATTCAGCGAAGGAATTGCCGGACACATCACCGTCCGCGACCCCGAACACCTCGATCATTTCTGGGTCAATTCCTTTGGAATGCACTTTAGTTTAATTCGAGTCAGCGACCTAATTTTAGTCAACCACAAAGGCGAAGTTGTTGAAGGAAATAAACCCGTAAACGAAGCAGCTTTTGCGATTCATTCCCAAGTACACAATGCCCGCCCCGACGTAATTGCAGCAGCGCACGCCCATTCACCCTACGGCAAAAGTTGGTCGAGTTTGGGGCGCCTCCTCGACCCGCTAACGCAAGATGCTTGCTCTTTTTATGAAGACCAAGCTTTATTTGACGATTACACCGGAGTTGTTTTAGAAATCGAAGAAGCCAAACGCATCGCCAAAACTTTAAGTAACAAAAAAGCGATTATTTTACAAAATCACGGACTGTTAACAGTAGGTGAAACCGTAGATGAAGCGGCTTGGTGGTTTATTGCGATGGAACGTTCTTGTCAAGCACAGTTAATGGCCCAAGCAGCCGGAAAACCGATTCTCATCAAGCCAGAATGTGCGCGTTTGACACAGCAGCAAGTCGGATCGCACCGCATGGGATGGTTTAGCTTTCAACCGCTTTATGACATGATTGTGCGCCGGGAACCAGACTTGTTAGATTAGCACATGATATCCGTAGGAAAGCAGCATTTCCGTGTCCTGATATCCGTAGGGAAACGGCACTGCCGTGTCCTTTTTCTGGACATAATATTAGAAATTATACTCGTTACCAGGCTGTGCCTGGTAACGCAGATCGGGAGGAAGAGCCTCCTTTTTTTCCAACCGAGGCAGAGCCTCTAGATATGGGTTCCCAGGCTGGAGCCTGGGAACCAGTTAGATGATAAATTTCTGCTGAAGCTGATTCCAGTTTATGCTGAAGCCGATTCCAGCCAAGCCATCAAATCCTCTTGACTGGTAAAATCTAACAAGATTTCACCTAAATCATCCAATTGTTCGGCAGATAGCTGCTGGATGCGAGTTTGAATTTCTGGGGAAATCTCACCAGTACGTCGCCGGAGTAGACGCAGGATTAATGCTATTTGTCCCTCGATTCTACCTTCTCGGATGCCTTTAATCACAGCACCGCGCTGATCTTCAAAGAACATTTCACGCTTTTCTAATGCTTGTAATTCCTCAAGGCTTAAACTCGACCTGTTAGCGATATTAAAAGCTGTTTGGATTTCGGGTACTGAGGCAAATTTCTCTGGTATTTCCTCCATGTCGGGAGCATTTTTGATAAAATAAGCCCAGCTTTGAATCAAGTCTTCAACTTCTTCTAATCTTTTATTGAATTTGGGCAGCTCCAGAAAAACTAACTCTATTTCTCTGTAATATTCGATATTTTCTTCGACTTCTTTAAATACAAAATGGGTGAGAAATTTTTCGGTATTGTCAAACAGAACAAAATCGGTAATTGTTAAAGCAATCAAAGGATTTAATTTTGAGTAGCCTTCTCTCGGTTTGAGTTGAGTTGCGTAGGTTTTGGCTGCATTAAATATGACGCGCTTGGTAAAAGCTTCTACATTAATTACCTGCATCTCGATAATTACAGTTTTGTCGCCTGTAATTTTGGCTTTGACATCCAGGTAAGTGTCTTTTAAACCAGTAATTGCTGGTGCGGCGTAGGGGTCGATGATTTCTAAGTCTTGAATTGTCGGCTCTGCGTTGTAGAGCATGGCATTCAGGAAGCTAATTAAAACTTCTTTGTGCTGGGGGGAGGCAAAGATTTTTTTGAACCCAAAATCTGTTTTGGGATTGATGAATATCATAATTGGTAACGGGTAAGGGGTAATTTGTAAAGGGTGTTTAATTGGGAAAATTTAATCATAACAGTCCTTCCATTTCTAAGTCTTCAATAATCTGCAAACCGCGCGGGTCGCCGACTCGCAACAGCGAAGATTTAGCATCTTCCCGCACGCCCATATCTTCATCTTCTTCTAAAGATTCAATTAAAGCGTCGATCGCCCCAGCGTACACTACATTATTCGGCAACTCCCGCGCCAGTTGCCCGATCGCCCAAGCGGAGTTACTTCGCACCGCAGATACAGCATCTCCCCGCAACGATTCAATCAACGGCGGAATCCCCGCAATCACGACATAGTAACCAACTTTTGCCATTTGACCCAGAGAACTCGCCGCCCACAAACGCACCGCCGAAATATCAGTTCTCAGAGCATCAATTAAGGGCGATAAGGCGCGGTGATCTCTGCAATTTCCCAGGGCCCAAACTACCCCTTTGCGAACGTAACCGTTCCAATCGCGGTTGAGCTGAAGAATCAGCGGTTCCACAGCATCGGGACTGGGATTTCGCCCCAAAGCATAGGCCGCACTCACCCGCACCAAGGGGCAGCCGTCTCTCAATAAATTAATTAAATGTGGAATCGCGCGATCGTCCTGCAATTCGCAAAAAGCCCGCGCCGCCATCATCCGGTGCTGAGGTTCCGGAGATTCCAGCAAAGGCAGCATTTCCTCTGGATCTGGTAGCGGGGGCTCGGATTCGTCAAATTGATCCAAAGGGCTTTCCAGTTCCGTGTCAATATCAAGGTCGTTGGGGAAGTCGTGATTGTTCATAAAAAAACTTTACCGCACAGAGGATGCTCCGAGTGCAACTCAGTCAACGGTCAATAATTGTAGGGTGAGCCATCAGCACATGACTACAAACAAATACCTCTGCTGTTACCTAAGTTTGTAGCCCGGACTTCAGTCCTCCATAAACTTCGCAGTGAGGACGAATAGTCCCGAGCATTTGGATGAATCAGAACTCAAGTCCTGACTACAAACAAATATAGTGGTTCTCAAGTTCGGTCAAGCACGAGCGATTGCTTTATTACCAATTACCAATTACCAATTACCAATTGCCCGACATACCTCGCCGTCCTTGAGAATGGCTATACTTGTAGTTTTTCAAAGAGATTTGAGCATCCAGACAGAATGACTCTCATAGCCTAATTTTTGATAGAGATTCATCGCAGGCTGATTGCTCAAGAAAACTTGCAAACCAATTTGTCGATCGCCCCTTGAACGCGCCCAATTTTCTGCTTGAATAACTAAAGCTGCACCGAGTCCCTGACGGCGGTGTTCCGGTGCTATGTAGAGCAGAAAAATGTGACCGTGGCGTTCTCCAGTGGTTTGGTCGATCGCATTTCCCAACCACAAACATCCGACAATCGATTTGGGATTTAGAGAACCCGAGGGCAGCGAGGGCAAACTTTCTGCCTCCAAGGGGTTGTTTTTCAGGCACTCTACCCACCAAAGCGGCGTCTGGTTAGAAAAATACTGCTCGACAGTTTGAGCCAAATGTCCCAATTCTCGCTCCGGGTAAAGCTCTCGGTAAGTATGGTGGAGGAACTTTAGCAGTTTTGGGCGATCGAGTCCAGAACCCGATCGCAGCCCGTAGCCCGGTATCAGATCAGCCGACATCAGCGGATTCGGACAGGGAGAGGGGAATAATTTAGCCCCAAGAAAATCGGATTCACTCCTGCCGCTTGCTGCTGCGGGATCGGTTCCTCAATCGGTGCCGGGGCAGCCATGTCAGCCGGCAAAAAGATGCGAGCGCTGACTGCTACCAGAGCCACGAAAAATACTAATATCGCTATCAATGGAGCAATGTATTGACGAATGATAGTCATAACCGCAAAAAAATGATTCTTGAGTAGATCTTATCAAGTGTACCATACAAATCTTGTCAGTTATAATGGCTGGCAGTGGAAAATTAGCTCAACACCAGAGCGATCGCAAATACCAACAAACACCAAATAAAATATTATGAGTGCCTCGCCTGCTGTTTATGAAGCTCTGGCTAAGTCAATTGTTTTTTTGAATCAAAAGCCGAACGCGCAAAATCAAGTTTCGCGCTTCCTGGACACTAACGGCTACTATATCGATCGCATATTCGACGACCTAGAAACAGGCTTTTATGCGATAGGCTTCGGTTCATCCGACCCCAAAAAACCGCCCGTCATAGTATTTCGAGGTACAGACTTCATCGACGGCGATGCTATGTTTTCCGACTCCCGCGACATAGGCTTGCCCGAATTTGAAAAAAACAAAGATAGTGTCAAAAACTGGCTCACAGAAATCGGTCAAGATACCGCTAAAAACCCCAGCAAATTATTGCCCGATGTCGTCGGCCACAGTTGGGGCGGAGCTGTTGCTCAAATTGTAGCGAGCGAATATACATCTATCACCGGCGATATCTTTACTTTCAACTCTCCAGGAGTCTCAGCGAGTATCGCCAACAATTTTCGGAAAAATCTCAGCAAAGCAGGCAACAAAAATGTCACTCACTACATTGTCAGCGGCGATTTTGTCAGCTTATTTGGAGAAGCATTTATAACGGGAAAAGTATTTCTCCAAAATTTCACAGACCAGACTATTAATCCCTTAACTGTTTTAGCCAAACATCGAACAGAAAATTTGTTAACTACTCCGCCAGCAGATTTTTTCCAGAGGCAAATTTCCCTCGAAGACTTAAACAGTCCCGAGTTTGTTTATAGTAACAACGACTCAGATTTTAACGAGTTTATCGCTGCGCTAAATTTCCCCCTAGCAAATGTGTCAGTGGCCATCAGAAACCGAGCCGGTGCAGAGAGTTTGAGAGCAGCCCCAGAATTTTCGTTTGTGGACTTAATCAGACAAATGCAATTCGGTTTAGCTCCTCTGCAACCGAATTACTTATTAGGCGACGCTCGCAACAATACTGCTAGCGGCGGCCCTGGAGAGGATACAATTATCGGCAACGGCGGTAACGATACTCTCAGAGGCAATCGAGGTAATGACAGCATCATCGGCGGCGGTGGCGACGATTTTTTGTCCGGCGGAAGAAATAACGATTTTTTGGATGGTGGCGACGGAAACGACTTGATTTCCGGCGAATTTGGCAACGATTTTTTGATTGGCGGCGCAGGGCGCGATCGCTTTGTATTAGAATCTGGTGGCGGAGCAGATGTGATTTCCGATTTTCAAAAGGGTGAAGATTTAATTGCACTCTCCCGGGGTCTAACTTTTCCTCAAATTATTGTTACCCCAAGTGTTGACGGAGCTGTAATTACTATCCCGATTACTGGGGAAATTCTTGCTACTCTCAGAGGCGTGTCGGCGAACGACATTACGCGGGCAGATATTGTGCAGCTTTAATGGATAAAAAATTGTAGTTTGGGTGGCGGAAAAACAGCAATTTTTTGCGCAATAATCGTTTGTTTTCGGATGGTTGGCTCTTGCTAAATCCGCTACCATAAGCCGACTATTTTCTGGTTTTAGGAGCGTGGAATAGGAGAAATTAATATTGTTAATAAACGCAATTTACTGTAAAATGAGTTAACTAGCTTAAAAAGCCAATCCCAATCAAACGACAGGAAATAACAAAAATATGCCATCCTCCCCCGCCGCTTACGAAACTATAGCCAAGCAATTAGCTTATATAGATAACAACCCCCAGTTACAAACTGTAGTTCAAACTGGTTTGACGGCTGCTGGCTACCAAATCGATCGCACTTTTGACGATCCGACAACTGGATTTCACGCGATCGGCTTAATTTCCACCACCCCCGACAAACCGCCCGTATTG
Organism: Microcoleus sp. Aus8_D2; assembly: GCF_036702665.1. Lineage (NCBI taxonomy): Bacteria > Bacillati > Cyanobacteriota > Cyanophyceae > Oscillatoriales > Microcoleaceae > Microcoleus > Microcoleus sp. Aus8_D2. Next base: position 86,721 of record NZ_JAUBUN010000004.1, read on the forward strand.
GTATTTCGCGGCACCGACTCGATCGTAGACGATGCTGCCAACGGAGACAAGCGAGGTGTCGGTTTCAACCAATTTGAAGCCAACAAACAAGCCCTAGGAACTTGGCTGACACAAATTGGTCAAAATACAACAAAAAACCCCCGACGCTTGCCACCAGACCTTCTCGGACACAGCTTGGGCGGCGCCATAACCCAGCTAGCCGCAACAGAATTCACATCTGCGATCGGAGATATAGTCACCTTCAATTCTCCCGGAATTGCTCAGAGCACAGTCAATACATTTAAGCAGAAAGCCGGCGCCGGAAAAAATGTAACTCACTATATAGTTAGTGGCGATTTTGTTAGTTTGGGAGGAGAAGCTTTTCTCCCGGGGAAAGTAGTTATTGAAACATATACAAACCCGATTATTAACCCGCTACTTGTCTTGGACAAGCACACTCAAACAGGTTTGTTAAGCTCTCCTCCTCCAGGTTTTACTAAGACAGAAATCTCTGTAGACCAGTTGAATCGCCCTGATTTCACTTTCACAGATTCAGATTATTTAGAGCTGTTAGCTGGCTTAGACTACGCACTGCCGCCGTTAGAAGCAGCGCTGCAATCGCGCGGCAGTTTAGAAAAATTGAGAACCACTCCAGGAACCTCCTTTATAGGCAACGTTGTGGCAATGAAAACTGCCCTCGATCCGTCACAACCTAACAAATTAGTAGGCGACGATGCCAACAATACAGCATCAGGTTTTGCCGGGGAGGATATTATCATTGGCAATGGGGGAAACGACACTCTCAGCGGCAATAAAGGTAACGATATTATCAGCGGTGGCGCCGGCAATGACCTGCTATTAGGCGGCAAAGGAGACGACAATTTGAACGGTGGAGACGGAGACGATACGCTCATTGGCGGAGTGGGTGCAGACCTCTTAATTAGCGGCGCTGGACGCGACGTATTAGTATTAGGAGCAGGCGCCGGTACAGACACAATTGTAGACTTTCAACAGGGTCAAGATTTAATCGGTTTAAGCAAAGGTTTGAGATTCAACCAACTGAAAGTTACTCAAGGCGATGTTTCAACAACGATCGAAATTGCCAGTAGCGGCGAAGTTCTTGCCAGTATTCCCGGCATTTCAAAGAGTCTGCTAACAGCTAGCGATTTTATTTCGATTTAGCAATATAGATATTCGGTAGGGACACAACAATGTTGTGTCCTCTATTTTGTGATCCCCAAGTAGGAACGTCAACAGATACAATTTAATTCAATACGCTTCAGTTAACCCTAATGTCATTGCGCTCCGAGAGAAAGCAATCGCAAAGACTATGACACTTCTCAATTAATTGATGTGCGCGCAGAGCAATTAGCTTTTTAACCCAAGCGTATTGCAATTTAATTAATCGGGATCGTCAAGTCCAGGCCGGGGCATAGATGCTAATTTTTTCTCATCTTCTAGCGGTAAAAAGAAAATCGTCACCATACCGGGAATCACAGCCAGTGAACTGAACAAGAAATAATTTTGATAGCCCAAGTCAGTCTGTAAATAGCCGCTAAAAACGCCAGGAATCAGCACGCCTGCGGCCATAAAAGCCGTTGTAATCGCATAGTGTGATGCTTCGTATTCAGGGCGGACAGTCCGCATCAAGAACACTGTATAGGCAGCTACACCAAGTCCATAGGTAAATTGCTCGATCGAATTTACAACATAAGCCCATTCAATCCCCGGTTGATTCATTGCCAACATCCAATACAGTACATTAGTCGAATTTTGCAGAATTGCCGTCGGCCACATCCATTTTTTCAATCCTTGTTTAGCAATCAAATAGCCACCTAACAACCCTCCGATTAACAGAAAAATCACGCCGATAGTACCAGATAGCAATCCCATATCCGAGGTAGAAACTGCTAATCCTCCCTTCTCAACCTTATCCATTAAAAAAGGGGCGGCCATTTTAAATGTCAAGGCATCGCCCAACCTAAAAATCAAAACATAAGTCACAATCCAACCAATTTTTTCTTGCTGGAAATAGGTTTTAAATGACTCAAAAAAGCTCGTTTTCCGCTGTGGCGCGCCATCTTCGACAGCATAATTTCTAGGATAGGGAAGATACCAGCGCTGGAACAGATAAATCAGCACAAACATAATGGCACAAATGCCAAAAGCTGTCGCCCATCCATATTTAAGTGCAGACACGCTAAAAGACGAGCCCAAAAGTGACAATTGAATGTCCTGATATACTTTCGTATCGCCTGCGGTTCCTGTGACTAAATGCTGTTCTGCGATTTTCCCTGCTAAGAACACCAATAAACCACTGCCGACAATGACTGCGCCTCTGTAGGCGGTGTTGCGAACGCCGACAAATAGGGCTTGTTTGTCTTTATTGAGAACGTTTAAGTAAAATCCATCAATGGCGATGTCGTGAGTAGCGGACACAAAGGCGATCGCCGTAAATATCACCAATGATATAATAACAGGTTCCGGCGTCAATACACCAAAAGCCAGCAACGCAAACAAAAAAATAGAAATAACTTCCGTTGTTAAAATCCACTTACGTTTAGTGGAATACATATCAACGACTGGGCCCCACAAACCTTTTAATACCCAGGGAAAAGACAACAAACTTGTCAATCCGATCAGTTCGTTGCTGGTTCCCATCCCTTTCAAAAAAATCACCGACATTAAATTAACGACGGTGTAGGGTAGACCCTGAGCGAAGTATAATACTGATACCCACAATCCATCGATCTGTTTTTTTTCCATTCCAGACATATTTGGGCTAACTACTGATCTGATTTACTGATTTGGTTTACTGAGTGCGATCGACAATTTCCGGTCAACGCAACCACTTGCATCACAGTATATTAGTTTTGGACGCACGGGTAGCGAGAAACCGGGTTTTTTAGCAAAATATTTCATTCGGGCCAGTACAATTGGTAAAAACCCGGTTTCTTCGGTCGGAAATGTGTAACTCATGTATGCGTGATTATGATGTCAGCGCTAGCCATATAAATACTGTGTTTTAGAATCATTCTGACTCAGAAATCTTTTCATCTTTTGAATAAGCCTGCAACAGATGTTGTCCGTTAAAATGAATCAGGTGAGTAGCTTCTTCTGCTACCCAGACATCAGTTTCCCAAGAAATATCAGATAAATATTCCGCCATGGCCTTGCGGCTGAGAAAAGCTGTCACCATCACCAAAGGTACTGTCGAACTTCTAAAAAGATTCTCAAGCTCAGTTTTGCGTTTTGGATTAATCGGGCCGTGAGAAGTAACAGCTTCAATCAACACCAACCAGTTTTTTTCAGTGAAGTAAATAATTACATCGGGCATCTTACCGTGAGCATCAACTGTAACGCCTAGTGCAGTTAGCGATACTTCGTTGAAATAAGCAAACTTGTCATCTGTATCTCCAACATAAAGCAGCCTGCCAGCAGGAGTAAACCGAGCTGCAAACTCACTAACAATCAGAGAAATTAAAACATTATGTCCACCGGGCGAAAGGCTTTTAATCTCCCCTGCAATTGTAATTGGAATTCGCGCCATTTCTCGCTCTTGTGCATATCGTTTTTTGAGGGTTTCGACGGATGCGAGGTAAGCACGAATATTCTTCTCCCACTCAGAACTGTTGTAAGTTCGCAGCAGTTCCAAAGCACTGTCTTCTATCCGATATGCTGTTTTGGGACTGTTCACCGGACGTTCGGGACTGTCAGGATTAACAACAATTAAACCTGCATCTAAAAACTGATGCACAGTCTGGCGCCGGACAGTTTCCCGCGTATTTGGTGCATATTTTTTACCATACTGCTGCTCCATAAATTCCATAATTGGCGTTATTCCCCGAAGTGGAGATTTCGCCGATTCCCAAGTATCCTTTGGCTTGATGTCAAGCAAAGCCAGAAGTGTTAAAGCTGAACGTTCGTTAAGCTGACCTTTTGGAAAACCCAGCGTTGCAAGTATTTCTAAAGATTCATCGATACGGTTTTTGATTGTCATCGGGCTATTTTCTAATGGATTTGTCACCTTCAGCAGTTGTCTCTCGACAAGTTGATCGATCTCTCGTTGTGTAGGAAATATTTCTCCTATTTCAGCACCAAGTAGAAATAGTTGTTTTAAACTAGGATACTTCAAATTACGCAAATCAGTAGCATTAACTTGAGTATTTCCATTGAATAGTCGAAAAAAATCATCTATCAAGCTCGAATTAAGATAAACTGCCAATCCCCGCGCGAGAGTGAGGTTTAATCCGCGTCCTTGTTGGTGAAAATAATTTAAATGGTTCTCAAAACCAACGCTAGAACTATTGATTTTATTGGCATCCCAGACAACGGCAACAATTCGCTTTTTCTCTTCCTTGGATGAGAAGCGCTTGGTCAAAACATAATGTTCGTTAGGTACGAGTAGTGCCACCGTTTTTTCCGTAATAGCTAAAGCTTGATGCTTTCTTGTGGCTGTGGGATATTCAACACCACCAGCCGAGAAGTGTGCGGGATAAATCAGCGGAACTGTATTGTTTTCTAGTTCTAACCGCAAATGGGAGCGAACGCGAAAGTCTACAACTTTTCCGGTGGAAACTGTTAAGCCTAATTCTTGTAGAGTACAAGTGAATTGAGCCATTTGCTCGACTACTTGCTGGCTGACAGCATCCGGTAGAATCCGAATGAATTGGTCGGAATCTTTGGGGTTAACGACATCAGCATATCGTAAATCATGAGACAAAATTAAGTCGTCCTCAACAATGTTGCTGGAAGTGATAAGTACAGTATCTGGCTTTTCTATTTGTTTGACAGCTCGCATAATAATAGTTTCTTGCAGCACCGCATCATCGCGAAATATTTCCTGTCTGGATTCAAAGATGTGTATTTGGCGTAAAGCCATCATTTGCAGGAAGACTTGGCGGAAATCTCGAAAGTATAAACCGTTGCAAAAGCTGCGGGGAGTTATCGAAACTAATTCACCGTTTGGTTTGAGCAGTTTAGCTGCTGCAATGGTGAATCCAGCGTAGAGATTGCTGGTTTCTACTCCTATAGCACGCAGCAATGTTCTGACTTGGGATTTAGCGTCTATTTTGGCATAGGGAGGATTGATAATTGCATTTGTGAATTCTAGTTTTACAGACTGTGTAAATAGATTGGGATGCAACATATCTGCTGCGTCTTTGATGAAATCTACTTCACGAATTTCACTCGTAAAAAATATGCCGCAGTTCTGACATTCAATTTTGCATAACTCTAAATTTTGCTTGAGGTATTCAATCAGAATAATGTCTATTTCATAGGCTGTAATGTGCAGGCTGTGCGGTCTGTTTGGGCGCTGACATAGCTCGCAAACAACTGCGGCTAATAGGGAGCCAATACCTGCACCGGCATCTAAAAGCGATATATCTGGGTACTTGAATTCAAACATTCCAGCCATTAAACTTGCTACGGAGGAAGGCGTTAAAAATTGTCCTTTTTCTCCCCTTTGGCTTTGCTGCAATTTTTGGGTAGCTTCTAACCGAAATAAATCTACTCGATCGAGTAAATTGTTGGCTGTTGTTTGGCTGTCATTAGGAATGACTAGGGTTTGAAAGTGCGGTGCTATCATTTGTTGAGAAAAGTACGCGCGGCGCAGCTATCCCGTAGGAAATCGCCAGTTCAGTCTATTTTCGTCCAAACTTGCACTAATGTGCGAAAATGTCAAGCGGACGCTCAAGCCAAAAGTCCGTAAAGGACAGTTAAACGCTCTCTCACACATTCCTCATGCGAAAGACTAAAACATTCTTTTTGTCAAGCCTGTTCTCGATCGGCTTAACAATCAGTTTTCTGCTGACTCCCGGTTGGTTATCAAACTTTTTCCCTTCACGGGCGATCGCCATTATGCCCCCACAAACCCAAATCAGCGAATTTCGCGCCTTCTGGGTGGACGCCTTCAACCCCGGTTTCAAAACGCCCCAAGAAGTCACCAAGTTGATTGCAGACGCCCAGAAAGCCAATGCTAACGCGATCGTCGCCCAAGTCCGCCGCCGCGGCGATGCTTTTTATACGAGTGCGATCGAACCCCGCACCACCGATCCGAATGTTCCAGCAGGTTTCGATCCCCTCCAAGATTTGATCGACAAAGCCCACGCCGCAGGTATAGAAGTACACGCTTGGATGGTGACGCTACCGGTGGTTTCCGGCGGCAAACTTCCCGCCAATCATGTTTGGCAAGAACATGGGCCCAATGCCTCAGGAAAGGACAATTGGGCGATGCTGACTTCGAGCGGCGAAGCGAAAGGTTTCCTCGATCCCGGTAATCCAGACGCCCTAGATTATACTGTTTCTGTCTATTTGGACTTGCTGAAGCGCTACGATGTGGACGGCGTACAGTTGGATTACGTGCGCTACGGCGGGCCGAATTGGGGCTACAATCCTACTTCGATCGCCCGTTTCAACCAGCAAAACGGTCGATCGGGCAAACCCTCATCCAGCGATCCTCTGTGGATGCAGTGGCGGCGCGATCAAGTGACAAATTTAGTGCGGAAGCTTTATGTAGAAGCCATGGCGATTAAACCGCGCGTTAAAATTACCGCAGCGACGATCGCCTGGGGAGACGGCCCAACCAACGATGCAGCCTGGTATAAAACGCAGCCTTACCAAGAAGTATTGCAAGATTGGCGTGCTTGGCTGGAGGAAGGTATTCTCGACATGGCGATGCCGATGACTTACCAGCGCGAGTACAAGCCGCAGCAGAAGATGGGTTACAACCACTGGATCGAGTACGCTAAAGACCACCAGTACAACCGCCAAATTGCGATCGGCCCCGGCAATTATCTCAACTACATCGAAGACACCCTCGCGCAAATCCGCCGCGCTGAAGCGCCTTCAGCCAAAGGAAATAACGTCGCGGGTACGGTGTTGTATTCCTACGCTAGCAGCAATATTTACACAAACGGCGAACTGCGATCGGGCGGCAGCGGAGATTTGCCCCGCCAGCCTTGGAAATACGTTCCGCAAACCAACGATTTGTTTTACACGGCGCTTTCGCAGCCGAGTCAATACGTTGATGCTGCGACGGGCAGAACTATTCAAACTCAGCCTGTTTGGGCAATGCCGGCAGCGGTTCCCGATATGCCTTGGAAGTCGCGGCCGACTGCTGGGGCGATCGCCGGAAATTTGCAACGGTGCGATCGATCTTGCGACGGCGCGAGCTTGACATTACAGGCAGTTAATGCTGGTGGTAATGTGCGCCAACTGCGCGCGGATGGTCAAGGATGGTTTGGGGCGATCGAGCTTTCGCCCGGTTCCTATCAGTTGAAAGTTGACGGGAGTCAAATTCAACAAACAGTTAATGTTGTCGCCGGTGAAGTCACAAAAGTGAATTTCGCCAGCTTGTAGGGTCTTTGCTTAGCCCTAAAGACCGCCGGGGAATCAATTCCCCGTTGTCATTATTGGGGAAGCTGCGAACATTTCACCGCTGCAATTTGCCGCTTTTAATATCGCAATTCAGGAAATGCTGCTACCTATTTTAGCCAGGGGTTAAAACCCCTGGCGGAAGGACTTGCATTCCTCACTACGAACCTAATTCCTAATCGCTTTCGAGAATGCCGGCTAGCAAAGCTTGCTGAGCGTGCATCCGATTTTCGGCTTGATCCCAAACGCGCGATCGCGAACCTTCAATCACCGCATCGGTAATCTCTTCATCCCGGTGTGCCGGCAAACAGTGCAGTACAATGGCATTTTTATCTGCCATTTCTACCAGTCGTTCATTTACCTGATAAGGTTCAAACAAAGGAATTCTGAGTTTAGCCTCCTCTTCCTGTCCCATACTTGCCCAAACATCAGTATAAATTACTTGAGCATTCTTCACAGCAGCTTCCGCATCAGCAGTCACAGTAACTTCGGTTTTTCCATTAGCAATTGCCTTAGCTTTTGCCACAATCTCAGGATTTGGTCGGAAATCTTCAGGACAAGCAATTCTGACATTCATCCCCATCATTGCACAGCCCAACATCAACGAATTCGCCATGTTATTGCCGTCTCCCAAATAAGTTAATGTCAGTCCTTCTAGTTTTCCAAAACACTCTTTGACTGTCATTAAATCCGCCAGCACTTGACATGGATGTTCGTCATCTGTCAGGGCATTAATTACAGGAATCTTGGCATAATTAGCAAAAGTGACTAAATCCTTTTGCTCGAAAGTCCGAATCGCCAAAATGTCTAAATATCGGTCTAAAACCCTGGCGGTATCGACCAAAGGTTCGCCGCGGCTGACTTGCGTTACATTGGGATTGAGGTCAATAACTTGCCCTCCCAATTTGTACATCGCCACTGTAAAACTCACCCGCGTTCGCGTTGAAGCTTTGGAAAATAACAAGCCGAGAACTTTATTTCGTTTCAGCTTGACCATTCCCGATTTTAAACTGGCTGCGAGATCCAGCAAATAATTTAATTCGTCAATACTTAAATCTGCCAGACTTAATAAATCTCGTCCTTTTAATGAGTCCATGCTTTCCCCCACACAAATTTCTAACTGTGTCTTAAATTTTAGCCGACAGAGGCGGGTTTTATTTCTGTAATCTGTTGTTTACTTTGTCCAAAAACTAAGACAAGTCCCGGATGCCAAAAGTATCTGTAGGGTGTGGATCCATCGACAATCTCTAAAAAAGAGGGAAAATCTAATAGATCCGCACCTTACACATTAGGTAAACGAAACAAACCCAATAATTCTCTTGTAGCAAGGATTTTTAAAATTGGTATTACTTTGCCCAAAAACTAAGACGATTCCCAGATGCCAAAAGTGGAGATATCAGAAATTTAGACCCTAGTTGTTGCTCCCAGATCCATCTGTAAAGCAAATCTAAAATCTAAAATCTAAAATCTAAAATCGACTGTGGATCGGGTTTATGCGGGTAATTGCTCGATCGCGCGATCGATCGAATCGCAACCTTGCTCAACCGTTTCTACCACCGCCAACACGCCCCGCAATTCCGCAGCACCAGGGAAACCCTTAGCATACCAGGTTAAGTGCTTCCGCGCTTGACAGACACCGCTTTCACCTTTATATTCCCACAAAGCCCGCAGATGTTCCTTAGCACATTCGAGCAGTTCAATTGGTGTCGGAGGTATCTTTTCCACACCAGTTTTCAAGAAATGATCGACTTCTCCCACTAAAAAAGGATAGCCCAAAGTTCCCCGCGAACACATCACTCCGTCGGCGCCGGTTTCTTCCAGACAGCGCACCGCTGCTTCCACTGAAAAAATGTCTCCGTTACCAATCACGGGAATCGATAAAACTTCCTTAACGCGGCGAATCCATTCCCATTTTGCCGGGCCGGTGTAACCTTGCGATCGCGTGCGGCCGTGGATGGTAATCATTTTTGCTCCCGCATCTTCCATCCGCTTGGCAAATTCCAAAATATTAATTTCTTTGTCAGTCCAACCGATGCGAGTTTTCACAGTCACAGGAACATCTACAGCTTCCACAACCGCCCGCACAATTGCTTCGGCATTTTCGGGATCTCGCAGCAGCGAAGAACCGCCGCCGTTTTTAGTGATCTTGTTAACGGGACAGCCCATATTAATATCAACTGTATCCGCTCCTTCTGCCACAGCTTTCTGGGCCGCTTCTGCCAAGAAATTCGGCCGACAGTCAAACAATTGAATGCTAATTGGGCGCTCGTTTGGATCGATTTCCATAATTCGTGGCAGTTGCTTCACGTAGTGCAAACCCGTAGCGTTGACCATTTCGGTGTACATCATCGAATCCGGGGCGTAGCGGCGCACCAAGCGGCGAAATACCAAATCGGTAACGCCGGATAAGGGTGATTGCAGGACGCGGCTTTTCACTTCAAAGTCGCCAATTTTGAGGGGAGTTGCTAATCTTTCTTGTAATTCTGGAGATAGAGTAAGCATAGTCGATCGCACTTTTAATTCTAATATCTGTATATTCCAATACGGTTCAATTAGCGCTGTTTATTGCTCGGAGATCCCCCTAAATCCCCCTTAAGAAGGGGGACTTTGAAAATACTCTTGTTCCCCCCTTAAGAAGGGGGACTTTGAAAATACTCTTGTTCCCCCCTTAATAAGGGGGGTTAGGGGGGATCAGTCTTAAGTGAACCCTATTGCTGTATATTATACTACACTTCACGTAATTAACGGTTATTCATTATATTTTTAGCTGATGATTGAGTGACAGCTAAAAGTATCTTTAACCAGACTGCAACGTCTATTTTACAGCGGGCGATCGCCAGAATTTGATTATTGTTAAACCAGAGACCAAAGCCCAACCCCGACAACGCTTAAATCTATTGACCGCTATCGCTTGACTTTTTTTCTATCTATGGGGCGTTGCCGCCAATGGGCGATCTACCTACTAAGACTGTTGCCTAAGTCACATTTTTCTTCTAGAATTCTGCCGCAGCCTGATGCCGAAGGCAGCCGGATGCCTTCAGACGACTCATGCTTAAATTTATTGGGATTCTGCAAAAGCCATACATAACATCGTTTTAAACTACAATTGGTTGATTCCCGACTAGCCCGATCGAACTTTATAAGAATCGTAGAGAATTTATATGGACGCCGCAGCACTCTGGCAACGCTATCAAGACTGGCTTTACTATCACTCTGGATTGGGACTTTACCTCGATATCAGCCGGATGGGATTCGACGACGATGCGGTAGCAGCACTGAAGCCCAAATTTGACAAAGCTTTCAAAGATATGACAGCTTTGGAAGCAGGTGCGATCGCCAATCCCGACGAACACCGCATGGTGGGCCACTACTGGCTGCGAAACCCCGATTTAGCTCCCACTCCAGAATTAAAACAAGAAATAGTCGCAGGAATATCACAAGTCGAAGAATTTGTCAAGAAAGTTCAAAACCGCGATATCAAGCCGCCATTTGCTCCGCAATTTACCGATATTATCTCGATCGGCATTGGCGGTTCTGCCCTCGGCCCTCAATTCGTCGCCGAAGCCTTATCCCCAGACATTCCGCCCCTAGCAATTCATTTTATCGACAACACAGATCCCGCTGGGATCGATCGCATCCTCAACAAAATCAAAGACAAACTCAGCAGCACTCTAGTAATTAGTATCTCCAAATCCGGCGGCACCCCCGAACCCCGCAACGGCACGATCGAAGTTCAAAAAGCCTTCGCAGCCCAAAAACTCGACTTCGCCAAACAGGCAATTGCCATCACCGGCACAGACAGCAAACTAGACAAATTAGCCAAATCCGAAGGCTGGATTGCCAGCTTCCCCATGTCAGACTGGGTGGGAGGACGCACTTCGGAACTCTCAGCAGTCGGACTTTTGCCAGCAGCTTTGCAAGGTATCGACATTCGGGCGATGCTCGACGGCGCTAAAGTCATGGACGAAGCTACCAGAATTCCCGACATTAAAAACAATCCCGCCGCCCTTTTAGCCATGTCCTGGTATTGTGCCTGCAACGGACGCGGCGAGAAAGACATGGTAGTTTTGCCTTACAAAGATTCCCTGCTATTGTTCAGCCGCTATTTGCAGCAGCTAGTCATGGAATCGATCGGCAAAGAAAAAGACTTAGACGGCAAAACAGTTTATCAAGGAATATCAGTCTACGGCAACAAAGGCAGCACCGACCAACACGCCTACGTCCAGCAACTGCGAGAAGGCGTGCCGAATTTCTTCTTAACATTTATCGAAGTTTTGGAAGACCGGCAAGGCATTTCTGTTGAAGTAGAAACCGGCGTCACTTGCGGAGATTATTTGTCAGGTTTGTTGCAGGGAACTCGACAAGCTTTGTACGAAAATCACCGAGATTCAATCACCGTCACCATTCCTCAAGTCAACCCTCGGACAGTAGGAGCGTTAATCGCCCTCTACGAAAGAGCCGTAGGTTTTTACGGTTCCTTGGTGAATGTCAACGCCTATCACCAACCGGGCGTCGAAGCAGGCAAAAAAGCTGCCGCTGCTGTTTTGGAGTTGCAGCAACTGGTATTGGAAGCGATCAAAAACGCTCAAACACCTCTGTCTGTATCAGAAATAGCCAAAAAAGCAGGAAAGCCAGAGCAAATTGAGACAATTTACAAAACTCTGCGGCATTTGGCCGCCAACGGGCGGGGCGTAGCTTTGCAGGGAACATTAGCACAGCCTGCTACTTTAACTGCAACTTATCAAGAGAATTAAACAGTAGAATTAAAAATTAAAAGTGATTAATTTCACTTTTAATTTTTCATGTTTAATTTTAAATTTCCGCCCATGCCCTTGACGATTCTGGTTGCTGACGACGATTTCGCGACTCGCTTGTCGATTACGGATTATCTGGAAATTACTGGATACTCTGTAATCGCTGCTGAGAACGGCAAACAAGCTTTAGGCTTGGTAGAGGAATTTCAGCCCCACTTGATTGTTACCGACATTACAATGCCCGAGATGGATGGCTACGAATTCGTGCGCCGAGTTCGGACTCGTCCCGCCTTCCGCTTGCTACCGGTGATTTTTTTGACGGAACGCACGAGCACGCAGGAACGGATTCGCGGCTATCAGATGGGCTGCGACAATTATCTGGCTAAGCCTTTTGAACTCCCGGAGTTGGGGGCGGTAATTCGCTCTTTGCTCGATCGCTACGCTCTAATTGCTCAGGCACCGTCTCGTACCCCCGAGATCGAACCGATGCCAACAGAGGCAGGCAGCAGAGCCAATGGCAAGCCGGAAGCGGATTTTTTCAGTCAAAAGTCAGAAACGGGCGATTCCCTACGGGATAGCTCCGCCGCGCGTGCATCTGGTAGCCGGAATACTCCGACTTTGACGCAGCGAGAGCGACAAGTCCTAGATTTGGTGACAGAAGGTCTTTCTAATGTTCAAATCGGCGATCGGCTCCACCTCAGTCACCGAACCGTCGAAAAGTACGTCAGCAGCTTGTTCAGAAAAACTGAGAGTAACAATCGTGCAGAACTGGTTCGCTTTGCGATGGAACACCATTTAGTCAGATAACCGCAAACCGCTTTTGGCACGAAAATTACCTGCACTTATCCCGCAAATATGAATAACAGCCCCCTCGAAAATTACTTAAAAAATCATAAAATTCTATATGCTGTCGCACTAGCAGCTTCCATAATATTCTGTATTTCCATGACATCAATGGGAATCACCAAGTTTTACAGCGTTTTACAGGGTGGAGAAAACTATGGCGATTTCCCTACCAGGGGTTTCAGTGCGATCAGACTTCTAATTAACGGTTCCTACTTGATAGCAACAGTTACATATATTATCTGGTTAATTCAAAAAAAGCCGACCAGTTCCAGCTTTTTAGACATTTGCAAGTATGCAATCCCCTTTCTGGCACTTGCCCTCATAGCTTATCCCCAAAGCAATGACATTTATATGTACTTGCAGTACGGAGCGATGAACTTAAATAAAATCAATCCTTATCTTAATATTTCCTCTACATTTGTTTCTAACGTATCTCCCTTCCTCAACTGGTCGCAAACTTCTACCTACGGCCCAGTTTCTCTATTCTTTTTTTCGGTATCAGCACTTGCTGTACCAATTAGCCCTTTAGTGGGAGTGTATATTTTTAAACTAATCTGCGTTCTTGTACATACACTAAATGATTACTTAATTTGGCGATTGCTAACAAATTCCGATCGCCGCAACCATATCGCAATGGCCTATTTAGTCAATCCCATGCTGTTGAACGAGCAAATAGCTAATGCTCACCTTGACGTTTTGGTGGCTAATACATTGATTGTTTTAATAGGATGTCTTTACTATCGGCGATATATTTTCGCAGTCTTAGCAATTTGGGTAGGCTTTCTAGTAAAGACCTTACCTATTATTTGGATGCCCTTAGTTTTGGCTTTCCTCTGCAAGCAGCGTCGATGGAAAGATTTAGCAGCATCATTCTTGCTTTCTTTATTAATTATCGCGGCGATCACTTCTACATTTTTACCAACAGTTTCAGATTGGAAAAGTCTGTTAAATCCTGGAGTATCCTGGGTTACAGCTCGCTCTTTTCACGATGTGATAAATTTGTCTCTGCATTTTTTGCCAAATGTCAGTCTTAAAACAGGAAACCGTATTCAGTTATTTATCAAATATTTTGCGTATTTAAGCTGGATAATTTATTATGCACGGACGTTAATTAAATCCTACTTCAGTAAAAACTATTCGGAAATTAATTTGGTATCAGATATTGGCTGGACGACTCTCACTTTGTTTTTGTTTGCTACACCCTGGCTAATGCCTTGGTATCCATCTATTTTGCTGCCAATTGCTGCTTTGAGTATCAATTCTCCCAATTTTGTATTGACAACTTTAACTTTTTGCTTATCAATAAGTATAATTTTGGGGGGGGGAGATGGCAAAAGTGTACTCTCCCTAGTTACCAGTTTGCTCAGCGTTGTCCCCACTACAGCAGTGCTAATATTGGGGCGGAAAAAGGCACTTTTTTAAATTGATTGCTGGCCGCCCACTTGGAATTTTTCCTGACCGATAACGTAATCCAACAAACCTTCGGAAGCATCCAGCAGCAAATCAATTACTCGATCGAATCCCTCCGGGCCACCGTAGTAAGGATCGGGAACTTCCTTCAAGTCGTGCGATCGGCAAAACTCGCACATCAAGCGCACTTTATCTTTATATTTTCCCGCAGTATCAAGAGCAAGAATATTGCGATAATTGTCCAGATCCATCGCCAGAATCAAATCGAAATCTTCAAAATCTTTCCTCTGAAATTGGCGGGCTTCGCCTAACAATTCAATCTTGCGCTTCCTCGCCGCCAATGCCATCCGCCTGTCAGGGGGGCTGCCAATGTGATAGCCGCCTGTTCCGGCAGAATCGCAGGTGATGCGATCGCTCAAACCAGCTTGTTTGATTAAGTGATTCATAATATTTTCTGCTGAGGGCGATCGGCAGATATTTCCGAGGCAGACAAACAATAATTTATAAGACATTTAATTGGTCATTGGTCATTTTACCCGCTCGCGAAGTCGAAGGGTGGTCATTGGTCATTGGTCATTTTACCCGCTCGCGAAGTCGAAGGGTGGTCAGTGGTCAGTGGTCATTTTACCCGCTCGCGAAGTCGAAGGGTGGTCAGTGGTCATTGGTCATAAAAAAAATCTTTTCCTTTTTTCCCAATGTTCGCGGGTTCAGAGAACTCAACCAGTCATTAGCTATCAAGCCGTTAGTTAAACATAAATCACTAATGACTGATGACTGATAACTAATGACTGATGACTAATGACTGATGACTAATGACTGATGACCAAGGGCTTAGAAACCGGGGAGATTCAGTCCGCCAGTGAGTTCTTCCATTTTCTCCCGCATCGTCATCGTAGACTTAGTGTAGGCATCCTGCATCGCCACCGTGACGAGTTCCGAAACCACATCAGCCCCTTCACCCAGGGCATCCGGCGAAATTTCGACGCGGCGGGGTTCTTGGTTGCCGCTGAGAAAAACTTTAACCAAGCCGCCGCCGGCAGTTCCCTCAATTTCCATTACATCCAACTCTTCTTGGAGCTTTTTAGCTCCCTCTTGAACCTGCTGAGCTTTTTTGAAAGCTTCAGTCAGTTCTTTCATTTTGCCTAGGCCGAAGCCAAATCCTTGTCCTGATTTTGTCATAACTCGTTTGTGATGGTGTGTGGGCTGGCAGTGTGCCGTTTCCGTATTACTTCAATGATGCCTTAGAAGGGGAACTCTCCCAGTATTCTAACTTCTGGCTCCAACAACAGCGACCACCGCTGCTCGACTTGCTGTTGAACGTGGCGGATCACTTGAAAAATATCATTGGCCGTTGCCGACCCGCAGTTAAGAATAAAATTAGCATGGCGCTGAGCTACTTGCGCGCCGCCGATCTGGTATCCCTTGAGTCCCGCTTGTTCGATCAGCCAGCCTGCCGCCTTCGGGGTGGGGTTGCGGAATACTGAGCCGCAGCTAGGCAGATGGTAGGGTTGACTCGTCCGCCGCTGGCTGAAATTGTTATTAGTTTCTGCCATGACGATCGATCGATCGAATCCCGGCTGCAACTGGAAAGTCGCTTCTGTTACCAGGCGATCGCCCCCTTGCAGCACCGAAGTCCGGTAGCGGTACTTCAACTCTTGGGGAGTCAGAGTTTCCACCTTACCGCCAGGCGATAGGACGCGAGCGTTGACTAGAATATCAGCAGCACAGCCCCTGTGAGCGCCTGCATTCATCACCACAGCCCCTCCCACAGTGCCCGGTATGCCAACGGCCCATTCCAGGCCTTTCCAGCCCCGTTTAGCCGCCAACCAAGCGAGGCGGGGGATTGACTCCCCCGCCCCGGCTGTAACTTGACCTGTTTCTGCATTAAAATTTACCTGTTTCAGGTAGCGAGTGGCGACGACCAAACCGGACAAACCCCGATCGCTCACCAACAGATTAGAACCCGCGCCTAGCAGAGTCACCGGTATCCCTTCATCGTGTGCCCAGGCAAAACTCGCTTGCAAAGCCTCCAGACTGCGGGGAGCAACGTACCACTCGGCAGGGCCACCGACTCGGAAAGAAGTCAGGCCCGCCAGCGAAACTTGAGAATTAATCTTACAGTCAGTTCCCCGCAAAGAAATAGGAGAATACACTCGCCGATTTTCCTTAACAGAGGAGTCATTCGAGATAGTCACCATCTTGAAAATCCTTAAAAATACATTCGCTTGAGGAGGTCGTTGAAAATTCATTTACGTAACTTATGCGGCTGCTTGGAGCGAGCCGCCAGACAGCAGTGTCGGTACAACCTGCACCGCCATCATGTCGAGCTAATCCGGGTTCTGAGAGCTAATCCGGGCGATCGGCTGCTTGATAAAAAGCCATAACCTCTGGAATAATCTGATTCAGATTACCAGCACCCAAAAACAGAGCCAAATCCCCCGGTTGCAGATTTTGGGTTAAAAACTTACTTACCGACTCCAGGGAAGGCGCAAACACAACTTCTCGGCCTTCTTTAGCAATCAAATCAGCCACCTGCTGCCCGCTAATCTCTCCTAAATTCGGTTCCCCAGCACTATAAATATCGCAAACCACAACCAAATCTGCATCCCCAAAAGATTGAGCAAATTCTGGCAAAAATGTCATAGTCCGGCTGTAACGGTGCGGTTGAAAAATAGCAACTACTCTTCGGGATTTGGGATTCTTGTCGCTACCTTCGATGCGCAAGCGAGCAGCGGCCAAGGTGACAAGAATTTCGCTCGGGTGGTGGGCGTAGTCGTCCACAAACAGGATGTCATTGTGAAAACCCCGCACCTCAAAACGCCGGCGAGCACCTTCAAAGCCGGCAATCGCTTTCGCAATCGCCGAAAACTCCAACCCCAACAATCGACCCACTGCTACCGCAGCTAGTGCATTGCTGAGATTGTGTTTCCCCAGCAACTTCAACTCCATTTCCCCCAGGAAAGCTCCTCGCTCCCAAATGTGAGCCTTGGTGCTTTCGGCTCCGTACTCCACGCCCGAAGCCGTGTAGTCAGCACCGCTGTCCGGATGCAAGCTGTAGCTGACATCAGGCTGAAGGCAGTCTTTGACGATTTCGTCGTCAATGCAGCCCACCAAAGTTTGACAGTTTTCGGCAAACACCTTAAATGTGTCTATTACCTGGTCGAGAGTATCATAATGGTCTGGATGATCCAGTTCCACATTCGTCACTATGCCAATTTTGGCTACCAGCTTGACGAGAGAACCGTCCGATTCATCAGCCTCGGCAACTAAGTAGGGGCCTTCCCCTAAACGGGCATTGCCTTCCCAAGCATTTACCTCGCCTCCTACGACAATTGTCGGGTCTAGACCCGCAGCCATCAGCATAAAGCCAATTAAGCTGCTAGTAGTAGTTTTGCCGTGAGTCCCCGCTACGGCTATGCTTTGGTAATCTTTAATTAAGGCCGCCAACACATCCGAGCGATGAAAAATCGGACAGCCTAAATCTAAAGCAGCTCGATATTCGGCATTTGCCGGGTGAATTGCCGTCGAACAGACTACTTGAGGCAATCCCGAAATTGCTTGGGCGCCCGAACCGTTGCCATTCAATTTGAGAGCTTCGGCTGTCGCCACGGAAGTCCCTACCGTGCTAACGACTGCCGAGGATGCGACCCTTTCGGGCGCTCCGCGATCGTCCCGGCTACCGTTGAGGGCCGTTTGAAATACTTCAAAATTGCTGGCGTCCTGACGCCAAAAAATGTTAGCTCCCATTCCTTGCAAGCGCTGGGTTATATGACTCGATTTAATATCGGAGCCGTACACGGGCAACTTGCGTTTAGCTAGAATGTAGGCAAGGGCTGACATCCCAATCCCACCAATGCCGATGAAATGAAATGGTCTACCGCTGAAATCAACAGAACTCGGCATCTTCGCTCCTCACACACCACGCCACGCCAATAACACGCGATATCATATCAAGAATTGTTTTTTCAGGATACAGTTCGCGAGAGATTTTGTACAAAATTCTCTGCGCGTCCCTAGATTTGCGGGACTTGTAGAGATGTTTGTCTTGTATCCTATATGACTTAGTACCGAGTAGTTTTCCGGAACAGTCACAGCTCGAAAATTGCAGGTCAGATAGAAGGGGGTATGGGATCGGGACCAACTGACTGATTTTGGGCGATCGCATATTCCTGTATTTTTTTCCATCCCCTTGCTGTGCTGGGATACGGCAGCAAAGGCCCCGCGATGTTGTTTTTATGCCCGATGTGGGGTGAAACCCACAAAGATTTACCAAGACTACCACTTTGTATGAAAAAAGTAGCGATTTTGGGGGGGACTTTCGATCCGGTTCACTGGGGCCATTTGTGGATGGCCGAGACGGCGGTGAGTCAATTTGGTATCGATCGAGTCATTTGGGCGATCGATCGCACACCGAGTCACAAGTCGCACAGTGTTTTGGCAAGTTTTGACCAACGGCGGGAAATGGTGGCTCTGGCAACGGCCGGGCGACCGGATTTTGTACTTTTACCCCTAGATACCAATCCCTCTGGCACTTCTGGCGCTATTGACACTCTGCTATATTTGCAAAATTTGTATCCAGAGGGTCAGCGTTACTGGATTATCGGTGCTGATGCACTCCAAACTCTGCCCAAATGGCCGCGCTGTGGGGAAATTGCCCGGTTGTGTGACTGGTTGGTGGCCGGACGGGAGAGTGCCAGAGTGGGGGAGTGTCCGATGGGAATATCGATCGTCGGTGATTCAGTCGCAGACAAGATGCAGGTTGAGACAAATGCTGTTTGTTGTAAAGTTGCTGAACAGATGGCTGTTTTGGGAGTGCAAATTCGGTGGCAGGTTTTGGCGATGCCCGCGATCGAGATTTCCTCGAGCCACATCCGCCGCTGCTCGGCCGAAAGTCGCGATTTCCGCTACTTAGTCCCGGAAGCTGTCCGAACTTATATTGCCGCCCATCAGCTTTACCAGTAACCAGCGACTGAAAGCCGAAGGCCTTGGGCCTGGTAATTTCTTCTTTCAATAAAAATTTACATTTTTTCGATACAGACGAAAAGTTAGAAAGGATCAGCCTTTGCGATATGATCTTGTCTCATAACTCAATTCTTAAATTTTGCCAAAATTTCAGCCTGAGCTAAGGGCTGCCATCGTTAGGAGGTACTAAGGTGATTCGAGTCGCGATTAATGGTTTTGGACGTATCGGGCGCAGTTTTGCGCGCTGCTGGCTGGGCCGAGAAAACAGTGAGCTAGAGCTGGTAGCAATTAATGACACTTCCGATCCGAAAACTAATGCCCACTTGCTGAGATACGATTCCATGATGGGAACGTTGAAGGGTGTGGACATCAGTACGGATGAAAATTCGATTATTCTCAATGGCAAGACAGTTAAATGCGTGAGCGATCGCAATCCGCTCAACCTGCCTTGGAAAGATTGGGGTATTGATCTGATTATTGAAGCGACCGGCGTCTTCGTTGACCAGGCTGGTGCCTCGAAGCATATCACTGCCGGCGCTAAAAAAGTGCTGATTACAGCTCCCGGTAAGGGGCCTGAAGTCGGCACCTATGTGATGGGAGTCAACCACCACAACTACAAGCACAGTGACTACACTGTCATCAGCAATGCTAGCTGTACTACTAACTGTCTAGCTCCCGTACTGAAAGTGCTGCACGAAAATTTTGGCATCGTCAAAGGCATGATGACCACTACCCACAGCTATACTGGCGACCAGCGCTTGCTGGATGCCAGCCACCGCGACTTGCGGCGGGCGCGGGCTGCAGCAATGAATATTGTGCCTACTTCAACTGGTGCTGCTCAAGCTGTGGCTTTGGTAATTCCAGAATTGAAGGGTAAGTTAAATGGCATCGCGATGCGCGTTCCGACTCCTAATGTGTCGGTAGTTGATTTTGTGGCTCAGGTAGAGAAAAAGACTTTTAGCGAGCAAGTAAATCAAGTTTTCAAAGAAGCAGCCGAAGGCCCGATGAAGGGGATTTTGGAGTACAACGATTTGCCTCTTGTTTCTTGCGACTATCGCGGAAGTGATGCTTCTTCGATCCTGGATTCTAGCTTGACGCTGGTGATGGACGGCGACATGGTGAAGCTGTTGGCTTGGTACGACAATGAGTGGGGCTACAGTCAGCGGGTGGTTGACTTGGCTGAATTGGTCGCCCAACGCTGGGAAGGCTAGTTTAACTCGTTTCCAGGCAAAGATCAGACGGCGGTTGAAACCGCGCCAACACAAACTTTCGTCCGCCAACACGGACTAAGGATCGGACGTGCGGTTGAAACCGCGTCTACACAAACGTAGGCGTTAGCCTTCCCGAAGGGTAGTCCGGATCGTGTACGGACTGAAGTACAACTACTTATTGTAGGGTGTGTCGCTTTGAGGATTTTTGCCACTATTTGAAGATATTAATGGCGACGCACCAGACAGTTTAAGGTGCATCGGCATGAGATTTTTCGACACTATTTGAGGTGATCTGAGCGCGACACACGCTACAGTTTAATTGTTGTATGCTGTATCGCTTTCATTTGACACGAATAGCCTAGGCTATAGGCCAGATGAAAGCGATGCTCGATCGCACGGATGGGCAGAAACCTGGTTTTTTAACCCAAATATTTGGTTCAAAGCCTGAATATCGGTAAAAAACCAGGTTTCTTTAGTCCCACGCGTAAGTCCTGAAATTTGTTGGTTGTAAGCGCTTAAACTCGCTCTGGTAAGTCCTGGAAAAATCCAAAATATTAAAAACAATAAAAATTATGACGGTAAAAGTTAAACTACTGGAAAAATAGCAACAGCTACGGTAGAGTTCTGCAAGCAAAATGTGATATGAAAAAAGCGTTAATTTCTGGTATCTCAGGTCAAGACGGAGCTTATTTAGCTAAACTACTTCTGGATAAAGGTTATGAAGTTTCGGGCACCTCTAGGGACGCCCAAATGTCGAGTTTCGGAAACCTGGCTCGTTTGGGCATCCGAGACCAAGTAAAACTAGAATCGATGTCTCTCAACGATTTTCGCAGCGTCTTGCAAGTATTGGCAAAAATTGCACCCGACGAAGTGTACAATCTAGCCGGTCAAAGTTCCGTCGGCCTGTCTTTTGAACAACCCGTAGAAACCCTGGAAAGCATTGCCACAGGTACATTAAATCTGTTAGAAGCAATTCGGTTTACAGGCGGCAAAATTAAACTTTACAATGCCAGTTCCAGCGAATGTTTTGGGGATACCGGAGGCAGTGCAGCGGATGAAAACACGCCCTTTCGCCCCAGAAGTCCTTACGCGGTGGCGAAGGCTACAGCATTTTGGGAAGTAGCGAATTATCGGGAAGCGTACAATTTGTTTGCGTGTTCTGGCATCCTGTTCAATCACGAGTCGCCGCTGCGCCCGGAGAGGTTCGTCACCCAAAAGATTGTATCTGTTGTGTGCCGGATTGCTGCGGGTAGTTCCGAAAAACTCCACTTAGGCAACATTTCGGTGCAGCGGGACTGGGGTTGGGCACCGGAATATGTGGAGGCGATGTATTTGATGTTGCAGCAGTCTGAACCGGATGATTATGTAATTGCTACGGGTGTAAGTTATCCTTTGGAGGAGTTTGTGCAGAGTGCTTTTGTTTCTGCTGGTTTGGATTGGCGGGAACATTTAGTAACCGATGCCAGTCTCTACAGACCGACGGAGATTGCGGTTGGGTTGGGAAATCCGGGTAAGGCAAAGCAAAAGTTGGGATGGGAGGCGAAGTATCGGATGCCCGATGTGGTGCGGATGATGGTGGAGGCAAAGCTGAAGAAAGTTTGAGGAGTTTTCAATAAACAATATAGCAGTCAGGATTTGCTCGCTCTTGCCCGAGAAACGCGGTTTCTTTCTAGAGATCTCGCTGTCAAACCCAGGACTTTTTGTATAAACCGGGTTTCTCGGGCTGAATCAAGGTAAAGATTGCTTTTTGTTTTAGCAATGTACCTGTTTGGAATTATAAGTGATTGTGTACCATTTGAAAGATGGCGAAAAATGCAAGTAGTTATACTAGCCGGTGGTTTGGGGACTCGTCTGAGAGAAGAAACAGAATTTCGTCCTAAGCCCTTAGTTGATGTGGGCGGGCGGCCGATTATTTGGCATATTATGAAGACCTATGCCCATTACGGTTTCCGGGACTTTATTGTGTGTTTGGGCTATCGCGGCAACATGATTAAGGAGTATTTCCTGAATTATGAAGCTATGAATAATGATTTTACTATTTGCCTCGGTCGTCAAAACCAGATTACCTATCACGAGGATCATAAAGAGCAAGATTTTAAGGTGACACTGGCGGAAACTGGCTCGGAAAGCATGACTGGGGGGCGGGTAAAGCGGGTGGAGAAATACATCGATCGCGATAACTTTATGGTGACATACGGGGATGGAGTTGCTGATGTAGATATTAGCAAACTGGTTGATTTTCACAAATCCCACGGCAAGCTGGCAACTGTGACGACAGTGCGTCCTATTTCTCGCTTCGGAATTTTAGACGTAGACAATCATGGTAATGTGCTCGAATTCACCGAGAAACCTCAAGTAGACGGCTGGGCAAGTGCGGGATACATGATACTCAACCGTCGCATTTTTGATTATATTGGGGAAGATAAGTGCGTTTTAGAGCAAGAGCCGCTACAGCGTTTGGCTGCGGAAGGGCAATTGATGGCTTATCGTCACGACGGTTTCTTTTTCGCGATGGATACTTACCGGGAGTATAAGTATTTGAACGAACTGTGGGATAATGGCGAGGCTCCTTGGAGGGTGTGGGAATGAAGGAGGAAGGAAGAAAGGGCGATCGATATTATAAAAAAGTAAAATACATTGATACCTACAATTTGTTTGCGTGTTCTGGTCTTCTGTTTTATGAAAAACTTTGTGCAGACAGCTTTTGTTTGTGCCGGTTTGGGTGGGAACATTTGGTAACAGATGCGAGTCTCTACAGACCGACGAAAATTTCTATTAAGAAGGACAATCTCGGTAAGACAGAGCAATATTTGGGAGCGGAGGCGAATTACAAGATGCAGGATGTGCGGCGCCTGATGGTGGAGGAAAAAATAGGTAATGTTTAAGGTTTTTTTTGGGATGAAGCTTGCTACTTTTGGGTAATGAGTTTTGTGCCAAATAGAGTAATAAATAAGCTGGTTTCTACAAGTTATTTGGAATTTTGATAAAATATACGCAGGAGTAAGTGAGATGGGTGTGGGAGATTGCAAACAGCTAATTATATTGCTAAAAAATCAATATAATTTGCCAAGCTTTGTAGAGACGGGGAATTTTCAAGGTGGTACATCTGTGTGGGCCGCAGGACATTTCCACAAGGTATTCACAATAGAATTTGCTAGGCACATATATGAATCAACATCTAATGCTTACAGCCATATAAAAAATATAGAATTTTTGTGGGGTCATACAAAAGAGCAGCTTAAATTGGTTGTCCCTCAACTTAAGGAACCTGCTCTATTTTGGTTAGATCCTCATTGGATGGGTGGTGGCACGGCAGGAGAAAATGATGAGTGTCCGCTGCTGGAAGAGTTGCAAATTATTAATGATTCAGAATGCGAACACTTTATACTAATTGACGATGCCCGACTGTTTTTGTCTCCCCCGCCAAGTCCTCACCGTATAGAACAATGGCCTGGTATTCATGAAGTTATTGCTACATTGTCTGCGGGTAAAAAAAGATATACGGTTATATTTGAAGACGCGATAATCTCTGTGCCTGAACGAGCAAAAGCAGTGGTTGCTCAACACTGTCAAGATGTTAATACTAAGGCATGGGAAAACTTGGGAAAATCGGTTCAATCGCAGCCAGAACCAGTTTTGCCTGAAGATCAGGAAAAAACTAAAAAAGAAAAAAATAGTAGCCTTGAAAGCAGCGGTGAGAATCAAGTTATTGCTAGGTTTGTTAATGAGGCTAATGTCGTCTTCGATGTGGGGGCAAATGCAGGCGACTGGACACAAGAAGTATTGAATCAAGGTCATGATGTGGAAGCACACATATTTGAACCAATTCCTCATGTCTACAAAACGCTGATTAAAACCCTCGATGCTCGCCAAGTAATTGCTAACAATTTGGCTGTAGGTAAACAGGAAGAAGTTAAAACATTTTATTATTACGAAGCTAATTCACTTCTGAGTACCTTCTACCGCAGACTAGATGTGGAAAAGCAAGGGTTGCTCAATAAGCCCAAAGAAATTACAGTTTTAACAACCACTATCGACAGTTACTGTCAGCGGCACGGAATTAAAAGAATTAATTTTCTAAAAATTGATGCTGGGGGTAGCGAACTAGATGTAATTTGCGGTGCGAATCATTTCTTAGAAACAGGTCGTATTGATTATCTACAATTTGAATATGGCGGAACTTATTTAGATTCTAAAACAACTTTAAAAGAAACATTTGAATGTTTGCAAAAATTTCGGTATTCAATTTTTAAAATATTGCCTGATGGGCTAGAATACAAACAAAAATTTCAGCCAGAAGATGAAAATTTTGAATACAGTAATTTCTTAGCAGTAAACGAGCGATTCCGACAAAATGTTCTCGGTGAGACACCGCGAATGCTGGACTTGCAACAAATTTTCAGCCAATACGGAATAGTGCCACGCGGAGTTATTCACGTTGGAGCTCACGAAGGCACAGAAATCAGCACTTATCAAGCAATGGGTGTTCAAAAAGTGCTGTTTGTGGAAGCTAACCCGGTTGTGTTTGAACGGTTGCAAGCTAATATTGCTGGAGTGCCAAATGTTCAAGCCGTGAACTGTGCTGTTAGCAATGAAAACGGTACAGTAAACTTGCGGGTAACTTCGAGCGATCAAAGCATTTCTATTTTGCCACTGAAGCGTCACCTAGAACTTTATCCCAACATTCAGGAAACTCATCAAGTTACAGTAGAGTCAAAAACCATTGATACGCTGCTGCAAGAAATGCAGCTCAATCCTGATGACTTTAATATCTTAAACATAGATATTCAAGGGGCTGAACTGTTGGCTTTGCAAGGAGCAACTGACTGGTTGAAATGTGTGGCGGGAATTAACACAGAAGTTAATTACGAGGAACTGTATGAAGGTTGCGCGTTAATTGACCAGTTGGACGAATTTCTGGAAATGCAAGGCTTTCAGCGGGTGGCAACGATAACGCACCATCCCTACTGGGGCGACGCTTTCTATATCAAGAAGTCACTGATTACGATGGCAGCATTCGCGATCGCACGATTTGGAAATCAGATATTTGACTATGCTTTCTTGAAAATCTACACCAAAGAACATGGGATGCGGCTTCAGTTGCCAGCTTGGCCCGGTCAATATCTCTTCGGTCACAATGAACCCCCAATTGCTCATCCATTACCGGAAGTGAGGGAGCAAGAATATCCCTATAAACTTTCGGAATCGGCAATACTGAATGCGCCAGAACCAATTACGAATGCTGATTTTTTGGGATTTTTTCAGTTTCACACTAAGTATCACGCTCAGCACAAAGAATATTTTTGTTCGCTGTTTCAACCAGTGCCGGAAGTTGAAGCAAAGATGAAAGAAGCTGTTGGTCGTCTGCGGGAAAAAGGTAAAACGGTTGTCGGGTTACATTTGCGGCGCGGCGATTATAGTTGGGCTCAGGATATTGTTCCTTATCTAGCCATCGCTCCTAATGAATGGTACAAACAATGGCTGGACGGTCTGTGGGAAACTCTGGATGAACCAGTGTTGTTTATCGCTAGCGATGAAATAGAAAATGTGATCGGCGATTTTGCTGATTACAACCCAATAACAGCAAAAGATTTGGGTGTAGAAATGCCCGAAGCTACTTTCTATCCTGATTTTTACATATTGAGTCAGTGCGATGTTTTGGCTACTTCAAATAGCGCGTTCTCTTTTGCAGCAGCTATGTTGAACGAACAGTGCAAGTTTTTCTTCCGTCCTAACTTGAAAAAGAAAAAACTGATTCCCTTCGATCCTTGGAATAGCGAACCGTTGCTGCGGGATAATCCCAAGGAACAATCTGCGCTTGAGCTTCTGCCAGAAACTAGCCGAAAAAAGTGCAAACTGAGTGTGTGTGCAATTCTCAAAAATGAGGCTCCTTATCTGATTGAGTGGTTGGAGTTTCATAAAATAGTTGGTGTTGAAAGGTTTTATTTATACAACAACAACAGCACAGATAACCCCCTTGATGTTGTGCGTCCGTACATCCGTTCGGGTGAAGTTGTTTGGAACGAATGGGAGTTAAAACCGGGACAACTTCAGGCTTACGAACACTGTGTAAAAAGCTACAATAATGAATCTGAGTGGATAGCTTTTATAGATTTGGATGAATTTTTATTTGCAACCGAAAAAAGCGATTTGAAAGATGTATTGGCAGAATATGTTGATGTTCCGGCGGTGGCAGTTAATTGGTTGGTTTTTGGTTCTTCAGGTCACAAGACTAGACCTGAAGGATTGCAAGTAGAAAATTTTACTAAACGAGGAGAAGCCAATTGGGATATCAACAAGCATATCAAATCTATTGTGCGTCCTGTAGAGCCTATTCGCCCTACAACTCCTCACAGTTTTATCTACTTGAATAATCAGGTTGCAGTTACAGAGAATAAAGAACCGGTAGAAGGGCCTTGGTCGGCAACAGTTTCAGTTAAAAAGCTGCGGATCAATCACTACACTACGAGATCGCTGCAAGAAAGTAAAGAAAAAATGATCCGAGGTATAGCTGATTTACTGATTCCCAGACCGTGGATGTTTGATAGCACCGATCGCAATGAGGTAGAAGATTTAACGATTCAACGTTTTGTTCCCAGACTGAGGCAGGCTGTTGATGCAGCGATTGCTCAATCTCGAATAGCACAGATTGTAACAGAACAGTGGCGATTGCAATCTAAGCTTTACCAAATGCAAATAGAATTAGAGGAATCTCAGACCGATCTCGATAGGACTCAACATAAGTTGGCTTTGTCCGAAGCTCAACAGCATCACAATGAAGAACAACTCAACCATAGTAACGATCGGCTTGACGAGTTGGACGTAGACTTACAAAGGATTCCGATTGTTGAGAAATCAAATCCCATGCAACTGAAAATTCTGGCTGTTCTGGATGTTGCATCTGCTTACCCTGAAGCTCTGGAATGGCTGCGCGGATTTTATATAGATTCGCCTGCTATTGGTCAACTAGATAACAGTAAAATTTTGATCTCTGGTTGGGTGTTGGGCAAGAGCGATCCCGCTGTGGCAGTTGAGTTTATTTACAATGGCGAAACAGTCTGTACAAGCCCTGTAGACGGGTATCGATCGGATGTGGCCAGTGCTTATCCAGAAGTACCGCTAGCAGCACATAGCGGCTACGAAGCAAAGCTGGAAATCGCAGGAAAGCAGCCAGAATCTGAGGTGCTGATTCAAGCAGTTTTAGCCGATGAAACCCGCGTGAAGTTAGGATTGGTTCGATTGCAGGAATTTGTATATCAGTTCCCTTTAGGCAATCAGAAACAAAAGTACCGGATGAAATGGTTTTTTGCAATTAATGCAGCTAGTCATGGTTTTGAAATTTATTCGCAAATGATTAAAGTAGCAGTTTATACTGCTCAGCAAAATACATCACTAGAACCATATTGCATTTATGATGGCGAAGATAATGAATTGACAGATTGGCTGCAAAAAAATGGTGTGAAGATTATTTACCACAGAACACCTCATTATGAGAAACTACAGACTCAATATCCTGGGTATTCAACCGTAGCTTTCGGTGCATTCTTGAGAATTGAAATTCCCAAAATTGTACAGATTCATGAGATGCCGGACGAGTATGTTTTATATACTGACTGCGATGTAATGTTTTTTGATGATGTGGTTGACTATTTGCAAGATATAACTTGTGAGTATTTGGCCGCAACACCGGAACACGATCCCAATAACTGGGAATACTTCAATAGTGGTGTGCTGTACATGAATGTCAAAAATCTTCAAAGAATCCAGAAAGAATTTGACGATTTTATTGACGGAAACTTGGATAAAATATTACAGCTAGCTTTTGACCAAGGAGCCTATAACTTATTTTTCAAAGATAGGTGGGATAGGTTAGATATCCAGCTAAATTGGAAATCATACTGGCATTTTAGTCCGGAAGCACAAATTATCCACTTTCACGGGCCAAAACCCACTCAAGCAGAAGAGATAAGGAGTCAGACAGCACCGGCGAGTTCTATGCTGTTTGCTAATGGTTTTTATTGGCTAAATACGGAGATTTGGCAATTCACTTACGAAAAACTTGAAGAGCTAGATGCAGGAATTTTGGGCAAAACAGCAGAAGGCGAACAGATAGATACTCAGTTAGAGGAGAATAGCGAAGAATTAGCGCAATCTCAGACAAAACTGCACCATAATCCAGATGGATTTGAGCAATTGACAACTCAACAGCTACAAGTTCAAGAGGAACTTCAACCAATTAAAGAGGAACTTGAAATCTGGCAGACTCAATACCACAAAACTCAGGAAGAACTAGAACAAACCAAGTCTCAGCTAATGGAAGTTAAGACTCAACTGCAAGAGATGGAGACTGCTGCTGCTCCGTTAAATCAACTGGCAGAGTTGTATTTAGTTCAAGGAAAGTTAGAAGATGCGATCGCAGTTTGTGAGCAAGTATTAAAGATTAAACCCAAATTTGCTCCGGCGTACAAGACTTTGGGGAATGTATTCCAAGCTCAGGGTAAACTGGATGAGGCAAAGAATTGCTACATTCGCGCTCTTGAAATTCAGCCGGATTTTGCCCAAGCTTTAGCGAACTTGGGAACTATTCACGCACAGCAGCAACAGTGGCCACTGGCGATCGCATCTTACCAACAAGCGATCGCCATTCAACCCAATTTCGCTGGCTTTTACCGCAACCTGGCTAAGGTCTTTTCGCAAATTGGCAAGCCTGATGAAGCGACTGAGTGCTGGTATGCAGCAGTAGTTTTGGCACCGGAAACAACAGCAGAGGAATATCTCAACTTGGGCAACACTCTGTTAGAACAAGGGAAGCAGGAGCGGGCGATCGTATGTTACCGCAGGGCAGTTTATTTAAACCCAAGTTTTGCTGAGGCTCATGACAAGTTAAGAGAAGTTATGTCTGTTGTAGGGGAGTAGGATGAAAAGATCGCTGATTATCAAAAAGCGATCGAACTACAGCAAAACCTCTCTTATACCTTCAATTAACCATCAGCCACCTAATGCCGCGCTGACTCTGGCAACTCAAGCAATTCACCTAATGTCTGCTTTCAGCTTCGCTAAGGCTGAAAGCATAGGGAACAGAACACTTAAGTATTTGGCTTTGGGTAATGGCTGCCTGGTATTAAAACATCTTCCAGTGTTACATCCCATCTGAACTTGTCAGAATTAATCTCTGCTACTTTTTTAGCAAGGATGACTACTCCTCCAAATACAGGAGTAAGCGGAAATCTTTCTTGGCTAGACCTCAGACAATCAAAGTGCAAGCGCATCGGTTCGTGAAAAGCAGCTTTGATCA
The DNA here is from genome assembly GCF_036702665.1 of Microcoleus sp. Aus8_D2. Taxonomy (NCBI): domain Bacteria; kingdom Bacillati; phylum Cyanobacteriota; class Cyanophyceae; order Oscillatoriales; family Microcoleaceae; genus Microcoleus; species Microcoleus sp. Aus8_D2. The sequence continues at coordinate 116,555 of NZ_JAUBUN010000004.1, forward strand.
CTTCAAATCCTAACGCTGGCGTAAATAAAGCCTTAAGACCTTCGTCAGTGAAACGCCAAAAGTCCCAAGGTATCTCATGGGAGGGCCAGGAAAAATGAGTGTGATGAAAGGTAAATCCTCCTATTTCTAGCACCTTATTAATTTCCATTGCGGCTACCCAAGGCATTGCTAAATGTTCCAAGACAGACATAGAAAAAACTGCATCAAACCGTCTATCGGGAAAATATTGAGACAACTTATGAGCGTCCCCCACCACATCTGTATTGGCGTCTGGATAATAGTCAAAGCCAGTGTAAGAAGCTGCGCCACTCAATAATTGCCTGTGGCTGACAGTTCCGGGCGATACGATTCGCGAACCAATTTCTAAAACTTTGAGATGTTGATCGTTGACTAACTGCATAAACTCGCCGTGAATGCCAGCACCTTCGGGGAAGATATTTCTGTCAGGTTCAGGCGGTCTCGATCCGGCGAAAGCTATGGTCTTACTTGATATTCCTCCCTGAACTTTCGCGAAAAATGTGGCATTGTGCTGAGCAGTGCGGTTGAGATGAACGACAAAACCACATTTTTCGTTGTAGTATTGCGGTAGCGCGATCGCTATGTCAGGGCGCGGATGCCAAGAAGTAATTGGCACGCAAGTATCGCCCACACAGATTTCTACTTGCTCTAAACTTCCCTTTTTGCTGACAATCCAGCCCCGAATCCCAATAGCATAGTCATCCGACCAGGACTCATCTACGCACAAAATTAAGTTCTCATCTTGCTCTACCATCTTGCTCATGCCGCTTCTCCTTAAGCTATGTTCAAATTTTTATTTCCGAGGTACTTGTCGGATTTGATGTTAATTTGCTATCTATGGTGCTGTTGAGGCTGTTAGCTCTCTAGAGTTGCCTCCTTGTAGAAGTTGATTGCCTTTGTCGAATTTGGTCACAGCTTTTTTTGGGTAGATTTTGGGTTGTTTACTTTATGATTAGAGAATAATGTTCTAAGCTGAATTGCTTAGGGCTTGGCGGCGATCGCCCATCTATAATACCTGAATACCTGGTGCGTGCGGGAACATCCTCAGAGGCCTGAAGTCTGATATCCTTGGTACGGCAAGGGCTTGAGTTGATTGCGGGCGAGCGGGCAAAACTTACCCTATGTAGTAGAATGGGATACAAAAGCCCGATCGCGACAGGAGTAAATTATGTTTGAGAAAATTTGGTAGCGACAGATATCATTAACCCAACGATAGATGATTTTCTAAAATACAAGAAAGTGATTTAATTATGGAACCAGAGTATCCTACAGCCAATGATTGGTATAAAGCTCATCGACCGGAGTTAAAAAAATATCGGGGTGAGTGGATAGCTTATACTAACAAAGGAGTGATCGGTCACGATCGCGATTATCGAAAGATGAAGGATGCGCTCGATCCGAGTTTGTCTGGTTTAGATTATGTAATTGAACGGATATTTGAAAGCGAGTTTGTCGAACCAGTCAGATTTTATCCAGTCAGAATGAGAACATTAAAATCTCACGATTGGCAACCTAAATACCAGTTGTTATTGAAATTTCAGCATACCGTAACAGTAAAAATTTTGGTTGATTCAGGTGCAGAACTTAGTTTGATTACGAAAAAACTTGGTGAAGACTTGGGTTATACTAAAGGGTCTGAAGAAATCAACAATCAAGCTGAAGGAGTTGGTGGCAGTATTGAATATCTATTACGACAGATAGAAATGCAGTTGGATGGTCATATTTTTACTGCGCCTGTCGCTTGGGCACAAACAGATTTTTGCCAGGAAATACTTTTGGGCAGAGAGGTGGTGTTTGATTTGTTTGATATAGAATTTAAGCAAGCTGAGGAGACAATTATTTTTAAGCGGCGACCGTAGTGAACTACCTCGATCGACTTTAAGTTAATTTTTTGTGTGCTGAGTCCAGTGCTTCACTCTAATGCACAAGTTGGGTTCTGAGTCAATGGCACAGGGTAGAGCCCGATCGACCTTTCTAGTTTACCCGATCGCGCGGGGAATGTCGATCGCCTGCGGTTATTTATTGGTGAACACAATTTATTATCAGCTCGACGGCTTAGGGCTTGGTGGCGATCGCCCATCTATAATACCTGAATACCTGGTGCGTGCGGGAACATCCTCAGAGGCCTGAAGTCTGATATCCTTGGTACGGCAACGGCTTGGGTTAATTGCGGGCGATCGGGGAAAATTCCCCCAAAATTGTGGTAAACTCCTCAAAAAGCTTTGTGGCAGTCGCTGATCTGAGGGAAACTGGAAACTCAAAATTACCTTGGGGCAATGTCTCTATTCGTAAGGACTGGGGATCAACTGGAAGATGTAGAGAGTTAAATCAACTTCTACGACAGATAGAAATAGACTTGGATGCTCATACTTTTACTGCCAACTATAAGTGCTTGCCGTGCAACCGAATTTAGCTGGAGTTTCTCGCAATTGAGCTAGCGCATTTTCACAGCAAAACAAGCTAGAAGAAGCGACTGATTGTATGTATATAGTATTCACACTAGAAGCATAAAAATCTACTGCCTTAGATTATGTTAACTTGGGTAACACCCTTTTAAGTCAAAATCGGGTAGAGAGAGCAATTATCTGTTACCACAGAGCTATTTACTTAGATCCAAGTTTTTCTGAGGCTCATCGCCTATTGAGGGAAGTTATATCAAGTCCGATCGAACGCTTATAATTATTTCAGTGCGAGCGGGACGCTCGCACTGAAATAATAACTGATTAACCGAACATGATATTATGACTTAAAATTTAATGTTATTAGGTAGAATAGCAAAGTTCGCGATTGGGTTGTATTATTGTGGTATGAGTGGGAGCGAGACAAGGAATCTTGATTTATCATCGAAATTTCTCCGCTGTCATGCTCGCTCAATGCTTCTCTACAATTTAAACAGAGTTGAAATTTGGAAAAAAGTGAGGGTTTGATTATGACTGAATGGCAAAGAACCTTTAGTTTAAATGGAAAAGATCTGTATTACAACCGAATCAGATACAACAATCCAACAGAAAGAACGGTTGAAGTTCCGACCGCGTTTGATTTCTTAGCAAGTCTAGACAAAAAAGACCGGATTCTTGAAGTTGGAAATGTACTGGCTTATTATGAAAATGCGCTCAGCGAACATACGGGAATTATTAGAAGAAAAATAGTAGACAAGTTTGAAAATGAGCTTGGTGTAGACAATGAAGATTTAATGGATCTGCGATCGGCAGAAAAATTTGATGCTGTAGTTTGTATTTCAACAGTAGAACATATAGGGCAGCAAGAAGAGCCTTCTGGCACCTATGGCGAACATATAGAGAACCGCGACCTAGAAGCTCCCCTGAAAGCGATCGCCAAAATATACGACTTACTTGATGTTGGTGGAAAAGCTTTGATTACTGTCCCTTTTGGAACTCTGACAGATGGGGATTGGTACATTCAGTTCAGCGGACAGTATTTAGCTCAATTAAAAAAATATGGAGTTCCTAAAGAAGCGATATCTACAAATTTCCTGAAACAGATTGATAGAAATCCAATCTGGGATAAAGCTCAGATGCTGTGGGCAGAAGTAGATGGTTTAGAAGTTAGCGATGCTGAATACAACTATCCCTTCCCTTACTCAAATGCGATCGCTGTTATAGAACTTACCAAGCTTTCAAACGATTTTCATTTAAACTTAGATGTCGAACCTGCGCCTTTATTTTACCACAGACCACACGATCTTCGGGGGCAATGGGAGCAATCGCAGTCTCAACTCCATCAAACTCAGACAGAATTGGAGCAATCGCATTCTCAGTTGCACCAAACTCAGACAGAGTTGACTCAATCGCAGTCTCAGTTGCACCAAACTCAGACAGAATTAGAGCAAACTCAGACAGAGTTGGAGCAATCGCAGTCTCAGTTGCACCAAACTCAGACAGAGTTGGAGCAATCGCATTCTCAGTTGCACCAAACTCAGACAGAATTGACTCAATCGCAGTCTCAGTTGCACCAAACTCAGACAGAATTAGAGCAAACTCAGACAGAGTTGGAGCAATCGCAGTCTCAGTTGCACCAAACTCAGACAGAGTTGGAGCAATCGCAGTCTCAGTTGCACCAAACTCAGACAGAGTTGGAGCAATCGCAGTCTCA